>CAYGAO010000287.1:0-3467 GCA_964347715.1 uncultured Acidobacteriota bacterium
GGTGGGTGGCGAGCGTGAAGCGGCGATACGGCGCCCATCCGTCCCGGACGATCACGCCCACGCGAAGTCGTACTTCGGCTGGACGAAGGCACCTTCACGGTTCCTCTCGGAGATGGGACTGCCAACCCAGTGAAACGCAGCCCGGCGTGGAGCGCCAGCGGAGCGCCCGGATGCGATTCCGAGACCGGCGGAGGCAGAGTTCCTCGCGTTCTGTCCAGACCGGGCGGTCGCGCGTTCAGGGTGACGAGGTCCCGTTCCGAGGGCGTGTCGAGTGCGAACGATCGGGACGGGTGAGGCGGAGGTATCTGGTCGCGCCATGAGCCGGCGGTTGATCGAGGGGGCGTTTCCCTTGCGGGAGGCGTCGCTGGATTCGGTGCACGAGAAGAACGTGCGGCATGGGCATGTCTCGACCTTGCACATCTGCCCGGCGCGGCGGCCGCTCGCGGCGTGTCGGGCGGCGCTGCTGGCGACGCTGCTGCCGGACCCGGGCACGGCGGCGGGGCGGCGGGCGCTCCGGCGACGGATCGGGGGGTTGATCGAGGAGAAGGCGGGGCCGGACGGGCGGATGCGGGAGGCGACGGTCTCCGGGATTCTTCACTGGGGCCGGGAGGGCGGGCCGGAGCTGGGGAGGTTCCGGGAGGAGATCCGGGAGGCGTTCGGGGGACGGACGCCGCGGGTGTTCGATCCGTTCGCGGGGGGCGGGGCGATCCCGCTGGAAGGGATGCGGCTCGGGTGCGAGGTGGTGGCGTCGGACATCAACCCGGTGGCCTGGTTCGTCCTGCGGTGCGCGCTCCACTACCCGCGGCTCGTGGCTGGCGAGACGCGGCCGCTTCCCGACTTCGCGCTCCGGGACGGGGAGTTCGTCGCGGCGCTGACGAAGGCGCGGGGAGCCCGGGGACGGGGCCGGCCGCTCTTCCCGTCTGCGGCGGAGCGGATGGAGGCCGATTTCGCGTGGCATCTCCGGGCGTGGGGGCGACGGGTGCTCGCGCGCGCTCGGCGGACGCTGGCTGCCCGGTATCCGACCCTTGCGGAGTTCGAGCCGGTCCGCCGGAAGGGGCGGCGCCGAGGGACTGCCGAGCGCCCGTTCGAGCGGCGCGCGCCGCGGCTTCTCGTTCCCGATGCGGAGGGGCGGGTCTCGACGCGGGCGCTGAACGCGGGGTTCGGAGCGGAGTATCTGGCGGACGAGGGCAACCCGCGCTTCGTGGCGAAGCCGACGGTCGCCTACCTGTGGGCGCGGACGGCCGCGTGTCCGAACTGCCGGGCGGAGATTCCGCTGCTGAAGACGCGGTGGCTCGCGCGGAAGCACGCGAAGCGGGCGCTGCTCGGCATGGAGCCGCGCGAGGACGGGACCGGCGTGGACTTCACCGTCGAGACGACGGTTCCCGTGGATCCCGGCGGCGCGGCGGATCGCCGGGAGGCGGAACGGACGCGGGGCGCCGGGACGATGAGCCGGGCGGGGCGCGGTGCCCCTGCTGCGGCGGGGCGGCGACGATGAGCGACCTGCGCGCGCAGGGGAGGGCGGGACGGCTCGGCGCGCGGATGACCGCGGTGGTGGTGGACGGACAGCGGGGGAAGGAATACCGGCTGCCGACCGACGCGGAGATCGCGGCGGCGGAGGTCGCGCCCGCAGAGCTCGATGCGCTCTACGCGGAGATTCCGTTCGGACTCCCCGAGGAACCGACGCCGAAGGCAGGCAGCGGCGCGTCTCGCGCGTTCTCGGTGGACGGCTACGGGTTCCGCGCCTGGCGCTCGCTGTTCACCGGCCGGCAGTTGCTGGCGCTCGGGACCTTCGTCCGGGAGATCCGCGCGCTGTCCGAAGAGCTCGTGGACTATCCGCCGGCTTGGCGCGAAGCGCTCGGTGCGCATCTGGCGCTCACGGTTAGCCGGCTGGCGGATCGCGGCAGTTCGCTCGCCACCTGGACGAATGACCCCGAGAAGATTCGGAGCACTTTCGCGCGCTTCGCGCTGCCGATCGTGTGGGATTTCGCCGAATCCTGTCCGCTGACGGATACCACCGGGGGCTTCATCCAGGCGGTCGAGTGGATCGCCCGGGTGGCCGAACACACGCAGGAATCCGTTGCGGCGGCCCCTCCGCCGCGGGTTGTGCGCAGCTCGGCGATGGGCGAGCCAGCCGGACCGTTCGATGTCATCTGCACCGACCCGCCCTACTACGACGCGATCCCCTACTCGGACCTGATGGACTTCTTCCACATCTGGCTGCGCCGGGTTCTGCGCGGGCTCTCCCCGGAGACCGACGGCGCCTTCGCCGAACCGCTCGGCCCGAAGTGGGATGCGGGCGCGAACGACGGCGAGCTGATCGATGACGCCGCCCGTTTCGGGGGCGACCGCAAGGCGTCGAAGCGGAACTACGAGGACGGGATGGCGCGGGCGTTCTCCCGCTTCCACGCCTCGCTCGCCGACGACGGGCGCCTCGTGATCGTCTTCGCCAACAAGCAGCCGGACGCCTGGGAGACGCTGGTCTCGGCGCTGATCCGCGCCGGTTTCGTGGTGACCGCGTCCTGGCCGATCCAGACGGAGATGCAGACGCGCCAGCGCTCCCGCGCCTCGGCGGCGCTCTCCTCCTCGATCTGGCTGGTCTGCCGCAAGCGCGAATCGGCGCGCGCGGGGTGGGACGGCCCGGTTCTGGAAGCGATGGAAGAGAACATCACCCACCGTCTGCGCGAGTTCTGGGACGCCGGGATCCGCGGCCCCGACTTCGTCTGGGCGGCGACCGGCCCGGCGCTCGAGGAGTTCAGCCGCCATCCGGCGGTCCGCAAGCTCCGCTCCCCCGGCGAGACGCTGAGCGTCTCCGGGTTCCTGCGCCGGGTGCGGCGGATGGTGGTCGGGTTCGTGGTGGGTCGGGTGCTCGGGGCCGAGGGCGACGAACGCGGCGAGCTCGACGACCTCACCACCTGGTACCTGCTCCACCGGAACGACTTCGGCCTCGGGGCGGCGCCCGCGGGAGCGGTGATCCTCTATGCGCTCTCCTGCGATCTCGCGGACAGCGACCTTTCCGGGCGCCGGGAGCTGCTGGTCCGCGGCGGCGCCGCTGGTCGTGAGGATGGGGAGGCGGCGGGCGCCGAGGCGCGGCTCAAGGCATGGGACCGACGGCGCTCGCGGGGCCTCGGCGAACCCTCGGCGAGCGGCGCCGCCCCGGCGCTCATCGATTGCCTCCACCGGCTGATGCAGCTCTGGAAGACCGGGGAGCAGAGCCGCGTGGACGGCTACCTCGAAGCGCGGGGCCTGTGGAACAATCCGCTCTTCGCGCGGGTGGCGCAGGCCGTCCTGGAGCTCTCCGACCCGGGCTCCGAGGAACGCGCCGTCCTGGAGTCCGTCCAGAACCACCTCGGCGCCCGCGGCGGCCCCGCCGCCCCCCGTTACGCCGGCTCGATCTGACAGCCTGTGGATAGAACGCCCCGCATGGGAATCCGTCCTCGAAGAGATGGGGAACCCCCTCGTCCGGGCGG
>CAYGAO010000288.1:0-3457 GCA_964347715.1 uncultured Acidobacteriota bacterium
CGGGCGTTCTGGTCGGGGCCTTCCGGTCCGGGCGTTCCGGTTCGGGCGTTCCGGCCCGGGCGTTCCGTTCCGGGCGTTCCGGTCCGGGCCTTCCGGTTCGGGCGTTCTGGTCGCGGCCCACCGGTTCGGGCGCTCCGGTTCGGGCTTTCCGGTCCGGGCGATCCGGTCGGCGGAAAACTATGCTGGCCCGCATGCCTTCGCGGGACGATTTCCGGGAGCGGGTCCGCGAAGCCACCAGCATCGTCGAGGTCATCGAGGCGCAGGTCCCGCTGCGTCCGGCGGGCCCGGGGCGCTTCACCGGGCTCTGCCCCTTCCACGACGAGACCGCGCCGTCGTTCCAGGTGAACGCCGAGCGCGGTTTCTTCCACTGCTTCGGCTGCAAGGAGAGCGGAGATGTCTTCGGGTTCCTGATGAAACGCGAGGGACTCTCCTTCGTGGAAGCCCTCCACCAGCTCGCCCGTCGCGCCGGCATCCCCATCCCCGAAAGGAATCCCGAGCGCGCCTCCCGCGACGAACGGCTCCGACAGGCGAATCGCCGCGCCCTCGCGTTCTACCAGCAGGCGCTCGCGGGACCCGCCGGCGCCCGGGCGCGCGCCTATCTCGAAGCGCGGGGTCTCGGGGAGTCGACGATCACCCGGCACGGGCTCGGGTTCGCGCCGGCGACGAGGGACGGCCTCCTCCGAGCGCTCGAGCGGGGCGGCGTGAAGCGGGCGGTGCTGTTCGAGGCGGGGCTCGTCCGCGAGAGCGGACGCGGCGAGGCCCGGGACTTCTTCCGCGACCGGCTGATCTTCCCGATCCTCGACGGCCAGGGGCGCGCCGCCGGTTTCGCCGGCCGGACCCTCGACGGGTCCGAGCCGAAGTACATGAACAGCCCCGACAGCCCGATCTACCGGAAGCGGTCCATGCTCTACGGCTTCCACCACGCGCGCGCCGCGATCCGGCGCGAACGCTCGGCGCTCCTCTTCGAGGGGTACTTCGACTGCCTCTCGGCGTGGCAGCACGGAATCGCCACCGCGGTCGCCGTCTGCGGCACCGCGCTCACTCCCGACCACGCGAAGCTGCTCGCCCGGCAGGCGCAGGAGGTCGTCCTCGCCTTCGACGCCGACCGCGCCGGGCGACGCGCCACCCGGGCGAGCCTGCCGATCCTGCTCGAGGCGAAGCTCGCGGTGCGCGTCCTCCCCCTCCCCGCCGGACGCGATCCCGACGAGATGATCCGTTCGGACGGAGGGACCGCCTTCCGGGAAGCGGCGACGCGGGCGCCGGGTTTCGTGGACTTCCTGACGAGCGAGGCGCTCGCCGCCACCGACGAGCGCGACGGGCGGGGGCGCGCCGCCGCCGCCCGCGAGGTGCTCGAGGTGATCGCGCGGGCGCCGCGCGCGCTCGACCGGGAGGAATGGGCCGCGCGGGTCGCCGGCGCGCTCGGTTTCTCGCTCGAGGTGGCGCGCGAGGAGCTGGCCGAGCTGCGCGGCCGGGCGGGCGGGGCGACCCGCACCCGGACCTCCGCCGCCACGGACACCGGGAGGGCTACCGTTCCGGCCGAGGCCGCGCGGCCGACGCCAGCCGAACGCGACCTGATCCGCTGGGCCGCGGAACGGCCCGCGGCTGCCGCCTCCGCCCTCCGGGACGCCGCGGCAGCCGACCTCGAAGGGCTGCCGACCTCTTCGGTGCTCCTCGAGATGAAGCGGACGGCCGACGCCGGCGCGGATTCCTTCGACGGCCAGCTCGGTGACATCGTCCCGGAGACCCCCGAGGGACGACTCCTGATCCCGATCCTGATGGAGGCCGTCCCGCTGAACGAGAACGGGCCGGGCCCGCGGGCCGCGGTGGCCGCCCTGCGGCTCGGCCGGCTGCGGCGGGAGCAGCTCCGGGTGCGGGCCAGCGTGCGCCGCGGAGAGGGCGGCGACGACGACCTGGAGCGGCTCCAGGCGCTGAGCGAGGAGATCGATCGGTTGCAGCACGAGGCCGACTGATCCGCCCCGCCCCGATGAGCCCGACCCGCAACGGATCGCGGAGCCGAAAGAGAAGGCCGGTCGGGGACCCGGTTCGAGGACCCGTCTCCAGGTACGAGTGATACGCCTCCGCTGCGGCACGACCGCGAGGAAGAGCCGATGCGGGACCCCGGTCGCCACCTCGGGAGACCGTCTCTGACGATCCGGTCCATCCTTCCCCGCCTCCTCTTCCACCGCCTCCGTGATAGCGTTGCCACGAGGCGCGCTCGTGCGGGAACTCGCGAAGATCGGGAGACTCCGGTTCAGGAACATCTTCGCGGCGGCCCTGCTGGCGGTGCTGGGCGCGGTATCTGGTGACGGCCACCAGTACCTTTGGTACGCCCATTCCGACGACATGTCGTTTCACCCGGATCATCTGCGGCCCGTCGGCTGGGATCCGAGGGTGTGGCCTCGGGGCGCGACCCTGTCGGTCGCCCTGGCCGAAGACGGGTTCTGGGGGTTCGATGAAACCGCCGAAGGCTTGTTCCAGAGCATCGAAGATGTCGAACGCGCCGTGGATCACGCCCTGTCGCTGTGGAGCGATATCGAGAGCGCCGACATCCACTGGAAGCTCGACAAGGTCGCGCCCCATGCGGAATTGTCTTGGTACCCCGGCATCGTGGTCGTCGCCGGCGAAGTTGGCTCGCATGACAGGTGGGTGGGGGGCTATGCAAGCTTGTGGTTCGAATTCCATCAGATCCAAGGCTGCGAGGCCACGTTGATCCAGCCCGGCGGCCTGAGCAGCATGAGGTCGTTCTTCGGCGTCGCGGGGCATGAGCTCGGACACTGTCTGGGTCTGGACCATTCGGACGGTTATCCTTACGACCGTCGGGCCTCGAGTTGGCTTTGGGGATCTGAGCAGCCTGAACCGATCTGGGGTTGGGGAGGGCTGCTCCAGCGTGGCGGTGAACGGAACCCGGTGGCGAGCCCGAGCCTGGACGAGCGGGTGGCCGTGTCGCTGCTGCGCCCGCGGGCGGGTTGGCTGGAGGAGACGGGGAGGATCTGGGGGCAGGTGTTCGCGGGCGGTGAACCGGCGCAGCTCGTCTATGTCCTCGCCGCGCGAGTCGCTCCCGGAACCGGGCAGGTCGGGGCCGGAGTGGGCGTCTTCACCGGCCGGCACGGCACCTTCGATATCCGGGGTCTCGATCCGGGTATCTACGTTCTTTGGGTCTTCGACCGAAGCCTCATAAAGACGGACGACGGGTCCAACTGGTTCCGTGCGTTGGCGCACCTGGATCCCGAAACCCACATCCACGATACGATCTGGAGGTCGCCGGTGGTCGTGCGCGCGGGCGAGCGCGTCGGCCCGCTCGTGATTCCGGTCGAGCGGCCGGAGGTGAACGAATGAAGTGGCGAGGCTCGATCTTCGTGACCGTGGCGATCGTGGCGCTGGCCGGTTGCGGGGACGGCGCGCCGGAAGCTCCCGCGGTTCCGGCGGACGCGGGGCGAGAAGCGCCCGCGCCACTGAC
>CAYGAO010000289.1:0-3438 GCA_964347715.1 uncultured Acidobacteriota bacterium
AATCGCTGGCGCGATCCGTTCCGCCCTCTCTCGCGGGGAGGGAGGACCCTCCCCGCACGCTCCCCGTCGGCGCACCAGGACTTTCTCCACCCCCTGCCAGCCTCGCCCCGACGCCCGGACCGTCGCCCGGCGGCAGGAGACACGCAGCGCCGTCCCGGTTCCGCCGCCTCCCCCGAACTCGCGGCCGCCGCCGGACGCCTTCGCCCGTCGCTCGTTCCCGGACCGTCGCCGCCTCAGTCGAGCCGGGCCAGATCCTCGACGCGGAGGAAGGTCATGGAGTTGCCGCTCGGGAAGAAGAGGGTGAGCGCGTCGCCCGCGACCGAGACCTCGCAGGGCTCGCGGTGGTTCCGGTCGGCCGCTGCCGCAGAGCGGATCGCCATCGCGAGCGGCGCGGCGGGGAGCGGCCCCGCCGGGTCGCCGGCGGAGAGGTGGTACTCGTGGGTCAGGAGCAGCGCGTCGCCGTCGCGCAACCAGGCGCCGCCCTCCGCGGACCCGCGGAGGGCGGTTCCGTCCTCCCCGGTGACGAAGAAGACGACGGACCACTCTCCGCGCCGCCGGTCGTCCCGGCTCGGGAGAAAGGTGATCCGCCCGTCCACCGGAAGCTCCGCGCCGCTGGCGAGGGAGTAGGTCCGGGGCCGCCACGAACCGACGACGGCATCGTCCGCGGCCGGCGCCGGCCCCGGGGACGGCGCTTCCGAGGCAGAATCGCCGCCGCACGCCCCGGCGAGGGCCAGCGCCAGAAGGGGCGCCGCCAACCGGATCGGGAACGAGGAAGAAGTCATGGAGAACGAAGGCAACGAAGCCTACCGGGTTCCGGAAGACCCGGAGCGCCGGCCCCTCGCCGGCAACGACGCCCGGCTCGCGGCCCTCTGCTGCAGGAAGCTGACGGGGGAGTTCCTCCCCCGGCTGGAGGCGGCGGTCGCCCGTCTCTCCGACGAGGAACTCTGGCGGCGCCCGAACGAGGCGAGCAACAGCGTCGGGAACCTGATCCTCCACCTCGAGGGCAATGTCCGGCAGTGGATCCTCGCGGGGCTCGGGGGCGCCCCGGACACCCGCGACCGGGACCGGGAATTCACTACCGAAGGCCCCCTGCCCCGGGAGGAGATCCTCGCCGCGCTCCGCCGGACCGTCAGGTCCGCCTGCCGGGTGATCACCGACCTCGACGCCCGGGAACTCACGCGCGAACGGCGGATCCAGGCCTACGAGGTGGACGGCATCGAGGTCATCGTCCATGTGGTCGAGCACTTCGCCTACCACCTGGGCCAGATCGCCTGGGCGGTGAAGGCGGTCCGGAACGAGGACCTCGGGTTCTACTCCGGGGTCGTCCTGGGCGAGACCGCGCCGGGCGACCCCCCCGGCGGGCCAGCGGGGTAACCTCCCCGGATGCCGCGCCCTCGCCTCCTCGTCGCGCTCGTCCTGGCCGCGCTCACCGGGTTGCCGGGCTGCACTTCGTGGATCTCCGGGATGGCGGTGAACTCCCTCTCGGCGGTGCTCGGCGAGGGCGAGGCGGTCTTCCGTTCGGACGACGACCTCGGGCTCGTCTCCGGCGCGCTCGCGAACAACCTCAAGCTGATCGAGACGCTCCTCGAGACCGACCCCGAGCACCGGGACCTCCTGCTCAGCGGGGCGAAGAGCTTCCTGCTCTACGCCTACGGCTTCGTCGAGCCCGATCTCTTCGATCTCGACTTCACCCGGTTCGAGGAGAAGCAGGCGGTCCGGGCGCGGGCCGGGCGGCTCTACCGGCGCGCCGCCGACTTCGGGATCCGCGGGCTCGAGGTGGATCATCCCGGGATCGGCGCCCGCCTCCAGCTCGACCCGGAGACCGCCGCCGCCGAGCTCGTCGTCGGGGATGCGCCGCTCGCGCTCTGGGCCGGGACCGCGCTCGGCGCCTGGATCGGCATGGAGACCGACGACCCCGAAGCCACCGCCGACCTCGCGGTGATGGGGGCGCTCCTCTACCGCTCCCGCGAACTCGACGACACCGTGGATGGCGGCGTGGTCTACGACTACCTGAGCATCTACGAGACGGCGCGCGTCGGCGGGTCCCTCGAACGGGCGCGCGAGTTCTACGAGCACGCGCTCGGGATCGGCCCCGAACGCTGGCCGGTCCTCTGGACGACCTGGGCCGAGACCGGCGCCGTCGCCACCGGGAACCGGGAAGAGTTCGTGACCCTGCTGCAGCAGACGCTCGACTTCGACATCGACGCCGAACCGGGCAACCGACTCCTGAACCGGGTGGCGAAGGAACGCGCCGAGTGGCTGCTCGCGAATGTCGAGGACTACTTCCTCGACGATCTGGAATGAGGATCCGGCTCATGGCAAGACTTCCGAAACTCCCGCTGGCGCTGCTCCTCGCGGTCGCGCTCCCGACGGCCGCGGACGCGCGCGTCGCCCTGCGCCTCGCCACCGTGGCCCCGAAGGGATCGGCCTGGCACCTGATCCTCGAGAAGATGGTCGCCGGGATCGGCCGCGAGACCGAGGGCGAGGTGCGCATCCGCATCCTCGCCGGCGGAGCCGCGGGCGACGAGACCGATGTGATCCGCAAGATGCGCATCGGGCAGGTCCAGGTGGCGGCGCTCTCGAACGCGGGCCTGGCCGAGCTCGACCCGAAGGCCTGGACGCTCTCGATCCCGATGGTCTTCCGCGACTACGACGAATGGGACCATGTCCGGGAAGCGGTGAACCCCACGATCGACGCCTCGCTGCGGGAGAACGGTTTCCGGGCGCTCGCCTGGGCCGATGTGGGCTGGCTCCACTTCTTCGGGAGCCAGCCGATCCACACCGTCGAGGATCTCCAGGCGCTCCGGCTCGCCGGCTCGGCGACCGACCAGACGGCGGTGGACCTCCTCCGCTGGGCTGGCTTCGATCCGGTCCCGATCAACACCGTGGAGATGGTCAGCGGCTTCCAGACCGGGCTCGTCGAGGCGGCGGCGCTGCCGGTGATCCTCGCCGAGGGCTCCCAGCTCTACCGCTCGGCCTCCTTCATGAACGACCTTCCCTGGGCGCCGCTCCAGGCCGCGCTCGTCATCCACGACCAGGGCTGGGAGCGGCTCGCCCCCTCGCAGCAGGAGGCGCTCGTTCGCTGGAGTGACGAGGCGGCGCGCGAGTTCCGGGCGACGAACCGGGAGCAGGAGCAGAAGTCGCTCGAGGCGATGCGGCGGCGCGGCCTCGAGGTGATCGAGGCTTCGCCGGAGTTCGAGGCGGAATGGCTCGAACTCGCCGAGCGCACCTTCCCGCTGGTCCGGGAGCAGCTGGTCCCGGCGCCGGTGTTCGACCGGGTCATCCGGCTCCGCGACGAGTACCGCGCCGCGAACGAGGAATAACGATCCGCACCGGGCACGCCGCCCTGCGCTCCCGCATGGCGGCCGGTGGAAAAACGCCCTGCATGGGAATCCGTCCTCGAAGCGATGGGGAACCCCGTCGTCCGGGCGGATGCGG
>CAYGAO010000290.1:0-3432 GCA_964347715.1 uncultured Acidobacteriota bacterium
CAGAGCAGCCGGACCGCCGGAATCGCCCAGAGTAGCCGGACCGCCGGAATCCTCCCGAGCAGCCGGACCGCCGGAATCCTCCGGAGCGCCGGAATCCTCCCGAGCAGCCGGATCGTCCGGATCAACCGGAGCGGCGGAAGCGTCCGGGGGCGCCCGCCCGCCGACGGCGCGCCCCCGGTGGTCGCTCGCCCCGAATGCGTCACGGCGGGATTCCGTACCGGACGGTGCGCCGGCACCCGGGACGGCGGCGGGTCAGCCGTCCTCGCCGTCGCCCTCGAGGGGTGCTTCCCCGGGCTCCGCGCCGGATTCCGGCGGCTCGTCCTCCGAGACGGCCCGGTGGTCCCCGGTCCCATCCGGTCCGGTCTCGTCCCCGCTCCCTTCGGGACCGGTCTCCGCCGCCCGGGCCAGCGGCGCCGCCGGGTGCGCGCCGAGAGACGCCGCCGCCGACGGCGCGACCTCGACCCGGAGCTCGACCGAGACCTCGGGGTGCAGCCGGACCGTGACCGACGACTCGCCGACGACCTTGATCGGTTGCCCGAGCAGGATGCGGTGGCGCGGGATGTCGAACCCGTCCTTCCCGAGTTCGCGGCTGAGATCCAGGGCCGACACCGATCCGTAGAGCTCGTCCGAGCCGGTCTTCACCCGGCGCTCGAAGCGGAGCCACCGGTTGTCGAGCGACTCGGCGAGCGCCTTCGCCGCCCGGAGCTCCTCGACGCGCTGGACCGCCCAGACCTCGCGGGCCTCGGCGACCGCGCGGCGATTCTCCTCGGAGACCGGCAGCGCCAGGCGCCGCGGCAGCAGATAGTTCCGGGCGAATCCGGCCCGGACGCGGACCTCGTCGCCGGGCTCCCCGAGGGAATCCACCGGTTCCTTGAGCAGCAGGCGCATCGCGTTCGCTCCCTACTCGTAGGGCAGCAGGGCCATGTAGCGGGCCCGCTTGATCGCGATGCGGAGCTGCCGCTGGATCCGGGCGCTCGCCCGCGAGACCCGGCGCGGCGCGATCCGGGCGCGGTCACCGAGGAACTCGCGGAGGAAATCCACATCCTTCCAGTCCACTCGCTCCACCCGGTTCAGGAGCGGGTTGATCCGGACCCGCCGACCGCTGCTGCGGCGGCGCCTCCGGGGAGAGCTGTCGCGTTCGGTCATCTCGACTCCTCGTTGCTCGGGGAGACCGGCTGCGGGGCGTCCGCGGCGGCGGACGTTTCCTCGGCCGCCGTTTCCGTTCCCTCGGCCACCCGTCTCGTCCCGCCTTCGGTCGGCGCGCCCGCCCCGGCGGCCGCGGGCTGGTCCGGCTCCCCGGCGGCGGTCGCCGCCGCCTCGGCCTCGGCCGCCACCGCCCGCGCGGCGCGCTCCTCGCGCCGTTTCCGATCCGCCGCCTGGTCGGCTTCGCGGGTCTTCCGGTCGCTCTTCAGCACGATGAACCGAAGGACGCCCTCGGCGAGCCGCAAGCGGGTCCCGATCGCCCGGATCGACCCGGGCGGCGCATCGAAGTAGCAGAGCATGTAGAGGCCTTCGTGGTGGCCGCGGATCGGGTAGGCGAGCCGCCGCCGTTCCCACGGCTGCAGGCTCACGATCTCGGCTCCCTGGCCCTCGACGATCCCCTCGACGCGCTCGACGACCGCGAGCGCCGCGGCATCGTCGAGCGTCGGATCGATCAGGAACATGAACTCGTAGCCGTTCATCGCTGGCTGTCTCCTCCGCCTGGGCGCCGCCCGGCTCGGAACTCTCCCGGAGATCCGGCGCGGACCCCGGGGGGGAATCCGGCCGCGAACTCCCCGGAGCCCCGGGCGGCCGTGGATTCCCGAATCATGCGGGTGTCCGGTTGAACCGGTTCATCGCCGTCTCGATCCCCTGCCCGACCGCCGCCTCGACCGCCTCCGCGGCGCGGGCCACGAGCCCATCGCGCGGGGCGGCCTCGCTCGCCAGGAAGTCGGCGAGCACATGGTCCGCCGAGTCCGTCCCGGCGGGCGGAGCTCCCACCCCGAGCCGCATCCGTGGCACCTCGGTCGTTCCGAGGGCCGCGAGGACCGATGCCAACCCGTTGTGGCCGCCGTCGCTGCCGCGCCGCCGCGTACGGATCGCCCCGAGCGGAAGCGCGCAGTCGTCGAGCACCACCAGCACCTCGCCGGGAGTCGCCGCCTCGTTCGCGAGGCAGCGTCGCACCGGCCCGCCGCTCCGGTTCATGTACCGCATCGGCCGGAGGAGCGCGATGTCCCGTCCGCCGACACCGGCCTCGAACAGGAGGCCGCCGTCGAAGTGGCGGCGGCGGGTCTCCCGTCCGGCGAGCAAGGCCGCGATCACCTCGAAACCGATGTTGTGCCGGGTGTTCTGGTAGCGGGCGCCCGGATTTCCGAGCCCGACGACGATCCGCACCGGGGCGCCGGACGATTCCTCCCGGGCGGGCCGGGCGCCCGGTTCCCGGTCGGGAGGCGCCGGGGGTCGGGGAGCCGGGCGAACACGGAACAACGAAGCCCCTGCGATCAGCCGGAGGCCGGGCCCCCGGCGGCTTCCGCGGTCTCGCCGTCCGCGGCCGGCTCCTCGCCACCCTCCCCGGCCTCGGCCACCTTCGGCGCGCTCACATGGACGACCACCACCTCGGGCTCCGAGGCGAGCGCGAGACCTTCGGGAAGCCCGATCGCGGCCGCCCGCACGGTGCCGCCGAAGTCGAGGTTCGTGATGTCGAGCGGCAGGTACTCGGGGATGTCCCCCGGGCGGCAGGTCACGGAGAGCGACCGGGTCACGAACTCGAGCTGCCCCCCGCGCTTCACCCCGGCCGACTCGCCCTCGAGATGGACCGGCACCTGCCAGACGGATTCCTTGTCGAGATCCACCCGCAGGAAGTCGGCATGCAGGACCGAGTGATCCAGCGGATGCAGCTGGAAGTCGTGGATCATCACCTGCTCGGGCTCCTCCCCGGCGATCTCGAGCGAGAAGATCGTGTTCACTCCTCGCGAGGAACGAACGATCTCGGTGATGTGCTTCGGCGACAGCGCGAGGCTCCGGGGGCCGGCGTCGCTGCCGTAGAGAACGGCCGGAATCATCCCCCGCGCGCGGAGCCGGCGGTTCGGCCCCTTGCCGACCTCGGTGCGGGCGCTGGCGGAAACGGAGAGTCTGGCCATGGGCGACGGTCCTGGTCCTGGAAGGAGGGATGAGGCGGTGGAAAGGTGGAACCGGCGCGAGGACCCCGGTTCCGCAGACGGCGGGGCAACCGGAACCGGAACACCCGGCGCGACGACGCCGGCCGAAGCACCCCGAAGGGCGACGCGGAGCGGGAACGCGACGCCCGGGGCGCCGCGACCGGTCGGGAGGCGGCAACGGCGCCGGGAAAAGGCTCCCGGCGCCGCTGCTCCCGGTCGGATCAGGGCGGGGAAGTGTATCAGGCTGTGGTGAAAGTCCCCCGGGTACAGACGCGGCGCGTAGCGCCGCCGGGGA
>CAYGAO010000291.1:0-3428 GCA_964347715.1 uncultured Acidobacteriota bacterium
CAGATGGTTGTGGGGTGAGAGGAGCTGACGTGACACCAGGCACTGGTGGCGGGGCTGGGCGAAGCGGCGGATCTTCGGGAGGACGAGAGGTCGGGAGAGGGGTGAGCGGGGGCCGACGGCGCACCGGAAGGGATGTCGCTGGTCGCGCCGCCGGCGCCCGCCCAGAGGACGTTCCGGCCGCCTCGCCCTGCGCGGGGGCAGCTTGCGGACGGCGCCGGCCATCCCGTTGCCGGCGGCCATGACCAGCGGGGTGATCCCGCCCGTTCGGGCGCGGGTCGCCTCGGCGTCGCGCTCGAGGAAGAGCGGCGCCGCCGGCCGGTTCCGCAGGTGGCTCGCGTGGAGCAGGGGCGTCCATCCGCTCTCCCGGTCGCGGAGCTCCAGGGCCGCTCCGGCGTCGAGCAGGGCGGCCAGGATCCGGAGGTCCGGGTGGCGCCCAGCGAGATGGAGGGTCCGAAGCCCGCCCCCGGCGATCGCGTCCGGGTCGGCGGCGGCGTGTTCGAGGCGCGCGACGGCCTCCTCGCTGCCCGGCGGTGGCTGCCGCTCTCGGAGCATGCCCCGAGCCCCGGGGCCGTCGTGAGGACGAGGAGGCGGGGGAGAGACATCGGGCGCCGGGTCTCGATACTCCCGGAAACGATGGACTGCCGGTCGCGGTTCGCCGACGCCCGAAAGTCGTCCCGAAACGGCGCGGACATCGGCCCGCCCGGCGCCGTTGGAACCGTCGGCTCCTCGAAAGATGGGCGGTTCGGCCTCGATATCCGCGGGACTCTTCGCCGTTCCCGAAGCGGTGGGGTGCGCTGCGCCGAACGCGGGAGAAGCCGCGCGCCGGGCCGGCTCGCGGGCATCGAGGATGCCCGCCGGAAAAGCGTGGCGCGCGTCGCCGAGTTCGGGCCGCCTCCGGAACGAGCTGCCCGCGGGCCGGGGCCTCGACCTTCCTTCGTTCGCGCCCGGAGACCGGATGGCGACGCGCGGCGCTTCCGGGTGGGGGAGGGTTCGGACACTCGCGCCGGGTTCGTGGAATGCTTCGCTCCATGAGACGCGCCGCCATCGCCAGCCTGCTCACCCTCGCTCCCGCCGTCGGCTTCGGCCAGTGGACGAACCGCTACCCGAAGCTCGAGGGCTACTCGCACCATGTGTATGTGGAGGGGTTCGAGCTCCCGATCCTCGCCGCGGGGCCCACGGACCCGGCCCCGTCTCCGGACGGCCGGCAGATCGCGGTGTCCGCGCGCGGCTGGATCTGGCTGCTCGACCGGGAGACGGGCGTCGCGCGCCGGGTGACGAGCGGCCCCGCGATCGACACCCGCCCCGCGTGGCATCCCGACGGAGGGTCGCTCGCCTTCCTGCGCGACGACCGGGCGAGCCTCGCGATCTGGTCGCTCGATCTCGGCAGCGGCGAGGAGCGCCTCCTCTTCGAGGACGACTCGATCGTCCTCGATCCGGCCTGGGACCCGGAGGGCGAGCGGCTCTACTACAGCGCCGGAACCGCCGGCGATCTCGACATCTGGGCGCTCGCCCCCGCGACCGGCGAGCCCGAGCGGATCACGCGCCGGCGCGGACTCGAGGTGCGGCCGCAGCCGCTCCCGGAGGGCGCGCTCGCGTACCTGTCGAAGGGCCGGTCCTCGCCCGACGCGCTCGTGCTGCGGGCGGCGGACGGCTCGGAGCGGACGCTCCGTTCGGAATCCATCGCCTCGCAGGCGCATCCCGGGGCCGGTCGCCACGGGAGCGCGCTGGTACTGAACTGGCCCGCCGGAGACGGCGAGGACGGCTACCGGCTCCTGCTCCTCGACCCCGATTCGAACGACCCGATCGAACTCACCGCGGCGCGCGGGCTGCCGCTCGCGCCCTCCTTCACCCCGGACGGCGAGGAGGTGATCTACACCGAGGCCGACGCGGAAGAGCGGTTCCGGCTGCGGCGGGTGAGCACCCGGGGCGGGCCGGTCCGCGAGATGGAGGTGCGGGCGTGGGACTTCGGGGCGCCGCTGGCGCGGGTCCGGATCCTGACCCGCCGCGCGGGCGAGACGGCGGCGTCCCCGGCGCGCCTCGAGGCGCTCGACCCGGTGGGCCACCCGGTGGTCGTTCCGGGGCGCTTCCCGCGCTTCGACGGCGCCCACGGCCGCATCTACTTCTACTCCCCCGGAGTCGTCGAGGTCGAGACGCCCGCGGTCCCCGGGGGCGAGGTCCGGATCACCGCGACCCACGGGCTCGCCGCGGTGCCGGCCAGCGCCTCGGTCCCGGTCGCCCCCGGCGAGACGACCGAGGTCGAACTCGTCTTCGAGACGATCTGGGATCCCCGCGAGGCCGGTTACCGCTCGGGGGACCACCACTTCCACCTGAACTACGGGGGCCCGACGCGGCTCGATCCGGACGATCTCGAACTCCTCCTCGCCGCCGAGGATCTCGACCTCGGGACCCCGCTGATGGCGAACCTGCACCACCGCCTGAACGACACCGAGTTCTTCGACGACCGGCGCGTCGGGCAGACGCCGGCGATCCTCTTCGGACAGGAGATCCGCTCCCACTTCCTCGGGCATCTCGGCCTCGTCGGGATCGAGACCCCGTTCTGGCCGTGGTTCTGGGGGCCGGGTTACCCGGTCCATGCCGCGGACGACCGGCCGAACGCGGAGGCGCTCGCCCACTCGCGCGACCAGGGCGGGGTCAGCGCCTACATGCACCCGGTGTCCGTCGCCGATCCGTTCGGCAGCCCCGCGGCGATGGGCGCCATCCCCGTGAGCGTGATCCCCGACGCGGTCCTCGGCGACCTCGACAGCCTCGAGATCGCCTGTCTGTGGACGAGCGAGGTCGGCACCGCGGCGCTCTGGCACCGCTTCCTGAACCTCGGGATCCCGCTCGCGGCGTCCGCCGGGACCGATGTGATGCTCGACTACCACCGCACGATGGCGGTGGGCGCGACCCGGATCTACGTGCTCGCCCCCGAGCCGTTCCGCGTCGGGTCCTATCTGGAGGCGCTCCGCGAGGGGCGGAGTTTCGTCACCACCGGGCCGCTCCTCGACTTCCGCCTCGGGGGCGAGCGGCCCGGCGGGGCGGTTCCCCGCGGCTCCGGCGAGGCGCGCTGGACGCTGACGCTCGCATCCGCCGGCGCGGTCGAACAGGTGGACCTGCTGGTGAACGGCGCGGTGGTCGAGAGCCTTCCGGGGCTGGCCGCCCCGGGGGTCCGGGAGCTCGAGGGGACCGTCGCTCTCCCGGCCGGCGGCTGGATCGCCGTCCGGGCGCATGGCGGCGTCGAGGAATGGCCGGGGATGAACGGGTCGGTCTTCGCGCAGACCTCGCCGGTCTGGATCGGGACCGTGGGGAGCAGCGAACCCGTGGCGCGACGCCTCGCGGCGGAGGAGCTGCTCGAGGCGCTCGGGGTCGCCGTGGCGCGCGTCGAGGCGCGCGACCGCGAGATGCCCGTCCCCCCGATCCGGGAGCGG
>CAYGAO010000292.1:0-3392 GCA_964347715.1 uncultured Acidobacteriota bacterium
GTGTCGGGAGTTCGGAGCCGGGCGTCGCCGCAGTGTCGGGAGTTCGGAACCGGGCGTCACCGCAGTGTTCGATCGCTTCTCCGACGACGCCCCCGCCTTCGGGCGCTAACGGCAACTCGCCCAGGTCGTGGGCAGACCATCGCTCTGGCCGCTTCACGCGCCGCCGTTCCGGATGGCGTTCAGGAAACGGCTGAAGCTGGGGCTGCGGTTGGCGATGACTTCGGGCTCGAGGGCCCTGGCGAGCTCCTCGGAAAGGACCGAGGTGTAGGGCTGGCCGCCTCCGAGCAGGTGCTTCAGATGCAGCTTCGGATTCTGGAGCTGGTCCGGCGCAGCCGGATCGATCGCCCCAGCCCTCGGCCGAGCCAGGTTTCGAGGCCGGCCGCGTCGGCGAAGAACCACGCCTCGAGGTGCTGCTGCGCGCAGGCGTACTGGACGGCGCCGCGCATCTCGGGGGTGAGCCGTGGTGACAGGCTGCTCCTCAAGGCGGTCACCTTCGCGCCGGGAGCGCCCTTGTCGGTGTCCACAAGCAGCACGATCTTGTCGGGCGGGCTTCCGCGGTCGAACCAGGCGGCCTTGATGATCTTTTCCGCAACCGGCGCGGTGATGTCCTGATTGCGCGGGGGGATTCGAACATCTTCGGCCCCGATGCCGTTTGCCCGGAGGTGGGTGACCAGAACCGGCAGAACGCGCTGCTCCGTCTGTCCGGACGCGATGATGACGACACGCTTCATTCCGCGGGGGCGGCGCCGAATCCCTTCGTCTCGTGGAACTCGCCGAGGCCGAAGCCGGATTCCTCAAGGGCCTTCCGCACCCCCGCCGCATCGGGCCGCCGCACCAGGGTTGCGCCATCGGCGCCGCGCCGGACGATGCGGACGGCTTCCGGAAGAGCGAGGTAATCGAGCAGCAGGGGCGAATGGGTGGTGATCGCGAACTGAATGCGGCCCGCCGCGCTCTTGAGGTATTCGACGAAGGACGACAGCGCAGTCGGGTGCACATAATTCTCTGGCTCCTCGATCCCGATCAGGGTCGCTTCCGAGGAAACCTGCAACGCCGTCATCAGCGCCAACATGCGCAGCGTTCCGCTGGATGCGCCCACCTGGTGGACAGGGAAGCGGAGTCCGGGTTCCTCCTGGACGAAGTAGAAGCCTCCCTCCGATTCGCGGGGCTCCAGCCGGGACGGCAGACCGAGTATGGAGTGGCTGGCGCGAGTGATCGCTTCGAGCGTCTTCGGAGAGGACCGGCTCAGCGCGTGGAGCGTTTTCGCCAGGTTTCGTCCATAGGGATCGAACTGGCCGGTGTTCCCACCGGCCGAATCGCGACGGAGAAGGTGCGGGTTGGGATCGAAGAAACCCCATCGGTTCGCGTAGTCCGCGAGGCCGCGAGCCGGAAAGGAGGCGTCCGCGGCGGCTGCCGTCAGTGCGCAGGCGGTCGGCGCCTGCCGCAAGACGACCTTCTGGCCTTCGTCGCCCGACCACCACCAGCCGCGGCCATCCTCGGCGGAAAGCACGGTGGTCGGCGGGGCATGCGGTCGGCCCTGGGTCACCTGCTCCTCGACATGGAAGTCGTGTCCCTGTCGAACGAGGCGCACCTTCCATTCATGGGTCGTATCCCCGTTCGCGGCGCTGACCGCGATCCCGACCTGCTGCGCGTGTTCCCCTTTCCACGCCAGGTGGAGGATGCCTCCCCGGATGGCTACCGGCGGCCCGAAATCCCGGGCGCGGGCTGCTTCATGCAGGAAGCGCAGCGCGTCAAGGACCGTACTCTTCCCGGAGGCGTTCGCGCCGATGAAGAGGTTGAGATCGTCGAGCTCTATTGTCGTCCGGCGGAGACTTCGGTAGTTCTGCGCGTCGAGGGACCGCAGCTTCATCACTCGCTCTGTCCCCGCATCGCGCGCCAGACCTTTTCCGGGGTGAGCGGGGTGTCGAGGTGCTCCACCCCGAAGGGTCGGCGGGCGTCCATGACCGCGTTCGCCACCGCCGGGGTGGAGCCGATGTTCGCCGCCTCGCCGATGCCCTCGACAGGCTGTGGAAAAAGGCCCTCGTGCGCCGAGGCGGCGCGAAGCGCCGCCGGGGAGGGGTGCGGGGAGGGTCCTCCCTCCCCGCGAAAGCGGGCGGAACGGATCGCGCAAGCGATTCGGACCGCCACCCGGTGGGGAAAGCGCCCCGCGTCCGCGCGGACGAAGGGGTTTCGCATCTCTTCGAGGACGGATTCCCATGCGGGGCGCTTTATCCACAGGCTGTTGACGCCGAGCGGGTTCACCGGGGTGGGCGTCACGGTGCGGTGGAGTTCGTAGCGGGGGAGCATGTCGGCGCGAGGGACGGCGTATTCCAGAAGCGACGGGGTGAGGAGGTTCCCGTCCGCGTCGTACACCGCCTCTTCGTAGAGCGCCTGGGCGATCTCCTGGGCGAGGCCGCCGTGGACCTGGCCTTCGGCGAGGAGCGGGTTGATGACCTCGCCGCAGTCGTCCACCGAGATGTAGCGCGCGATCGTGACCTCGCCGGTGTCGGGCTCGATCTCCACGGCGCAGAGGTGGGTTCCGAAGGGGAAGGTCTCGCCGGAGGGCCTGAAGTCCACATCGGCGGCCAGCGCCTCCGCCGCGCCCTCGGGGGCGCCGGGAGCGTGGGCGAAGGCGGCGAGCTCGCTCCAGCCGACGGCGCGGGCGGGAGAGCCGGCGACGAAGAAGCGGCCCTCGTCGTGGGTGACCTCGTGTTTCGAGATCCAGAAGTCCGAGACCTGGACCGCATGGATAGGCTTCTCCTGCGCCGGGCCGCGCTGCGAGCCCATGAAGAAGACGCCCCCCTGGATTTCCACGATTTCGGGCGTCGGAAGGTCCGTCTGGGCGCGGGCCGAAGTCGCCGCGGCATGGGTGAGAAGCGCTGTCAGCGAGAGGACGAACGGTGTCCGGATCATGGTTCCTCCCGGCCGATGGCCGATCGCGGACGCCGCCCGCGGAGGGACGACGCCCGCGGTGATGGTACCGGCGGCGGGGTCGCCGCAGATGGCGCGGTTGCCGTCGATCGGGGCTACGCGTTGCGGCGCGACGATCAAGATGAGACGTCACCCGCCGTCGGCCCGAAACGAAGGGAGGGCGCCGGGTGCCGTGGCTCTCGCCCGGACAGATCACGAGCTCGGTGGGCACTCCCAGCCGGCGGAGACTCTGGTAGAGGTTCTCCGGCTGGCTCAAGGGGACATTCCAGTCCTTCTCGCCGCAGAGCACGAGCGTCGGCGTCGTCACCCGATGCACCCGGGCGATCGGTGAGAGCCGCTCGTAGAGCTCCGGGTTCTCCCAGGGAAGGCCGAGCTCGAATTCCCACTCGAGCTGGTAGTGGTCGTTCCCGTAGCAGGCGGTGGAGAAAGTCCCTCGCGCGCCGACGCGGCGCGAAGCGCCGCCG
>CAYGAO010000293.1:0-1845 GCA_964347715.1 uncultured Acidobacteriota bacterium
GTCCGCCCGCTTTCGCGGGGAGGGAGGACCCTCCCCGGCGGCGCTTCGCGCCGCGGCGGCGCGCGAGGGACTTTCTCCACCGCCTGTCAGCCGAGCGTCGCCCGCGCCCGCGCCAGCTGCTCGCGCACCGCCTCCGGAGCGGTCCCGCCGCGGCTCTTCCGGCGGGCCACCGAGGCCTCGTGGCTCCACACCCCCGAGACCGTCTCGTCGAACGCCGGCGAGAAGGAACGCAGGGTCTCGAGGTCGAGGTCGGGAGGGGCGACGGCGCGCTGCTCGCAGTGGTCGAAGACCGCCCCGGTGATGTCGTGGGCGTCCCGGAAGGCCACCCCCCGCTCGACGAGGTGGTCGGCGAGGTCGGTGGCGAGGAGATCCCAGGAGAGCGCGGCGCGCATCCGATCTCCGGCCGGCCGCATCGTGGCGACCGTCCCGGCGGCGACCGGGAGCGCGAGCTCCAGGGTGTCCACGGTGTCGAAGCAGGGCTCCTTGTCCTCTTGCAGGTCCCGCTGGTAGCCCGAGGCGAGCCCCTTGGCCGCAGTCAGCAGCGCGACCAGGTTCCCGGCCAGCCGCCCGCTCTTCCCCCGGATCAGCTCGGGACCGTCGGGGTTCCGCTTCTGCGGCATGAGGCTCGATCCGGTGGACCAGGAGTCGTCGAGCCGCACGAAGCCGAACTCGGCGGAGGACCAGAGCACCAGGTCCTCGGCCAGCCGCGAGAGATGCACCCCGAGGATCGCCCCGGCGGCGAGGAATTCGAGCGCGTGGTCGCGCGCCCCGACGGCGTCCACGCTGTTCTCGAGCACTTCGGGGAACCCGAGCTCGGCGCCGATCGCGCTCCGGTCCACCGGCCAGGGATTCCCCGCGAGCGCCCCGGCCCCCATCGGGGAGGCGGCGGCCCGGCGCCCCGCCGCCCGGAGCCGTTCGCCGTCGCGGGTGAACGCCCAGAAGTGGGAGAGGAGCAGGTGGGCGAAGGCCACCGGCTGGGCGCGCTGGAGATGCGTGTATCCGGGGACGAGAAGCTCCTGCGTCTCGGTCGCCCGCTCGTGGAGGGCGCGCCGGAGCTCGTCGAGCGCCTCCCGCAGCGAAGCGGCCTTCGCCATCAGGTAGAGCCGGAACCCGGTCTGCGAGAGGTCGTTCCGGCTCCGCCCGGTGGGGAGCTTCCGGGCCAGCTCGCCGATCTCGGCGAAGAGCAGCCGCTCGACCGCGGTGTGGATGTCCTCGTCGGCGAGCGGCGGCGGGGGGTCGGCGGCGAGCGCCCGCCCCACCCGCTCGAGCCCGGCGAGCATCCGCTCCAACTCGGCGGGTTCGAGCACCCCCGCCCCGGCGAGGGCGCGGGCGTACGCCCGGTTCACGCGGATCTCCTCGGCGTGGAGCCGGCGGTCGAACGAGACGGACCTCCCGAGCCGGTCGAGCGCCGCCGCCGGCGGCGCCGAGAAGCGCCCGCCCCAGAGCCTCACGAGGCGTCTTCCGGCGCGGTCAGGCGCCGGATCCGCTCGGGAAGGCCGAAGAGGCGGATGAACCCCTCGGCGTCCGCCTGGCGGTACACCTCGTCGGCGCCGAAGGTGGCGAAGTCCTCGCGGTAGAGGCTCCGGGGGCTCTTCCGCCCGACGGCGGCGGCGACGCCCCGGTAGAGGCGGACGCGGACGGCGCCGGTCGTGTTCCGGTGCGCCTCGGCGAAGAAGGCGTCGAGCGCTTCCCGGAGCGCCGAGAACCACTTCCCGTCGTACACCAGCTCCGCGTAGCGGAGCGCCGCCGCGGCGGCGGAATGCTCCGGCGCCCGGGGGAGGCCGCGGCCAGCGAGGGCGGGGCGCGCCGCGGCCTTCCTCGGATTACCGCTCTCCAAAGGTCGGC
>CAYGAO010000293.1:1855-3379 GCA_964347715.1 uncultured Acidobacteriota bacterium
GCCGCGCGACCCCCCCCCCCGCCCCCCCCCCCCCCCCCCGCGCCGCGCCCGCCGCCGCGGCGGCGAAATGATCCGTCGCCCGGTCGAGGCAGAGGCCAGCGAGGGCGGCGCGCGCCTCGTGGAGGATCGTCCCGCCGGGGGTCTCGTACACGCCGCGCGACTTCATCCCGACGAGCCGGTTCTCGACGAGGTCGACCCGGCCCACCCCGTGCCGGGCCCCGAGCCCGTTGAGCCGGGTCAGCAGCGCCACCGGGTCGAGCCGTTCCCCGTCCACCGCCACCGGGAACCCCGCCTCGAACCCGACCTCGACGAACCCGGACTCCGGCGCCGCCTCCCCCGGGCCCTTCGTGATCCGGAAGAGGTCGTCCGGGGGCGCGTTCCACGGATCCTCGAGATCCTCGCCCTCGTGGCTCAGGTGGAAGAGGTTCCGGTCGCGGCTGTAGAGGTCGGACGCGGTCTGTTCGACCGGCACCCCGTGGCGGGCGGCGTAGGCGAGGGCATCCTCGCGCGACCGGATCTCCCAGAGGCGCCAGGGGGCGATCACCTCGAGATCGGGAGCGAGCGCGTGGAAGGCGAGCTCGAAGCGCACCTGGTCGTTCCCCTTGCCGGTGCAGCCGTGGGCGAGGGCGTCGCCCCCTTCGCGGCGCGCGATCTCGACCTGGCGCTTCGCGATCACCGGGCGGGCGAGCGAGGTGCCGAGCAGGTAGCGGCCCTCGTAGATCGCGCCGGCCCGCACCGCCGGATAGCAGTAGTTCGCGACGAAGTCCTCGCGGAGGTCCTCGACGAAGACCGCGGCGGCGCCGGAGGCCACGGCCTTCTCCGAGGCGGCCTCGAGGTCCTCGTCCTGGCCGACATCGGCCACGACGGCGAGGACCTCGGCGTCGCAGCGCTCCCGGAGCCAGGGGATCGCGCAGGAGGTGTCGAGGCCGCCGGAGTAGGCGAGGACGATTCGTTTCGGCATGGATCCTGGGGCGGCGGGAGGAGGACGGCCGCCGGGGGGCGGAGAATACCCGGGTCGCGATGGGCTGGCGCCGCCGGAAACGAAGAGACCGCCGCGAGTGGTCCGAGCGGTTCGAGGAACTCCCCGAGGAGGCGGAACCCGCCGCGGGAGAGGCGCTCTTTCCCGAGGAGGAGTGGGACGACGGGTGGGATCCGGCGGAGGACCCCGACGAGTTCACCCGGATCGGGGAACCGGAGCCCCTCCCGCCGGAGCCCCTCCGGGGAGACGCCCCGAACGACCTGGTCGTCGTCTCGACGGTGCTCTCGAGGAAGCCGGGGAGGGGCGCCGGGCTCGCGGTCGTCTGGACGCTCGCCGTCGCCGCGGTGGTCAGCGCGGTCTATTGGTGGGGGCCGCCCGACCTCGCCGAGGCGCTCCCGGCGAGCGGCGAGACGGTGCTCGACCGCGGCGAGGCGTGGCGGCTCCTGACCGCGATGGCCGCCCACGCCGACGCGATCCACCTGCTCTCGAACGCGGTGTTCCTGGCCTGGCTGCTCTACCGGGCGGACGGGGCGTTCGGCCCGCGC
>CAYGAO010000294.1:0-3359 GCA_964347715.1 uncultured Acidobacteriota bacterium
CGGGGTGGATTCCGGTTCCCTTCCCGGAGCGGTGCGGATGCGGGGGACTCTTTCCGCGGGCTGATAGCCGTGGCTGAGGTCCACGATGTCCCAACCGGCCACCGCGGCGACGCCGGGGGAAACGGGTTCCGGCGGCGGGGGACCGCAGGCGCCCGCGAGGGCAAGCGGGAAGAGGAGTCGGGCTGGCACCATGGCGTCGCTGCCGCTCGGGAATGCTAGCCTCGACGAGTGGCTCCGGACCCCGCAGCGACGCCGGGCCGGAAGGTGCTCCCGGCCCTCGGGATCGCCGCCGCCGGGGGGGTGCTGGCGGCGGATCCCCCCGCCTGGGCCGCCGCGCTCGCCGTCTGGGGCGCGGTCGCCGCCGCCTGGACGCTCGGACCGACGGGCGGCCGACAGTTCTTCACGGCGGCGTTCTTCGTCTCCCTCGCGAGCGGGACCGCGCTCGCCGCCGGCGGCGCCGCGCCCGTGGTGTTCGGCCTGCCGCTCTCGCTCTGGGGCCTCTTCGTCGGCGTCTTCCTCGTTCCGCTCGCGCTCACCACCCTCGGGTTCGCGCTCGACTTCGAGCCTCCCGACCGGCGCGGGCTGGAGCGGCTGCGAAAGGACCGATGACGCCGCCGGCCCGCCTCTCGCCCCCCGGGGCGCGCCGCCGGGAAGGCCGATGATCCCGCTGCTCGCTCTTCCCGCGCGGCGCTCTCGGCGAAGCCTGGCAGGCTGTGGAGAAAGTCCCTCGCGCGCCGACGCGGCGCGGAGCGCCGCCGGTGAGGAGTGCGGGGAGGGTTCTCCCTCCCCGCGAAAGACGGCGGAACGGATCGCGCAAGCGATTCGGGCCGCCATCCGGTGGGGAAGGCGCCCCGCATCCCCCCGGACGACGGGGTTCCCCATCTCTTCGAGGACGGATTCCCATGCGGGGCGTTTTATCCACAGGCTGCTGGTGGCGAGGCGCCAGCGGCAACACCGATGATCCCGCTGCTCCTGCTGCTCGCGACGCTCGCGGTGGGGCTCTTCGCGCTTCGCCGCACCGGGGGGGTCGCCGACTTCTTCGCCGCCGGTCGCCGGCTCGGGGCCTTTCGCGCCGGGCTCGCGGTCGCCGCGACCGCCTTCAGCGGTTTCGTGTTCCTCGGCGGCCCCGGACTCACCGGGGAGATCGGGTTCGGCTCGCTGTTCATCGTCGTCCCCGCCGGGTTCACCGCCGCGCTCCTCTGCCGCACCGTCGGCCGCCGGCTCGCGCTCACCGCCGAGGCGAGCGGCGCGCTGACGCTGCCGGAGGCGCTCGCCTTCCGCTTCGGCGGCCAGCCGGGGGCCCGGCTCGCGACCGGGCTCGCCGCCGCCGGCATCCTCCTCGGGAGCGTCATCTACCTCGGCGTCCAGTTCGCCGCGCTCGCCCTCGCCGCCCGGTTCGCCTTTCCCGAACTCGGCCTCTCCGGCGGCCTCGCGCTCGGGGCCGGGATCGTGATGGCCTACTCGCTCGCCGGAGGGATGACCGCCTCGGTGAACACGGATGTGCTGCAGGGGATCGTGATGGCGGGCGCCGCCGCGGTCGTCTTCGCGTGGGCGATGGCGAGCGTCTCCGGGCCCGCGGGCCTCGGCGCGACGGTCGGGGCCGGCCCGGACGGCGCCCGGCTCCTCGATCCGCTCGGCTCGCTGACGCCCGCGGGCGGGTTCGGCCTCGCCTTCCTGTTCTCGGTCGGGACCCTGGGCCAGCCGCACCTGCTCCACAAGTTCCTGATGCTCCGGCGGCCGGAAGCGCTCCGCTTCCTGCCGATCGTCGTCGGCGGCGCCCAGGGGCTCGGCCTGCTCGTCTGGATCGGCCTCGGCGCGGCAGTGCTCGCCGGGAGCGCCGCGGGGCGGCTCGGCGCGGTCGGCCACCCGGACGAAGCGGCCCTCGCGCTCCTCGCGCTCCCCGAGACTCCCGGACTGCTCCCGGGACTCGTCGCCGCGGCGGTGCTCGCCGCGATCATGTCCACGAGCGACGCCTTCCTGAATCTCGGAGCGGCGGCGCTCACCCGGGACCTGCCGCGGGCGTTCGGGCGAACCCGCGGCGGGAGTCTCGGGGCCGCCCGCCTCGGCTCCGTCGCCGTGGCCGCGGCGGCGCTCCTCGTCGCGGCGCTCCACCGGCAGGGCGACGGCCTGATCGCTTACCTCGGAACGCTCGGGTTCGGCGCGTTCGCCGCGACACTCGCCCCGACGCTCCTGCTCGGCTTCGCCTGGGAACGGGTGACCGCGCGGGCGGCGGCGCTCGCCATGGCGGGCGGACTCGCCGCGCTGGCCGCACTCGAGATCTTCGCCCCGGGCCTCGGGCCGCCGGCGGCGGCGCTCGCCATGGCGGGCGGCTTCGGGATCCTCGCGGTGGCGAGCCTCCTCTCGTCGCCAGCGCCTCTCCCCGAGCGCGTGCGCCTCGCGCTCACCCTGTGACCGCGAGGCGGCGGCCGGTCGCGGTCGTCCCCTGCGGATGCGGTTCGGGGCCGCCCGATCGCGTGGTTCGCGGCGGCGAGATGGCGAGATCCTGACGAAGCCCGACCCGCCACCGGCCGGGATGCATCGGACGGTGACCCGGCGACGCTGCCGAAGACGCTGATCATGGCGGCCGAGCAGTCCGGTCCTGCGAAGCCGGCGCGGAAGTGATCGGCGAGTCCCTGACGGTGACGGGAGGCAGGGTCACAGGGGCGCGGCGCACCGACAGCCGCGACGACCTGTGGGAGATCACGGTCGAGCCGCACTCCCGCGAGGCGGTAACAATCACGCTCCCGGGCCGCCAACCCTGCGAGGTGATCGGGGCGGTGTGCACCGGCGGCGCCCCCCCGAAGCCGCTCCGCAACAGCCCGTCGGCGACGGTGGCGGCGGGTTCGCCGGCCGAACCGCCGACGGGGGCGGGACCGGGCCGGGAATGATGCGGGACCGCGACTCCGGCGGATGCGGAAGCAGCATCCGCGCGTTCACCGAAGAGTACGGCGACCTTTCTGTGACACGGCTGCTGATCGCCAGCGACCTGACCCTCATCAGCGGAACCGCCAGGGCGGAGACGGTCTCGGGCCGGCGGTTCGAGACCAACCGGGCGGCCCGGTCCCGGATCGAGTTACGATCGATATCGCTCGGCGTCGCACCTGCCTGCCGGGCAAATCGCGAAGATCCACGCAACCGGCCAAAACGATGCCGATTCCGTCGCTCACGATGGATCCGGCATCAGGAGCAGGCCGGAGCACCATGATCCCGCCACCACTCACGATGGTGGCCCGACGGGCCACCCAGGCACATTCCACGGAGGCACGGAGGAACACGATGCGCTACTGGGGTTACAGGATCGACATGTACTGCCCCCGGTTTTTCGGACATTGTGGAGGGGGTAATCATGCGGCGGTGGC
>CAYGAO010000295.1:0-3261 GCA_964347715.1 uncultured Acidobacteriota bacterium
CCCGGCGGCGCTTCGCGCCGCGTCGGCGCGCGAGGGACCTTCTCCACAGCCTGCTAAGGCCGTCGGTTCACCGCGCCGGCGCCCTCGCGGACCACCACGACGCCGCCGTCCGCGGGGAGGTCGCCGAGGCTCTCGGAAAGGCCCCCCGGCCAGACGATCACGACCTCGCGGACGGCCTCCCCGCCTCCCGACCCCAGGTGCACGCGAGGATCGCTCGAGGAAAGGAAGCTCCCGCTCCGGTGCGCCTCGCGCTGGCGCCGCACGCCGTCCCCGGTCGAGAAGAGCACCCGGGCCCCGGCCCCCTCCCGAGGGGCGCGGGTTCCGACCGGCCGCACGGTCACGCCGCGTCCGGGGCTCCGGTTCCTCAGCACGGTCGCGTCGTCGTCCACATTCACGACGACGACATCGGGCAGCGCGTCGCCGTCGAGGTCGCCGAACGCCGCCGCCCGGCTCGACCGCTCCGGAGCGTCCCAGGGGGTCTCGAGGAAGACCCCGCCTCCCCGGTTCCGGAAGATCTGGTTCCGCATCCGGTACTGCGTCCCGCTTCCGGCCGCCGCCGCCTCGGGATAGACATGCCCGTTCGCGACGAAGAGATCGAGCCAGCCGTCGGCGTCGAAGTCGACGAAGCGCGTTCCCCAGCCGAGGTAGAACCAGCCCGGCATCCGCAGCGCGTTCCTCGTGGTGCTGTCCTCGAAGAAGCCGCTTCCGGTGTTCTGGTAGGCGGTGTTCGTGTCGTGGGAGAAGTTCGTCACGAACAGGTCGAGGAGCCCGTCCTCGTCGAAGTCGCCGGCGTCCACTCCCATTCCCGCCTGGGCGAGCCCGTCCACGTTGTAGGCGGTTCCGGCGATGAGTCCCTGCTCGTCGAACCGCCCCGCGCCGTCGTTCAGGAAGAGATGGTTCGGGGACGAGTCGTTCGCCACATAGAAGTCCGTGTCCCCGTCGCCGTCGAGATCGCTCGCCACCACCCCGAGGCCGTACCCCGGTTCGACGGCCCGTATCCCGGCGTCCTCGCTCGCCTCCTCGAAGGTTCCGTCGCCCCGGTTCCGGAAGAACCCGTCGGGCGCCGGGGTGAGCCCCGAGGGGCCGCAGAAGACCGGCAGTCCGAACCAGACGCAGCTTGCCGCCGCGCCCGGCAGCGGGAGCGCTGCGATCTCGTCGGCGGTGTAGCCGAGGACGACCAGGTCGGGATCCCCGTCGAGATCCGCGTCGAAGAACGCCGCCGAGGTGGAAAAGCCGGGGTGGCAGGCTCCCCCGGCCCCCGGCGCGCGGGCGAAGGTCCCGTCCCCCCGATTCCGGTAGAGGACATTCGCCCCCAGGTTCGTGACATAGAGATCGGGGAACCCGTCGTTGTCGAGATCGGAAACCGCGACGCCAAAGCCCCAGCCGGTGTCTCCCACGCCGGCGGAGGCGGTCTGATCGGTGAAGCGGAACGCCCCTTCGTTGCGGAACAATCGGTTCGGGCGCCCTTCTCCCGGGGTGCGGCCCTCGAGCGGCGCGCCGTTGACGAGATAGAGATCGAGGTCGCCGTCCTGGTCGTAGTCGAGCAGCCCGGCCCCGGCCCCGAGCGAGGAGACGATGAACCGCTTCTCGGGTTCGCCGCTCACATTCCGGTACTGGATCCCGGTCGTCGTCACCTCTTCGAGGCGTATCTCCTGCGCGCCGGGCGAAGCCAGCAGCAGAACCGCGAGAATCACGGGTTCAGCCGGCCGGCGGCTTCCACGAGTTCCGGGTGGGCCGGCCAACTGACGAGCGCCCGGTCGAGCGCGGCCCGCGCCTCTTCGAGCCGGCCGAGTGCGGCGAGCGACTCGGCGTAGAGCAGGTGGTGCAGCGGTTCGGCCGCCGCGAGCGTGACCAGCCGCTCGGCTTCCCCGAGCGCCGCCTCGGGGGCGCCGCCGCCGATCAGATGGGCGATCAGCTCGCGCTTCGGCCCCGGGGCGGCGGGATTCGCCTCGATGACGGCCCGGATCTCGTTGGTGCGGTCCGAGAAGCGCCGGAGTTCGGCGAACCGGGCGAGGAGCAGCCGTCCGCGCCCGGCCTTTTCCGGATCCTCGCTGCGAGCCAGCAGGTTCCCGAGGTGGAGGTGCGGGGCGGGCAGCGTCGGCGCCGCCGCGACCGCCGCCGCGAAGCGCCGCTCCGCCCCCTCGAGGTCCGAGGTCGCCGCGAGCGCCTGGCCGAGCGTGGTCAGGCCTTCGGCGAGCCGTTGCGGGTCGGGCCGGGTCCCCTCCCCGTCCACCGCCGGCGCGAGCACCAGGGCCGCCTCGCCGCTTCGTCCCGCCTCGTGGAGCAGCAGCCCGAGCCGGAACCGCGCCCGCGCGTGGCCCGGATCGAGCCGGATCGCCGCCCGGTAGGCCGCTTCGGCGCCCGCCTCCTCCTGCAGGTAGTGGAGCACATCGCCGCTCGCGAACTGCGCCTCGGCGTCCCCGGGGGCGGCGGCCGCCGCGCGGGCGCAGGCGTCCCGCGCCGCTTCGAGTCGCTCCTCGCGGGACCGCAGCCGGCAGATCTCGAGGAGGGTGCCCGGATCGCCCGGGCGAAGCCGGAGCGCGGTCCCGAGACTCCGCCCGGCCCCGGCGAACTCACCGAGTCCCGAGTAGAGCGCGCCGAGGTGGTGCTGGGCGTCGAAGGAGTCGGGATCGGCCTGGGTCGCGGCGACGAGGGCGGCGAGCCCGTCCCCGCCCCGCCCGGTCTGCACATAGAGCACGCCGAGCGGCGCGAGCACGGCGGCCCGCCCGGGGAACTCGGCCCGGAGATCCTCGAAGAGCGAGATCGCCTCTTCCTGCTGCCCGGTGCGGGCGAGGAGGATCGCGAGGTCTCGCCGAACCTCGGGATGGCGGGGTTCGCGCCGGAGCGCTTCGCGGAGCGCGTCCTCCGCCTCGCGGAACGAGGAAGTCGCCGAGAGCGCGCTCGCCCGCAGCAGCGGCCCGCTCGCACTCCCGGGAACGAGCTTCGAGAACTCGGCGGCGAGCCGGGCTGACTCGTCGGGCTCGCCGAGCCGCAGCCGGGCGACGGCGAGCATCCAGAGCGGAGCGGGATCGTCCGGATCCGCCCGGATCGCCCGGTCGAGATGGGGGATCGCTTCCTCGATCCGCTCCGCGGCGAGCAGCCGCCGCGCGGTCTCGATCGCCGGTTCCGGCGGCGCCTGGGCGAGCAGGAGGACCGCGGGCAGCAACCTCGCGACCGTCGGGACCGGGATCAGCAGCCGGTGGATAAAGCGCCCCGCATGGGAATCCGTCCTCGAAGAGATGGGGAACCCCGTCGTCCCGG
>CAYGAO010000296.1:0-3249 GCA_964347715.1 uncultured Acidobacteriota bacterium
CGTAGTAGTCCACGAAGGAGCGTCGCTCGGGGAGCACCCGGAGCCGGCCCTCCTCTCGCCCGACCAGGTTCCGCAGGAGGAGCAGCTCGATGCCTTCCCCGACCGCGGACTCCCACTCCTCCGGGGGGATGTCCGGGGCGCCCCGCGCGCGGGCGACCCGCTCCAGGTGGCGGCGCGCCAGGCGGCGGGCATCCGCCTCGGGAATGCCCCCGGGTCCGGCGCACCGGACCACCGCGGCGAGCAGCGGCACCGGGAGGAGCGGCATGACCGCCTCGATGCGCTCCACGAGCTCCTCGGCGAGCCGCCGGACGGAGGCGAAGCGCTCCTCGCGGGCGGCGCGGCGCGGGTCGAGTCCGGCGGCGGTGACCCACTCGCGGAGCGACACCGGGGTCCCCACCACGATCATGACGCGGCCGTAGGGCTTCCAGCGGCGCTTCAGGAAGAGCCAGAGCTGGCTGCCGATGAAGGCGGCGCCGGCCCGCCACGAGGTGAGCCGGCTCACCGTCCTGCCGGACGCCTTGATCGCCTGGAGATTCTTGTCCTCGATCACGCGGTCGTAGTTGCACGCCACCGGGACGAAGACGACATCGCGGGCGGCGCCGGGATCGAACGCGCGCACCGCGTAGTCGAGCAGGCCGAGGCGCGGCGCGCGCATCGCGCCGTCCTCGCTGAGCTTCCCCTCGATGAAGAACGCCTGGGGGACGCCGCCGCGGCAGGCGCTCCGGATGTGCGCGGCGAGCACCGCCCGGTAGAGCGGGTTCCCCGAGTCGCGGCGCACGAAGAACCCGCCGAGCGCCCGCAGCATCGGGCGGAGCGGCCAGTAGTGCGCCCATTCGCCGACGGCGAACGAGAGGATCGCCCGGTCGGCGAGCGAGGTGGCCGCGATCAGGTAGTCGAGGTTGCTGCGGTGGTTCAGGACGAACACCGGCGTCGCCAGCCGGACCGCCTCGGTGAGCGCGCTCTCGTCGGCGTAGCGGACCCGCACCCGGAACCAGCGGCGCAGCATCCGGCGCACCGGGCCGTGCAGCAGGCGGAAGCTGAGCCCGGCGGTGAGCGAGGGGACCGTCTCGGCGGCGTAGCGGCGCGCCTCGGCGAGGGCTTCGCCCGCCTCGCGCCCGGTTTCCGCCGCGTTCCGGAGGACCGCTTCCTGGACCGCCGGGTCCACGAGGAGGAGGTCGGCGGCGGACTTCGGCGCCAGCAGCTGGAACGCCGAGGGCTGGATGGCGAGGCGCGCCCGGTGGAAGCGGTGCGCCGCCTGCGCCTCGCGCCGCCGCCGGAACCGCGGGCGCAGGACGAGCCCCCAGGCGCAGCCGAGGACGAGGAGCGCCAGGACGGCCGCCGGGACCGGAATCGGCTCGAACACCGGGCTCCTCCGGTTCGCCCGCGCGCGGGCGGTCGTCAGCGAAAGTCGGGGACCGAGATCTGCGCCTCGATGGCGGCGAGGAGTTCGGCGCGGGTGTCCGCGAGAACCCCGGCGAGATCGGCGACCGGGACGATCCGCGGCTCGCGTCCGTCGCGGACCCGGAGCTCCGCCCCGCCGGCGGCGAGCGCGCGCCGGGCGACGATCACCCGGATCGGGATGCCGATCAGGTCGGCGTCGGTGAACTTCACCCCCGCGCGTTCGTCGCGGTCGTCGAGGAGCACCTCGAGACCCGCCGCTTCCAGATCGTCGTGGATCCGTTCCGCTCGCCGGGCGGCCGCGTCCGCCGCGGGGCCGAGGGGGATCAGGTGGACATCGAAGGGAGCGACACTCATCGGCCAGCGGAGGCCGGCTTCGTCGTGGTGCTCCTCGGCGACGCAGGCGAGCAGCCGCCCGGAGCCGATCCCGTAGGAGCCCATCCAGATCGGGCGCTCGGCTCCGGTCTCGTCGAGGAACCGCGCGCCGGCGGCGTCGCCGTAGCGGGTGCCGAGCTGGAAGATGTTCCCGACCTCGACGCCGCGCGAGGTGCGGAGCGAAGCGCCGCACTCGATGCAAGGGTGGCCGTCGTCGGAAGCGGCGATGTCGGCGACGAAGTCCGGTTCGTAGTCGCGGAAGATATTCACGTTCCGGAGGTGGGTGTCCGGTTCGTTCGCTCCCGCGACCAGGTTCGGGGAAGCGGCGACGGCGTCGTCGCAGACGACCGTCACCCCGGTGAGACCGATCGGCGAGGCGTAGCCGGGAGTGGCGCCCGAACCCCGGATCGCGTCGTCTTCCGCCGGGCGGAGCCACGCGGCGCCGACGAGGTTCGCGAGCTTCGTCTCGTTCACTTCCATGTCGCCGCGAACGACCGCGAGAACCAGCTGTTCGCGGGCGCCGCCCTCGACCCCCGCGGTCAGGAAGACCGCCTTCGCCGTCCGCGATTCGGGGATCCCGAGGAAGCGCGCCAGCTCGGCGATCGTGCTCGCCCCCGGCGTCTCGACCGGCTCGAGCGGCAGTGTCTCCGCGTCCTCGACGGGTTCCTTCCGGAAGCAGGCGACCTGCCGGTTCGCCGAGTAGCCGCACCCGTCGCAGAGGACGAGCGTGTCCTCGCCGACCGGGGTGAGGTACATGAACTCGTGGGCCTGGCTCCCGCCCATCATCCCCACATCGGAGCCGACGGCGATCGTGGGCAGCGCGCAGCGCCCGAAGATGCGGAAGTAGGCCTCGTAGTGGGCGCGGTACTGCTCGTCCAGCCCCTCGGCGTCGCGGTCGAGCGTGTAGGAGTCCTTCATCGTGAACTCGCGCACCCGGATCAGGCCGGCGCGGGGGCGCGGGTCGTCCCGGAACTTCGTCTGGAGGTGATAGACGAGCTGCGGCAGCTGGCGCCACGACCGGATCTCGGTCCGGCAGAGGTCGGCGACGACTTCCTCGTGGGTCATGGCGAGGACCAGATCGCTGCCCTTCCGGTCGCGGAAGCGCCCCATCTCCGGGCCCACCGCGTCGTAGCGCCCCGAGCGCCGCCAGATCTCCGCCGGATGGACCACCGGCATCGTCATCTCCTGGCCGCCGATCCGGTTCATCTCCTCGCGCAGGATGTTCTCGATCCGGGTGATCGCCCGGTGCGCGAGCGGCAGGGAGGAGTAGAGGCCCTGGCCGAGCTGGCGGATGAAGCCGGCGCGGAGCAGCAGCCGGTGGCTCGCGGTCTCGACGCCCGCCGGCGCCTCGCGGAGCGTCGCGCCGAAGTGACGGGAGAGGCGCATCTCCTCAGCAGGCTGTGGACAGAGTCCCTCGCGCACCGACGCGGCGCGAAGCGCCGCCGGGGAGGGGTGCGGGGGGGGGGCGCCCGCCCC
>CAYGAO010000297.1:0-3197 GCA_964347715.1 uncultured Acidobacteriota bacterium
ACATTGTAAATGTACACATGTCCAGTGTACGCATATCCTGGGATGAGTGAGGTCCGGGGGGGCCCCCCCCCCCGCCCCCCGGGGGGGGCCCCCGCGCCCCCCCCCCCCCCCCCACCTTGCCGAGTCGCTCTTCGCGATCCGCCGGGCGCCGCGTTGGTAGCATCCGCGCCCGGTTCCCGAGAAATGGCGTCCCCCGAGGTCCGTGTCACTCGCGTTTCGGAGTCCCGGCTGCCCGGAGTGGACCTCCAGAACATCGAGTTCGGCCGCGTTTACAGCGACCACCTGCTGCGCGCCCGCTACCGTGGCGGCGCCTGGGAGCGCCCCGAGATCGTCCCGTTCGGGGACCTCCGGCTCCACCCGGCCACGGCGGTGTTCCACTACGCGCAGGCCATCTTCGAGGGGATGAAGGCGCATCTCACGGACGACGGGGATCCGGTGCTCTTCCGGCCGCGCGAGAACTGGCTGCGGATGAACCGCTCCGCCCGCCGGATGGTGATGCCCGAGATCCCGGAGGAGACCTTCCTCGGCGGGATCCGCGAGCTGGTGCGGCTCGACCGGGGCTGGATCCCGAAGAACGAGCACGGCTCGCTCTACATCCGCCCGTTCCTGTTCGCCGCCGATCCGCGGATCTCGGTGGGCCCGGCGGGGGAGTACCGCTTCTGCATCATCACCACTCCGGTCGGCGCCTACTACGAGGGAGCCGTGAGCCTCTATGTGACCCGGCGCTGGATCCGCGCCGCCGAGGGCGGGATCGGCGAGGCGAAGGCGGCGGGCAACTACTCGGCGAGCTATTTCGGAATGGCCGAGGCCCGGGAACACGGCTGCGACCAGGTCCTCTGGCTCGACGCCAGGGAGCACCGCTTCGTCGAGGAATGCGGCACGATGAACATGATGTTCGTGATCGGCGATGCGGTGGTGACCCCGCCGGTCTCGGGCACGATCCTCGCCGGGATCACCCGCGACAGCGCGATCCGGCTGTTCCGGGAGCAGCTCGGCGTCCCGGTCGAGGAGCGGCCGGTCTCCATCGAGGAGGTCGTGGACGCCGACGCGGCGGGAACGCTCCGGGAGTGCTTCGGCGTCGGCACCGCCGCGATCGTGACCCCGGTGGCGCGTCTCGTCGGGGGCGGCGTCGAGGTGCGCCTCCCGGGCGAGAGCCCGGTCCAGGATGCGTTGCGGGACCGGCTCACCGGCATCCGGCTGGGACGGCTCCCGGATCCCTGGGAATGGGTCGAGCGCCTGGTCTGACTGGACGGTTCGTCGCGGCGTCCGCCCTGGCCCTCGGGGTCGCCTGCGGGCCGGGAGATCTCTCTCGTGGCGTCCTCCCCGGACTCGACCGGATCGCCGCCGAAGGCGCCGGAGAACTCGTCGGGAAGCGCGTCGGGCTGATCACGAACCACACCGGCGCGACCGTGGACGGACGCCCGGCGGCGGCGGTCCTCGTCGAGGCGGGGGTCGGCGTGCAGGTGCTGTTCGCTCCGGAACACGGCGTCTCCGGTGAGGCGGCGGCCGGAGAGGCGGTCGCCTCGGCCCGGGACCCTGCATCCGGCCTCCCGGTGGTGAGCCTCTACGGCGCGAACCGGACCCCGGACGAAGCCGCGCTCGCCGGGCTGGATGCGCTCGTGTTCGACATCCAGGACATCGGCGCGCGTTTCTACACCTACATCTCGACGCTCCGGAACGCGCTCGGCGCCGCCTCCCGGGCCGGACTCGAATTCTGGGTGCTCGACCGGCCGAACCCGAACGGCGGCGACCGCGTCGAGGGGCCGATGCTCGAACCCGGGTTCCGCTCGTTCGTCGGCGCCGACCGGCTGCCGCTGCTCCACGGGATGACCGTCGGCGAGCTGGCCCGGCTCTTCGCGGCGCGCCTGGGAGCCTCGGTGCGGGTCGTGCCCGTGTCGAACTGGAGCCGGTCCGCCCGCTGGGAAGACACCGGGCTCCCCTGGCGCCCGCCGTCGCCGAACATCCGGACGCTCCACGCCGCCCGGGTCTATCCGGGGTTCGGCCTCTTCGAGGGAGTGTCGCTCTCGGAGGGCAGGGGCACGGGCACCCCGTTCGAGGTGGTCGGGGCCCCCTGGGTGGATCCCGCCGCCTGGCTCGAGGCGATCGGCGCCACGGAAACTCGCGGGGTCGCGCTGGCCCCGGCCCACTTCACCCCGCTTCCGCTCCCGGGGGCTCCGAACCCCCGGTTCGCCGGGGAGCCGGTGTCCGGACTCCGGGTGCGGATCAGGGATCTCGACCGGTTCCGTCCGGTCCGGAGCGGCCTCGCTGCGATCGCCGCGGTCCGCTCGACCCATCCCGAGGCGTTCTCCTGGCGCCCGAGCGGGGAGGGCTACTGGCTCGACCTGCTGCTCGGAACCGACCGGATCCGGCGCGGCATCGAGGCCGGGGTCCCGGTCTCGCGGCTGATGGACGCGGAGGAACCCGCGGTGGCGCGCTTCCTCGAGGAAGGAGCGCCCTACCGGCTCTACTCCGACCCGTGACCCGATGCCCGGCGAGTCACTCCGGGGCGCCGGGTTTCGAGCCGCCGACGACCGGGCTGTTCGTTGGACCGACCCGGCCGCCGCCCACCGGCCTCCGGATCGACCGGTCGATCGACCCGTCGAGCGACATCGAAGACTGGCCCACCCCGGGCCGGTCGCGGTCAGGAGGGCCCGAGCGATGAGGCGAAGAGACAGTCGTCCGGTTCCGATACCGGAGGATGGCGGAGCGGCCACCCTCGTCGGGGAATGGCTCGCCGCCGACGTCACACCATCGTCGCTCCCGGCGCGTCCTTCGGTCTCGGCGCGGCGGGGTCAGGCGCGCGGAGGCGTTCCTGTCGAGGAAGACCGACGAGGTGAACCTCGATCCGCTCGGCGAGCCCTTCCCGATCTCCACCTCTGCGACCCCACGAAATCCTCGATCCCCGTCTTCCTCGCCGCTTCCGGCGTCCCGGCTGCCTCCGCTGGCTCCGGGACTACGTCGGGCCGGCAGCTCCCGGGTCGGGAGCGGGGCCGCGCGAGACACCGCCGGTTCCCGGGCGGCGTCCATGACAGCCTGCGGACAAGGCGCCCCGCATGGGAATCCGTCCTCGAAGAGCCGGGGAACCCGGTCGTCCGGGCGGATGCGGGGCGCTTTCCCCGCCGGATGGCGGCCCGAATCGCTGGCGCGATCCGTTCCGCCGTCTTTCGCGGGGAGGGAGGACCCTCCCCGCCCCCCTC
>CAYGAO010000298.1:0-3195 GCA_964347715.1 uncultured Acidobacteriota bacterium
CGGCGGCGCTTCGCGCCGCGTCGGCGCACGAGGGACTTTCTCCACAGCCTGCTGATCCCCTTCGGCGGCACTCCGGTCGTCCGGGACAGCCCGCTCGCGCCGCTGACGACGCTGGGCCTCGGCGGCCCGGCGGAGTGGTTCCTCGAGGCGAACCGTGAAGACGCGATCCTGTCGGCGCTCGCCGGCGCCCGGGGACTTCCGGTCACGGTGCTCGGGGGCGGCTCGAACCTGCTGGTCGCCGACCGGGGCGTCCGCGGGCTCGTGATCCGGATCCGCGGAGGTACCGCCCGCCGGCTCGACGAGGGCACGATCCGGGTGGCGGCGGGGATGAGCCTGAACGGGCTCGTCCGCTGGACGATCCAGCGCGGGCTCGCCGGCCTCGAGTCCTGGGCGGGCACGCCCGGCGCCGTCGGCGGAGCGATCCACGGGAACGCCCACTTCGGCGGGCGCGAGATCGGCGAGATCGTGTCCGGACTCCGCCTCGCCCGACCGGACGGCGAGGTCGAGGAGGCCGGGGCCGGCGCGCTGCGGCTCGCTCCCGGTGGCGGGGCGCTCGGGAAGCGCGGCCTGGTGTTCCTCTCCGCCGACTTCGCCGTGACCCCGGGCGACCCGGCGATCCTCCGTCGCGCCGCCCGGGCCTCGCTCGCGTTCCGGAAGCGGACGCAGCCGCTCGGCCGCCCGAGCGCCGGCTGCGCCTTTCGGAACCCGGATCCGGCTCGCGCGCCGCTGCCGCCCGGGGTCCCCGCTTCCGCCGGCGCCCTCCTCGACCGCGCCGGGCTCAAGGGGCGCGCGGTCGGGCGCGCCCGGGTGTCGGACCTCCACGCGAACTTCCTGATCGCCGATCCCGGGGCGACGGCGACCGATCTGCGCCGCCTGCTCGAGGTCTGCCGCGCCGAGGTGGAGGCGAGGTTCGGGGTGGCGCTCGTCCCCGAGATCATCTTCGCGGGGGACTTCGGGGAGGAGCCAGATAGCGCTCCTGGAACCGCTCGATCGCCGGGAGGAGCGACTGCCGGTCGTGGAGGGTTCCCGAGAAGAGGTCGCCGAGCTCGTCGAGGCGCCGCGGCATCGTGCGGATCGTGAACCGTTCCGGGCTGAGGTCCCCGTCGAGCTCGTCCCAGTCGAGCGGCGCCGAGACGGAAGCTGCCGGCACCGGGCGCGCCGCGTAGGGCGGGACCACGGTCTGCCCGCGCCGGTTCTGCAAGAAGTCCAGGTACACCCGCCCGCGTCGGTGCGAGGTCTTCCGGGCGACGGTGGCGATGTCGCGGTGCTCGGCGGCGATGTGCGTCGAGACCGCCTCGGCGAACTGCCGGACGACCTCGTAGGGGTAGTTCGGCTCCAGGGGGACATGGATGTGGAGCCCGCTCGCGCCCGAGGTCTTGAGAAACGGTCGCAGCCCGATCCCCCGGAGCACCTTGCCGAAGGCGCGCGCCAGCCGGACCACATCCGAGAACGGCCCGCTCCCCGGATCCAGATCGAAGACCGCCCAGTCCGGGTGATCCCGGCGCGAACGCAGCGAGAGCCAGGGGTGGATGTCGATGCTGCCGAGGTTCGCCGCGAAGAGCAGCGCCGCCGGGTCGTTCACGATCAGGTAGCGGATCGCTTCGCCCCGGCTCCCCGAGGAGATCTCCTCGGTCTCGATCCAGTCCGGGGTGTGCTCGGGGAGATCCTTCTGGTAGAACGCCTTGCCGCCGACCCCGTCGGGGTAGCGGAGCAGGTGCGCGGGGCGCTCGTGGAGGTAGGGGAGCAGGCGCTCGGCGACCCGGTCGTAGTAGCGGATCAGATCGCCCTTCGTGTAGCCGGAATCCGGCCAGAACACCTTGTCGAGGTTCGAGAGCCGGAGCGGCCTCCGCCGGTCGCGCTCGGCCCGCTGGCGCGAGAGCCCGGCGAGCAGGTGGTCTCCCGGCTCGGGCGCCCTGCCGGGGCGAGCCGGGATGCGGAGGCAGTCGCGGCTGCCGCCGGGCCAGGGGCTCGCCGCCCGCCGGGCGATCGTCGCGGGGAGCCCCGCCGCCTCGCAGGCCGCGTGGAACTCCTCTCCCCGGACCGGGGTGTGCGCCCCGAAGAGAACCCGCGGGCTCTCCGGCAGCAGCGTGGCCAGGAGCTCCTTCCGCTCCCGGAGCGGGACCGCGCGGAGGTCCCACTCCTCGTAGCGGATCAGGTCGGTCACATAGATCGAGACCGGCGCGTCGGAATCACCGATGAGCCGGGCCCGGAGGCGCGCCGCCGAGGGGCGCTCGGCCTCGTCCGTGGCCACGACCGTTCCCCACCCGAGCCACGCTTCGGCGCGCACCCGTTCGAGGTCCTCCCCGAGTTCCGGCAGCGCGAGCGGAGATCCGTCCCCGGCCCGCTCGACCCGCACTTCGCCCCGCCGGCGCCCCACGAATACCGAGGCTCCTTCCAGTTCGGGCTCGAAGAGCCAGTCCCGGTGCGTGAACGGGGCGCACTCGCCGCCCGGAGCGAGCGGGTCCGGCGAAAGCTCTCCGGCCCGGCGGACGGCGCCGTCGAGATCGAAGAACGGCTGCCGTTCCCGCTCCCGCCGGGCGTAGCGGTCGCGCCCCTTGAAGAGCAGCCACTCCTCCTCGCCGCGCGTCGTCCGCACCAGGTGCCACGCCCCCCGCAGCTTCCGGCCCGCGAGGCGGATGACGAGCTTCCCGGCCCCGACCCCGGCGGCGCCCTGGTCCTCGCCTCCTTCGGTGATCTCGTAACGGCCGCGGTCCCAGATGATCATCGTGCCGCCGCCGTACTCGCCCTCGGGGATGACCCCCTCGAACCCGGTGTAGGCGAGCGGGTGGTCCTCGGTGCGGACCGCGAGCCTCCTGACTTCGGGGTCGTAGCTGAACCCCCGCGGCACCGCCCACGACCGAAGCACGCCGTGCATCTCGAGGCGCAGGTCGTAGTGGAGCCGTCGGGCCTCGTGCCGGTGCACCACGAAACTCCGTCCGGTGGCGGAAGCCGCGGCGTCGGACGCCACCGGCGGTTCCGGCGTGCGGTCGAAGTCGCGCCGGTCCCGGTAGGCGGTGATCGTCCGGGACTTCTGCCTGGCCATGACTCGGGGGAGTTCTGACTCGCGCCCGGCGCGCCTTGCAGGCTGTGGACAGAGTCCCTCGCGCGCCGGGGCGACGCGAAGCGCCGCCGGGGGAGGGGTGCGGGGCGGGGGCCCCCGCCCCCCGCACCCCGGCCGCGCCCCCCGCGCCCCGC
>CAYGAO010000299.1:0-3171 GCA_964347715.1 uncultured Acidobacteriota bacterium
GCACGACCTCCTGATCCGCCAGCCGTCCGGGGGACCGATCCTCGCGGAGATCCCGACGGTCGAGGTGACGCTCCGGGACCGCCGCGGTTCGCACCGGATCGCGGTCGAGGGGCTCGGCGCCGTCCGGCACACCGATCCGCGGGTGGCACCGGTGGCCGAGCTCGTCGCCCTGCTCGGGCGGCTCTCGGAGAGCTCGGCGTCTTCCGCCTGGGCGGGCGACCGCGTTCAGGTCCAGGTGAGTCGCGGGCCCCGCCTCCCCGACGCGCTGATCCTGAATGTGGCGCCCTGGCCGCTCCCCGACGCGCCGCCGGACGGGGAAGGCGAGTTCACCTGCCTCGTCCACGAAGGAGAGGTCGTGGGCGGGTTGCTCGCCGTCTTCGGTGCCGCGAACCACGGAACGCGCTGGGACCACGAAGGCGAGCTGCGCCAGATCCTGGCCCGGTCGCTCCTTCCGCGCGAGGAGGCGTGCCTCCGTTGACAGGCTGTGGAGAAAGTCCCCCGGGTACAGATGCGGCGCGCAGCGCCGCCGGGGAGGGGTGCGGAGAGGGTTCCCCCTCCCCGCGAAAGACGGCCCGCGATCTTGACGGCCGGAAGACCCGTTCGTAGGATTCCCGGAATGAAACTGACATCCGGTTCCGCTTTCCTGCGGAAGCTGCCCGGCGGGAACTCCCGGTTCGCGCGGCGCTTCGCGGGCGCCGCGTTCCTCTTCTTCCTGATCAAGGGCCTCGTCTGGCTCGGGATATTCGCCGCGGCGGCGTGGGCCGCCTTCCGGGTCTCGTGATGGCTTCCGGACTCGCGGACCGCCTGAAGGCGGCCACCGCGGCGGATCATGCGGCAGCAGAGGGCCATCCGTTCCAGCAGGGAATGGTTCGGGGACGGGTGGACCGGTGGGCCTTCGCGGCGCACCAGGCCGGTTGGCTCGATCTCGTTCGCCTCGTCGGGACCCGCCTCCGCGCCCGGGAAGGCGAATGGGCCGGGCTCGCCGAAGCGATGGACGCCCACGCCGCGCGGCTCGAAGCGGACCTCGCGACGCTCGGAGAAGGATCTCCCGGCGAGCGCTCGGCGGCCGTCTCCGACCTCGACGCCCGCTGCGGCGGAGAAGACTGGCCACCGGAGTTCGCGCTCGGCGCGTTCTATGTGATCGAGGGCTCGATGAACGGCAACCGGTTCATCGCCCGGGCGATCGTGCGAGCGCGCCCCGACCTCGCCGGCGCGCTGCGGTATTTCGACCCCTACGGGGAGCGGCAGCGCGAGATCTGGGGAGAGTTCCGCGCCGTGGTGGACCGGATCGGGGCCACGCTCGGGAATCCCGAACCGGTGGTGGCGGCGGCGCGGGCGACCTTCGCTACCGCCCGCGGGATCGCCACCGAAGCGACGATGGCGGCGGGGGTGGCGCCGGCGGCGGTCGCGTGACCGCGAGCCGCGCCCGGTGAGCGCCTGCCGGCTCGCGCTGACGACGGCGCCGAGCGCTGCTGAAGCGGAGCGGCTCGCCGGGATCCTCGTGGGGGAACGGCTCGCCGCCTGCGTGAACATCGTCCCCGGGGTCCGGTCGGTCTATCGCTGGCAGGGAGCGGTGGAGCGTGGCGCGGAGGCGCTCCTGCTGCTCAAGACGACGGAGGCCGGACTCCCGCGGCTCCGCGCCCGGCTCCTCGCACTCCATCCGTACGAGACGCCGGAGTTCCTCGCGTTCGAGGTGGACGAGGGTTCGTCCGCCTACCTGCGCTGGGTCGCCGACTCGGTGGGGGCCTGAACCCCGCTACCAGGCGGTGGAGAAAGTCCCTCGCGCGCCGGCGCGGCGCGAAGCGCCGCCGGGGAGGGTTCTCCCTCCCCGCGAAAGAGGGCGGAACGGATCGCGCAAGCGATTCGGGCCGCCGGCTGCTATTGCCGGGTGGGGCGGCCGGGGGTGAAGAACCCGGCGCCCCAGGCGAGGTGCATCGCGGCGAGAGCCGCCGGCACGAGGATCGCCGCGGGATCGCGCCGGGAGATCCCGGCGACGGCGGCGGCGCCCGCGAGCAACGCGAGGTAGCCGAGCAGGACCGCCCTTCCGGCGGGCAGCCCGGCGAGCTCGAGCGCGAGCCCGGCGACGAGCCCGACGAGGACCAGCGGAGCGGCGAGGTGCCGCGGGCGGAGTGAAGCCGGGCCCCGCCCGAGGACGAGGCGCTTCCAGCGCCCCGAGTCGAAGTACTGGCGGGCGAGCGACCCGGGGCTCCCGCGCGGTCGGTAGCGGACCGCGAGCCCGGGGTCGAACCAGACGGTCTCGCCGCGCGCGCGGAGCCTCCAGTTCAGCTCGTAGTCCTCGTTCCGCCCGAGTGCCGGGTCGTAACCGCCGGCGGCGTCGAGGGCGTCGCGCCGGAAGACGCCGAGGTAAACCGTGTCCACCGGACCCTCGCCCCCGCCGAGGCGGTAGCGGGCGCCGCCGGCCCCGGCCCGGATCGTCATCGCGATGGCCACCGCCCGCTCGAAGAAGCTTCGCCCCGCGGGCTGCTGCCGCCCGCCCACATTCGCCGCCCCGGTGCGGGCGAGCGTCGCCACGGCGCGGCGCAGATAGCCCCCGGGGAGGACTGAATGCGCGTCGCAGCGCGCGATGATCTCGCCCGACGAGGCGCGGAGGCCCGCGTTCATGCCGGCGGCGGCGAAAACACCGGGGTTCGGGACGAGCCGCACCGAGGGGTACCGGCGCCGGACCAGGCTCGCGGTGGCGGCGCCGTCCGAACCGTCGGCGACGACGACCTCGACGGGGCCTTCGTAGTCCTGGGAGAGCACCGAGTCGAGCGCCTCGGGAAGCGATTCCTCGGCGTTCCGGACCGGCAGGATCACCGAGACGCTCGGGGGAGGCGCCCGCCGGGAGACTCGGGCGGCATCTACAACGGTGGATATTGGGTTCGTAGTGAAGCCAACGCTCGGGGGAGGCGCCCGCCGGGAGACTCGGGCGGCTCCCACTTCGTCCCGAGAACGGCCTCAGCAGCCGGTGGACAAGACGCCCCGCACGGGAATCCGTCCCCGAAGAGATGGGGAACCCCGTCGTCCGGGCGGATGCGGGGGGCTTTCCCCACCGGATGGCGGCCCGAATCGCTCGCGCGATCCGTTCCGTCCTCTTTCACGGGCAGGGAGGACCCTCCCCGGCGGCGCATCGCGCCGCGTCGGCGCGCGAGGGACTTTCTCCACAGCCTG
>CAYGAO010000300.1:0-3138 GCA_964347715.1 uncultured Acidobacteriota bacterium
CCCGCCCCGCACCCCTCCCCGGCGGCGCTTCGCGCCGCGTCGGCGCGCGAGGGACCTTCTCCCGCCGCCTGGTGAGGGGGGCGGTATCGTCGCGCCCGCCATGACGAACCGACCTCGCGGCCTCGCCCGGAACCTCGGCCTCCTCGGCCTCGCCGCCACCGGGATCTGTTCGATGCTCGGGGCCGCGATCCATGTGATGCCCTTCGCGCTCCTGCGCGAATTCCCCGGGATCGGACCCCATGTCCTCCCGGCCTACCTCTTCGCGGCCGTCCCCGCCGCACTCGCCGCACTCGCCTACGCGAGCCTCGGCTCGGCGATGCCCCGCGCCGGCGGCAGCTATGTCTATGCGAGCCGGGCGCTCGGCCCCTGGTGGGGGTTCATCGCCAGCTTCTCCCAGTGGTTCGGCCTCTCGATCGCGATCGGGGTCGTCTCCTACCTGCTGATCCCGTTCCTCCGCGACATCGCGCTCGTCCTCGAACTGCCCTGGCCCGAGAGCGGAGCCTTCCGGGTGGGGCTTGCGGTCGCCCTGCTCTGGGTCTTCGTCGGGGTGAACCTCCGGGGACTGAAGCTCTACGAGCGGACCCTGGTCCCGATGATGTGGCTCATGTTCCTCCTCGGGGCGGTGGTGATCGTCGCCGGCTTCTCGTTCGACCACACCGACTTCGCCGCCGCGCTCGCCCGGACCGACGGCCGCCCGCTGCCCGAGGCCGCGGACCCGCCGCTCCGGCTCCCGGCGTTCCTCGGCGCCGCGGTGGTGCTCTTCTCGACCTTCATCGGCTTCGATTCGATCGCCCAGGCCGGCGGCGAGGCGAAGAACCCGGGGCGCAACCTGCCGCTGGCGATCGGGATCGCGATCGCCGCCGTCGGCGGGTTCTACTTCCTCTTCACCGCCGCGATGTACCACGCGGTGCCCTGGGGCTTCGTCGCCGCCGAGGCGGCCGCGCGCGATGTGACCGCTCCGGGGCTCCTCGGCTATCTGCTCCCGGTCGGCGTCACCACCGTGATCCTCGCCGGCGCCGCGGTCGCGCTGATCAACGACCTCCCGGCGATGCTGCTCGCGGTCTCCCGGATGATGTTCGCCTGGGCCGAGGACGGGATCTTCCCGCGGGCGGTCGCCTCGGTGCACCCCCGCTTCCACACCCCCTGGCTCGCGATCCTGCTGAGCGGGGCGATGGCCACCGTCGGGATCCTGGGCAGCCACCTCGCCGGCGACTTCTTCCTCGGCATCGACATCCTCGTAACCTCGATGCTCGTGAACTTCGGGCTGATCTGCGTCTCGCTGCTGACCCTCCCGCGCCGGAACCCCGCGCTCGCCCGCGGTGTTCGGGTGCTCGGGCGCCCGGCGCAGCTCCTCGTCGGCGGCGGGGGCGCCGCGCTCCTCGGGCTCTTCCTCGCGCTCCACCTCGCTCGCGACCTCACCGGAGAGGCCGCCGCCTGGTACTTCCGCTCGACCCCGCTCTGGCTGCTCGTCATGGGGATCGCCGCGGCGATCTGCCTCCGCGAGATCGCCCGCCTCCGCCGCCGGGGGGTGGACACCGCCCGCATCTTCGCGAGCCTGCCTCCCGAGTGAGCGCCGTCGAGCGCGTCCGGCTGGCGCCGGAACTGGAGGTGTCCCGGCTGCTCACCGGGCTCTGGCAGGTCGCGGACCAGGAGCGCACCGGGGTCCGGCTCGACCCGGACGAGGCCGCCCGCGCGCTCGAACCGGGCGTCCGCGCCGGTTGCACCACGCTCGATGTGGCTGATCACTACGGTTCGGCCGAGCTGATCGCGGGCGCGCTGCGACGGCGGCGGGGAGAGGTCGAGGTGCTCACGAAGTGGGTGCCCGATGCGGGGGTCTCCTCCCGCGAGGAGGTCGGGTCCGCGGTCGGGCGCGCGCTCGCCCGGATCGGCGTCCCCCGGCTCGACCTGCTGCAGTTCCACGCCTGGAACTACGCCGACCCGCGCTGGCTCGACTGCCTCTTCCACCTGGAGGAGCAGCGCGAACGGGGACGGATCCGCCACCTCGGGGTGACGAACTTCGACGCCGCCCACCTCGACCTCGCGCTCCGCAGCGGCATCCGGATCGTCTCCAACCAGGTCTGCTGCTCGCTGCTCGACCGCCGCCCCCAGGGGGCGATGACCGAGGTCTGTCGGGAGCACGGCGTGCGGCTGCTCGCCTACGGCGCCCTCGCCGGCGGACTCCTCACGGAGCGCTGGCTCGGGAGACCGGCGCCCGATCTCTCCGGCCGCCGCACCTGGTCCGAGATGAAGTACCTCCGCTTCGTCGCCGCCGCCGGCGGCTGGGAACGCTTCCAGGGCCTCCTCGAAACGGCGCGGCGCGTCGCCGCCCGGCTCGGAGCGTCCATCGCCACGGTGGCCTGCCGCTTCGTCCTCGACCAGCCCGAAGTCGCCGGGATCATCGTGGGCGCCCGCCCCGGCGGGCGGAGCCACCTCCGGGAGAACCTCCGCGTCTTCGACCTCGCCCTCGACGACCGCGCCCGCGCCGAGCTCCGGGAGGCGCAGGCGCGGCTCGACGAGATCCCCGGCGACTGCGGCGACGAATACCGCCGCCCGCCCTACCTGACCGCCTCCGGCGACCTCCACCACCATGTCTCGCACTTCCCGCCGCCGTTCGAGGCCCGCTCCACCGAGCGCGGACGGGAACTCGCGGCAGACGGGTTCGCCGAGGCGAGCCGGGTCGGCGACCGCATCCGGCTCACCGGGGTCCTCCCCGTCCACCGGGGCCGGGTGATCGGCGGCGGGGACGCCGCCGCGCAGACGCGGTTCGCGCTCGACCGGCTCGCCGGCGCCCTCGCCTCGCTCGACGCCGACCCCGCGACGATCCTCCGGACGCGGATCCGCGCGCGCCGCCCGGAGGACCGGCAGCCGGCCACCGAAGCGCACCGCCGGTTCACCGATCGCACCGCCGGTTCCGTCCTCGTCGAAACCGGCCCCCTCCGCCACGGGCCTCCGGGCGCGCTGGTCGAGATCTCGGTCGAAGCGACGACCGCCTCCGCTCGAGCCGCGCCCGGCGCCGCGAGCAGTCGCTGACGGCGGGCGGGGATCCCGGCCCCGAATCTCCGTCGCCGGGTCAGGTGTTCGGATTCGAATCGCTTCCGCGATTCGCCCCACCGTCTTTCGGGGGGGGGGGGGGGGGGG
>CAYGAO010000301.1:0-3134 GCA_964347715.1 uncultured Acidobacteriota bacterium
GACCCCGGCTCCCGCCCCCCCGACGGAACCCTCGCCGGACGCCGTCGGCCCGCCCCCCCCAACCCCCGCTCCGGGCCACCGGCCCCCGCTGGCCGCCGCTTCGCCCATCCCGCCCGCGCCTCGCGGCGGCCGGTCGAACCTACCCCGTATACTCGGAACCCCAGTGTTGGAGACGGAGAAATCCCATGTTCGCCAGGGAGGTGAATCCATGCGACGATCTTCGACCCTCATCGCGGCCCTCGGGCTCGCGATCCCGTTAGCGGCCCCGACGGGCGCGCAAGAACTGCGCGGGCGACTCGTCGGCACCGTGTCCGACGCGACCGGGGCGGTCATCCCCGGAGTCACGGTGACCGCCTCGAGTGACGCCCTGATCCAGGACCAGGTGGCCATCACCGGGAGCCAGGGCGCCTATGCGTTCCCGGCCCTGCCCACCGGGGTGTACACGGTCGACTTCTCCCTCTCGGGCTTCCGCCCGGTGGTCCGGGAGAACATCCAGATGACCCTGAACACGACCCTCACCGTGAACGCCACCCTCGAGGTCGGCGGCCTCGAGGAGGTCGTCACGATCTCCGGCGAGGCGCCGGTGGTGGATGTGAAGACCACCGCCACCGGGGTGAACTTCACCGAGGAACTGCTCGAGGACATCCCGAACGCGCGCGACATCTGGGCGGCGATGGCCCAGGCGCCCGGGTTCCAGATGGAGGGCTACGATGTGGGCGGCTCCCACACCGGCACCCAGACCGGCTTCCAGGCGTTCGGTTTCGGCGACCAGCACCGCACGCTGCTCGAGGGCATCAACGTGACCGAGACGACCTCGGGGAACGCCGGTTACTTCGACTACGGCAGCTTCGAGGACTTCCAGCTCGGCGGTTCCGGCAACATGGGCGAGACCCACGGGCTCGGCGCCTTCTTCAACCTGACGGTGAAGTCGGGCGGCGACCGCTTCGGCGGGGACATCTATGTGGACTTCGAGAACGACGCCACCGTCGGCGACAACGTGCCCGACGCGCTCCGGACCGCGGGCGGGACCGACGGCCCCTACAAGGCGGGCGGCGACGGCCTCGAAGCGGGCAACCCGATCACGCTCCAGAGCGACATCAACATCGGGATCGGCGGCCCCATCTACCCGGGCAAGGCCTGGTTCTACGCCGGCTACCGGCTGAACCACCAGGAAAAGCTCACCATCGGGAACCCCGATCCGGCGACCACCCAGCTCGGCAACTGGACCGCCAAGGCGACCTACCAGCTCACCGACTCCAGCCAGTTCATCGGGTTCTTCAACCGGCGAACCAAGCTGCAGAAGGAGCGCAGCCTCGGTGGCGACCGGCCGCTCGAAACCGCCTGGTACCAGAGCTCGGTGAACAAACCGATGAAGTTCGAGTACACGAATGTGCTCACCGACAATATCTTCCTGAACCTGCAGCTCAGCCACTGGATCAATCAGTTCCCCCTCTACCCGACCCAGACCCAGTCGGAAAGCGTGGAAGGGATCTCGGCCGGACGTCGTGACCGCGCCACCGGCGACTACTCGAACGCCTATAGCTACTACCACTTCCGCAAAGTGACGAAGCCGCAGCTTTCGGGCAACCTGACCTACTTCGCCGATGACTTCGCCGGGCAGCACACCCTCAAGGTCGGCACCGAGATCTACCGAGAGCGCCGGAGCTTCCTGCGAATGCAGCCGGAAGACATCTTCTACTGGGATCGCGGTGATGCCGTGGAAGAAGTGGACATCTACAACACGCCGAACACCGGGGTGAACGACATCTACCTGACCTCTGCCTATGTCCAGGACTCCTGGACCCTCAACAACCGGCTGACCCTCAACATCGGCGCCCGTTTCGACCGTTACCGGATGGGCTGGCCGGACCAGTCCATGCAGCCCACCCATTCGGACATCTTCCCCGCGCTCGAAGTGTCCCAGGAGGATGTGCTGACGCTCTCGAACATCGGCCCCCGTATCGGCGCCGCCTTCGACCTGACCGGCGAGGGTCAGACCGTACTGAAACTCTTCTTCGGCCGTTTCTACTGGAACCCGAGCACGACCATCGTGGACGACGAGAACCCGGTGGGACAGGCCGCGTTCCGCTATGTGTTCAACGACCTGAACGGAAACCGGATCGTTGACCCGGGCCCGAGCGGCGGCCTCGCCGACTCTCCCGAGCTCGGCGACAAGCTGAGCACCTTGGGCGGCGCCGGTTTCGTCACCGTGGACCGCGGTCTCACGAACGCCTACGGGCACGAGATGTCCGCCCACTTCGAGCAGCAGCTCGCCGACAACTTCTCCTTCCGCGGTTCCTATGTCCACAAGAACTCGCGGAACGGCTACGGCATCGTGGACCTGAACCGCGCCTCCGCCTACAACATCCCCTATGCCTGGGAGGATCCGGGGCCGGACGGCACCGCCGGAACCGGGGACGACCAGATCATCAACCTCATGGATCGGCAGCCCGGAGTCCCCGAGAACCGCATGTATGTGAACCCCGGCGCCCATGGGCTGCCGGACCCCGACGGCAACTACCACACTGTGGAAGTGGCGCTGAACCGGCGATTCGCTGACCGCTGGATGTTCCTGACCTCCTTCCTCCACACCTGGGCGAACGCCTACATGCGCACCACCGCCTCCACCAGCGTGCGCGCCGCCGCCCGCTACGACTTCGTCGAGGGAACGACCTACGAGTGGCGGCCGAATCAGTCGCTTCGCCTCGGGCCGATCGACACGACCTACTGGAACTACAAGATGGTGGCGCGCTACATCTTCCCCTATGACATCGGGATGAGCGCCTCCTACAAGTTGCAAAGCGGCTTCGAGACCGGACGCCGGGCCAATGTCCGGCTGCCGAACGCCGGAACCGAGCGGGTGATGCCCGACGGCTACAACGACCGGGCGCCGAATGTCGGCATCTTCGACATGCGCGCCGAGAAGTCGTTCAACCTCCCGCAGGGCGCCACGCTGGCCCTGCTCTTCGACGGCTTCAACCTGACCAACAGCTCGACGGTGCTCAACTACCGCACGATTTCGGGTTCCCGCTACAACGAGATCGTGGCGATCCTCGACCCGAGAGTCTTCCGCGTCGGAGTCCGCATCGAGTTCTGACGCGGCGCTCCCGGGAGCGCCCGCCCCCCCGCCGGCG
>CAYGAO010000302.1:0-3130 GCA_964347715.1 uncultured Acidobacteriota bacterium
CGTACGAGCGCGATCTCGCGATCGTCGAAGGCACGTAGGGCGCGGCCGGCCATGCAGTCCCATGTCCGGGCAGCGGTGATCGGCGGCGGGGTGGTCGGGTGCAGCGTGCTCTATCACCTCACCCGTCTCGGCTGGAGCGAGGTGATGCTCGTCGAGCGCTCCGAGCTGACTTCCGGCTCCACCTGGCACGCGGCGGGCGGCTTCCACACCCTGAACGCGGACACCAACATGGCCGCGTTGCAGGGCTCCACCATCCGCCTCTATCGGGAGCTCGAGGACCTCACCGGCCAGTCCTGCGGGCTGCACCACGTGGGCGGGCTCACCCTCGCCTCGGACCCGGATCGCCTCGACTTTCTCAGGGCCGAGCGCGCCAAGCACCGCTACATGGGGCTCGACACCGAGATCGTGGGGCCGGAGGAGGTCGTGCGACTCTCGCCGATCACCAATCCTCAAGGGCTGCTCGGCGCGCTCTACGACCCCCTCGACGGCCACCTCGACCCTTCCGGCACGACCCGCGCGTACGCGAAGGGAGCGCGCATGAAGGGCGCGGAGATCGTGCTCCGCAACCCGGTGCGAGAGCTTCTCCCGCGACCCGACGGAAGCTGGGACGTGGTGACCGGGCAGGGCACGGTGAACGCCGAGCATGTCGTCAACGCGGCGGGCCTGTGGGCGCGGGAGGTGGGTGCGATGGCCGGTGTCCATCTGCCGTGCCACCCGATGGAGCACCAGTATCTCGTCACCGACGATCTCCCCGAGGTCTACGAGCGCGACACCGAGCTTCCGCACTGCATGGATCCCGCCGGGGAGAGCTATCTGCGCCAGGAGGGGCGCGGTCTCGTCGTCGGCATGTACGAGCAGCAGTGCGAGCTGTGGGCGGTGGACGGCACGCCGGAGGACTTCGGCCACGAGCTGCTCCCCGAGAAGATCGACCGCATCGCGGACAAGCTCGACGTCGCGTACGAGCGCTACCCGGTGCTCCGGACGGCCGGAGTGAAGCGCGTCATCAGCGGCCCCTTCACCTTCGCGCCGGACGGCAATCCGCTCGTCGGCCCGGTGCCGGGCCTGCGCGGCTACTGGGTGGCGTGCGCGGTGATGGCCGGATTCAGCCAGGGCGGCGGAGTGGGTCTCACGCTCGCGGAGTGGATGATCGAGGGCGAGCCCTCGCGCGATGTCTTCGCGATGGACGTCGCCAGGTTCGGCGACTGGTGCACCCGGCCTTATACGCGGACGAAGGTGAGGGAGAACTACCAGCGCCGGTTCGCGATTTCATATCCGAACGAAGAACTGCCCGCCGGGCGGGGACTGGTGACCACCCCGGCCTACGGAGTGTGGGCGGCGCGCAACGCGGTCTTCGGGACTGGTTACGGGCTCGAGCACGTCAACTATTTCGCGCCCGAAGGCGAACCTGCATTCGAGCAGCCGAGCTTCCGGCGATCGAACGCCTTCGAGCCGGCCGCCGCGGAGTGCCGCGCGGTGCGCGAGGCGGCGGGCATCAACGAGATCCACAACTTCGGCAAGTATCTCGTACAAGGGCCGGAGGCGGAGGCGTGGCTCTCGCGCCTGATGGCGAACCGGATGCCCGGCGAGGGCCGCATCGTGCTGACCCCGATGCTGAGCCCGAAGGGCCGGCTCATCGGCGACTTCACGGTGGCGCGGCTCGGGCCGGAGCGGTTCCAGCTCACCGCGTCGTACGCCGCACAAGCCTTCCACATGCGCTGGTTCGAGGCGCACCTCCCGCCGAGCGGAGTGTCCGTGCGCAACGTCTCGCTCGACCGCATCGGGTTCCAGATTGCCGGACCCCGGGCCCGCGACGTGCTCGCGGCGGCGACGCCGGCCGATGTCTCCAACGAGACGCTGCGCTTCTTCGATGCGCGGGAGATCGAAGTGGGGCTCGTCCCCGCGCTGGTGTGCCGCGTCAGCTACACCGGCGATCTCGGCTACGAGATCTACGTGGATGCCGAGCACCAGATCGCACTCTACCAAGCGCTGGACGTGGCCGGGGAGGCGCACGGAATGAAGCCGTTCGGCATGAGGGCGATGATGTCGCTCAGGCTCGAGAAGTCCTTCGGCGCATGGATGCGCGAGTACCGTCCGGAGTACACCCCCGCCGAGACCGGCCTCGATCGGTTCGTCGATCTCGGCAAGAACGACTTCATCGGCCGAGACGCGGCGATGCGCGAACGCGATGCGCCTCCCGGGCGGCGGCTCTGCACGTTCGTGGTCGACGCGCACGACGCGGACGTGTGGGCCGACGAGCCGATCTTCGCGGGAGAGGACGTGGTGGGCTTCGTGACCTCCGGCGGATACGCCCACTACAGTGGAAAGAGCATCGCACTGGGCTTCCTGCCGGTGGAGATGATCCGCGACGGCGCCGAGCTCACGATTGAAATCCTCGGCGAGCGTCGCGCGACGAGGCTCGTCCGAGGGCCGGTGCTCGATCCCAGGGGCGAGCGCATGCGGGGCTGACGGCCGCGAACGAGGCTCGCCGAAAGCGGGCGTATCCGCCATGAGCGGGGCCGAAGCAGAATCGCTGGATGATCTCGCGGTCGCCGTCGGAGTCCCGGAAGATCTTCACCCGACCGTCCTCGAGCAGATACACGTGCTCGCCGGGGCTGCCCGCGTGGAAGACCTCGGCGCCCTCCGGTACGGAGTTCGTGCGACCGCGAGCCAGCAGTGCGTCCCGGTCTGGCCCCGACGGATGGGCGACGAAGTCGAAGGGCGACGCGAACCGGAGGGAGATCATCGACCGTTCCCTCGTCCCGGAACTCCCAGTATGGCGCCGGGCAAGATTCGGGCATGTCCGGGGCGCAAGAGCCGCGGATGTCGCATCGTGGACCGGACGCGGGTCCGCCCCTGCGAATCCGGATGGACTTCCCGAAATCTCCATGAAATAGGAGGGTTTTTTACAAAGTGATTGAAAGATCCGCGCGTGAATGGCATACATGGGAGCCGATGACGGGTCAGCCCTGTTTCGATAGCTTCGAAGTGCCGGATATCCCTGCTGCGGACAGGTGTCGGTGAGTAGCTCGATCGAATTCACCCAGGACATGCTGGCCGTCCTCCTGGTCCTGGGCCTCACCATCTATCTGTTCGTGTCCGAGGTGGTGCGGGTCGATGTCGCCGCGCTCCT
>CAYGAO010000303.1:0-3086 GCA_964347715.1 uncultured Acidobacteriota bacterium
GGGCGCCCCCGCCGGCCGGCCGGCGCGGCGGGCGGGGGGGGGGGGGGCGCCCGCGCCCCCCCCCCCCCCCCCCCCCCCCCCCCGAAAGAGGGCGGAACGGATCGCGTGAGCGATACGGTCCGCCATCCTGTGGGGGAAGCGCCCCGCCTGCGCGCGGACGATGGGGTTCCCCATCGCTTCGAGGACGGATTCCCATGCGGGGCGCTTCGTCCACAGGCTGTGAAGTCGCGGTCGCTGCCGCGGGCGCTCCTCCTGGCGGCGGCGCTCTCGGCGACCGTCGCGCTCGCCGCCGCCCCCGAGACCCGGGCTCCGAGACGGCCTCAGGCGCTCGCGCTGCTCGCCGGGTCGTCCGCGGGAGAGGTGCTCCTCACCGGCAACCGCTCCGGTTCGGTGAGCGTGATCCGGACCCGCGATCTGGCGCTCCTCGGCGAGGTCGCCGTCGGCGGCGACCTCACCGACCTCGAGGCGCACCGGGGGTGGGTCGTCGCGGTGGATCACGCGGGAGACTCCCTCCTCCCGCTCGGTCCCGCGCCGGCGCCCGTTCCCGCCCTGTCCGGAGCGGCTCTCCTCGAGGTCGGAGCCCCGGTCCCCACCTGCCGCGATCCGCTGCGGGTCGCCCTGCGCGGCGAGACCCTGGCCGTCTCCTGCCTCTGGGCGCGCGAAGTGCGGATCCACGAGAGCGAACCGCCGTTCCGGCCGGCCGCGGTCGCCTCCCTGCCGTTCGAGCCGCAGGAACTGCTCTTCCTCGACGACCGGACCCTCCTCGCCGCGGATGCCTTCGGCGGCGGCCTGGCACTGATCTCGGCGCCGGACGGCGAGGTTCTCCGCACCCTCGAGACCGCCCGCCACAACCTCCACGGTCTGGCGCTCCTCTCCGGCAGCGGCCGCGTGGCGATCGCCCACCAGGAACTGCATTCCGGGATGCACACCACGAGCGACGACATTCGCTGGGGCGTGTTCATCACGAACAGCGTGAGCCTGTTCCCGCTCGACGACCTGGTTTCCGGGAATCCGCGCCTCGAGCGGCGCACCCGGGTGCTCGACCTCGGCGATGTGCTCACCCCCTCGGGCGACCCGGCGGCGATCCTCACCGGCCCCGACGGCCGCCTCGTGGTGGCGCTCGCCGGCGTCTCCCGGCTCGCGGTCGGCAGCGCCGACGCCCGCCGGCTGAGCCATCTCCGGGTCGGGCGCGGCCCCTCGGCGCTCGCCGCGGGAGGCGACGGCCGCATCTATGCGGCGAACACCTGGTCGGATTCCGTGTCCGTGATCTCGCCCGATGCCCGCGCCGAGATCGCGCGGGTCCAGCTCGGTCCGGCGGCGCCGCTCACGCCGGCGGATCGGGGAGAGCTCCTCTTCCACGACGCCGGGCTGTCGCTCCGGGGCTGGATGAGCTGCGCGAGCTGCCACACCCGGGGACACACGAACCACCGCCTCGCCGACACCCTCGGTGACGGGAACTACGGCGCCCCGAAGCGGGTGCCTTCTCTGCTCGGGGTCCGGGAGACGAAGCCCTGGGGCTGGGACGGCCGCATCCGGCGGCTCGAGGAGCAGGTCGCCGCGTCGGTGCGAACCACGCTCCGGGGCCGGGATCTCACCGCAGCCGAGGCCGAAGACCTCGCCGCCTACCTCCGCGCGCTGGAGCTTCCCGAGGCCGGCGCGCCCGAGCGCCCGGCCCGCACCGGAGCGGCCACCGACCGGATCGCGAAGGGCCGCGAGGCCTTCGCGCGGTACTCCTGCGACCGCTGCCACCGGGCGCCGCTCTACACCTCGCCGGGAGTCCACCGGGTCGGGCTCACCGACGAACTCGGCAACGAGCGGTTCAACGCGCCCTCGCTGCGGGGAGTGCGCCTGCGTCGCCGCCTGCTCCACGACGGCTCGGCCCGTTCGCTGGAAGAGGTGTTCGAGGTCCATCCGGGGATCGGGCCGCCGGTGGAGCCCGGAGACCTCGAAGCCCTGATCGCGTTCCTCCGGACACTCTGAGAGCCCGCGTCGCCGAACCGGGCCCGCACTACTCGACGGACCGGGCCCGCACTCCTCGACAAACCGGGCCCGCACTGCCTGACGGACCGGGCCCGCGCTGCTCGACGGACCGCCCCCCACTCCTCGACGGACCGGCCCCGCGTTGCTCGCCTGACCGGCCCGCGCTGCTCGCTGGCGCACCGGAAACCGAATGCGCCCCGCCGCGGGGACCGGGACCAACCCCCGGGACCACGAACCGCAACCACCCCTGCGGACCGGAAGCAGCCCCCGGTGCGGTGGCGCGACGCCCGCCCACCGAGCCCTCGCGAAGAGCTGTGGCGCGCGGACTCCGGGACCCCCGCCGGGGGACCGGCCGATCAGCCCGGCGGGCGCGGCAGGTGCGCGACCGTCAAACGAGACCCGCCCCCGGAGAAGCCGGCGAATGCGCGTCCGGGTTCCGTTGCGAGGCGCCCCGGAGGTCCGGAGCCGGACGAAGAACTCCCTCCGGGCGTCCCCGGCGCATCGCCGTCCGGCGGGCGCCCCCGAGGCCCCCGCCGGATCGCGCGACGCTACGACTGCTCTTTCGCGAACTCGGCGGCGGCCGCTTCGGCGCGGGAGCGAAGCTCTTCCTCGGTCAGGTCCTCGACATGGGTCGCGATGCCCCAGCGGTGCCCGAAGGGATCCACGATCGTCGAGTAGCGGTCGCCCCAGAACTGGTCCTCGGGAGGCTTGATCTCGCGCGCCCCCCCGGCGACGGCGCTCGCGTGCACGGCGTCCACATCCTCGACATAGAGGTGGATCGAGGTGCTCGTCCCCCCGAGGGTCGTCGGCGAGACGAACCCCTGGGCGGCCGGCTCGCCGGGGAACTCCTGGGCGAGGTACACCTGATCCGGGCCGAACCGGAGTTCGGCATGCATGACCGCCCCGCCTTCTCCTTCCATGACCGAGTCCACCGTGGCCCCGAAGACCATCTGGTACCAGGCGACCGCCGCCTTTCCGTCGTGAACGACGAGGTAGGGAGTAACCGCCCCGGCGCGGGGCGCGATGTAGTGGGAGGCTTTCGTCATGGGTTTCGGCTCCTGACAGGCTGTGGTGAAAGTCCCCCGGGTACAGACGCGGCGCGCAGC
>CAYGAO010000304.1:0-3068 GCA_964347715.1 uncultured Acidobacteriota bacterium
CCTCAACCCCCACGCACCCCTCCCCGCCTGACCCACCCAAAATTCAAAAGAGCCGGAGATCCGGAAAGGGATGCGCCGGGGTGTGACTCCGGCTCGCCCGCCCGGGCTCGGGCGCGGCGGAGCGCCTTCGTGACGAGCCGGCTCGTCGAAACGCTCTCGAACTCGTTGGCGCGCGGCAGCCCGGTGCGCGGGCGCGGCGCCGCTGGCCTCGAAGGTGCGGCGAAGTCTTGCGCGGGAGAGAGTCCGACGGTCCTTCTCGTTCATGGATTCCAGGTCGGTTCGGCAGGCGCGCACGGCGCCGTCCCGACAGACCGGGCGCCGCACCGATCCGGGGGCGAACCCGCCGATCAGATCGTCGCTGTGAGTGGAGAGGATCCTCTGCCCGGGGGAGCGCCGCAGGGCATCCAGGAACGCCCGGACCGCCGCTGGATGGAGATGCCCACGTTCTCCAGCCCCCGCAACCGCACCGGCCGGTCCATGCCGGACCCGCGTCGGGAGGGATTGTCTCGGCCGGTTCGATTTCCGGCAGCGCGAATCCGCCGTTACGGAAACAGCAGCGAGGGAGGCTGCTCTTCCGGGTGCGGTTCCGGGGAGGATGGGGCCATCTCGACGCCGATCTGCTCGAACGGGAGATCCTCGATGGCCCTCGATGCGGCGGAGTACGCCGCGCTCGTCGGAGGCGTCCACCGGAAGGCTCTCGGAAAGATCTTCACCGATGCCGGAAACGGGCGCCGCTCGGCACGGGATCCGGGACCGAGCCGGGGCTGTCGAGCCGGGCCGGGAAACCGATCCGGTGTCCGTTGGACGGAAATCCGATCGAGGACATCTTCGCCACCCATGGACCCATGTTCGTGATGAGCGACGGCCGGATCGCCTGTCGCCTCACCGTGGATCCCGACCACCGGTTCCCCCGCCGCATCGGGGTCTCCCGCTTCGTCGCCGGTGGCCCGCGGCCGGGAGAGCGCGGTCCCCCTCGGACCGGTAGGGGAGCCGACCGCCGGTCGGCCGGTTGGTAGTCTTCGATTCGTGGTGGTGGCGGCGGCGAACCCGTATCGGCCGGGGAGGGGCGAGCCGCCGCCGGTGCTCTCGGGCCGGGAGTCCGTGCTGGCGGTCGCCGATCAACGGCTCGAAGTTCTCGCGGCCGGGAGGATGCCGCCCCGGGACCTGCTGTTCTTCGGACCTCGAGGGAACGGCAAGACGACGGTCCTGATCGAGATCCGGCGGCGCGCCCGCGAGCGGGGTCTGCGGGTGGAAGACCTGCCGGTCGACGCGCTCACCGAGCGGGAGCAGCTCGTCCTGCACCTGCAGGCGCGCGCCGGTGTGCTGCGGGACCGGGTGACCGGAGTGCAGGTGGCCGGGGTCGGCGTGGCGGCGACCAGGGCCACACCGTCCCGGGAAGTCGGGCCGCTGCTTCGCGCCTGGATCGGGGCCGACGAGGATCGGCCGCTGGTCATCGTCACGGATGAGGTCCACGCGCTTTCGCCGGAGGTGGCCCGGCCGTTCTTCGATGCGGTCCAGTCCGCCAGGTCGACTTCCCCGCCCTTCCTGCTGTTGACGGCGGGGACTCCCGACACGCCGCGCCGGCTGCGGGAGGCGGCGACCTACAACGAACGCGGCTTCCAGCAGATCCCGGTCGGACGGCTGTATCGCCCGGACACCATCACCGCGCTCGCCGAGCCGGCGCGGAGGTCCGGGCGCCCGATGAGCGAAGACGCCGCCCGGTTGCTGGCGGAGGAGTCGCAGGACTACCCCTATTTCATCCAGTTGCTCGGGAGCGCCGCCTGGGACGGGGCCGCGCCCGGCGGCGGTATCGGGCTGGACGCCGCCCGCCGGGGGGTGGCCTCGTCGCGTGGGGAGATCGAGCGCTTCTACTCGGGCCGCTACGACGAAGCGCGGCGGCGGCGCTGTCTTCGCGCGCTGGCGCCGCTCGCCCGCCTCTTCGCCGAACACGGCGGTGAGCTGGACGATCCGTCGCTGGACGCGTTCCTGCTGGAAACCGCCGCGCCGGATGCCTTCCCCCTGGATGAGGTCGCGCTGCTCGACACGCTGCGCGACCTCGGGGTGATCTGGGAGGCGACTCCCGGGGTCTGGGAGCTGGGAATCCCCAGCTTCGCCGACTTCGTCCTCCGCCGGGCTCCGCCGCGGCGGTAGGCGCGCTCCGGCCTCGTCGCGGGTGGATCGCAACCTGCCCGGGTCCGAAGCCCCCGGATGCGGATCGATGCGCGGCGCCCGGCAGCGCACCGTCGGGACGCGCGGCAGAACGAAGCGCGGCGTTTCCTCGACCGTGGGGACGCCGCCGCCCGGATCGGCGATCACCGGCCCGAACATCCCGACGCCGTTCTCTCGGCATTTCTACTCCGCTGCTGCAGCAACCCATGGCATCGGGCCGAAACACGGGTGCCGGGCCGATCTTCTTGGGCGCCTCATGGAGAACGAACTCCCCCGGGGCGCGGAACGGGAACGGGGCGCTCCATCTGACGTGCTCCCACCGTTTTCGCCCGAGCTCCTCGCCGTGAGCCTGGTCGCCCACATCCTCGCCTATCTGTCGTCGGAAACCCGGTGCGCGTGTTCTACACTGCAAGTCGGCCCCAGCAAAACGCCAACGAACGGTCCTGTCGTGTTGTCGGAGCCCGGCCCGCCTCCTAACTCTCCGTACATCCAAGTACGTCGCTGTGTAGTGGTCGTAGGGCTAAGGCAACCCGCCGGGCCTTCCCGGTGGAGATGTTCACCTCAACGAGCACGCACGCTTTCCTCGGTCGCTGCGGCACAATCTCCCAAGCCTCCCATCGGCCCCCGTTCGTCAACACTGCATAACGGGCACCGATTTCTGTCGCGTACCCGGACGCCTGCCTCCGATCCGCATCTTTCGTTCCCGCATCTGCCGGCTTTGCCTCAACGACGGCGACATACGACCCCACGGAGGACATGAGCACGTAATCGACCTTGTTGCCGTTGGCACGATGCTCAAGCCGGACACGTGCAGGGTCCTTGATGTCCCACCCCAACGCGGCCAACATTCCGTCGATGATCAATGTCCTGGTAGCCGTCTCATTTCCGCTCAGGTAATC
>CAYGAO010000305.1:0-3053 GCA_964347715.1 uncultured Acidobacteriota bacterium
GGGGCGCTTTCCCCACCGGATGGCGGCCCGAATCGCTCGCGCGATCCGTTCCGCCGTCTTTCGCGGGGAGGGAGGACCCTCCCCGGCGGCGCTTCGCGCCGCGTCGGCGCGCGAGGGACTTTCTCCACGGCCTGTCAGGAAGCCCGCCGCGCGGGCGGCAGCAGACCGCTCAGGAAGCGCCCGGTCCACGAGTGCGGGTTCGCCGCCACCACCTCGGGCGGGCCCTCGGCGACGAGCGCCCCGCCGCCGCTGCCGCCCTCGGGGCCGAGATCGATCAGGTGGTCCGCGGTCTTGATGACATCGAGGTTGTGCTCGATCACGAGCACGGTGTTCCCGGCGCGGACCAGCCGGTGGAGCACCCGGAGCAGCCGGGCGATGTCGTCGAAGTGGAGGCCCGTCGTCGGCTCGTCGAGGATGTAGAGCGCGTCGCCCGACGAGCGCTTGGCGAGTTCCCGGGAGAGCTTCACCCGCTGCGCCTCGCCTCCCGAGAGCGTCGGCGAGGGCTGGCCGAGCCGGATGTAGCCGAGGCCGACATCCTCGAGGGTGCGGAGGATGTGGAGGATGGCCGGCTGCGAGGAGAACACCTCCACCGCCTCGCTGACGGTCAGGTCGAGGATCCCGGCGATCGAGCGCCCCCGATACCGGACCGTGAGCGTCTGCTCGTTGAACCGGCGCCCTTCGCACACCTGGCAGGAAACGAAGACATCGGCGAGGAAGTGCATCTCGACCCGGATCACGCCGTCGCCGTGGCAGTGCTCGCAGCGCCCGCCCGGAACGTTGAACGAGAACCGGCCCGGGCGGTAACCCTGGGCGCGAGCCGCCGGCAGCGTGGCGAAGAGTGTCCGGATCCCGTCGAACACCTTGGTGTAGGTGGCCGGGTTCGAGCGCGGGGTGCGCCCGATCGGCGACTGGTCGATGTCCACCACCCGGCCCACCCGGGAGATCCCCTCGATGCGCCGGTGGGCGCCGACGGGCAGGTCGGACTGGTGGAGGGCCCGGGCGAGCGCCCGGTAGAGAACCTCGTACACCAGGGTGCTCTTTCCCGCACCGGAGACGCCGGTCACCACGACGAAGGCGCCGAGCGGGATCCGCACCTCGAGATCCTTCAGGTTGTTCGCCCGGGCGCCCACGATCCCGATCGAGCCGAGCGAGGAGCGACGCCGGTCCGGGATCGGGATATCCAGGTCTCCCGAGAGGTAGCGGCCGGTCAGCGACTTCGGATCGCGGCGGAGTTCCCGGGGAGTCCCGGTCGCCACGACTTCGCCCCCGTGCGCCCCGGCCCCGGGGCCGAAGTCCACCACATGGTCCGCGGCTTCGATGGTGTCCCGGTCGTGCTCCACGACGACCACCGTGTTCCCGATGTCCCGCAGGCGGTGGAGGGCTTCGAGGAGCTTCGCGTTGTCGCGCGCGTGGAGGCCGATCGAGGGCTCGTCGAGGATGTAGATGACCCCGGTGAGCTCGGAACCGATCTGGCTCGCGAGCCGGATCCGCTGGGACTCGCCGCCGGAGAGGCTCGGGGCGAGCCGCGCGAGCGACAGGTAGCCGAGCCCCACATCCTTCAGGAAACGGAGCCGGTTCCGGATCTCCTTGAGCAGCTCGGCGCCGATGACGAGGCGGGGGCCGTCGAGGTCGAGTCCATCGAGAAAGGCGAACGCCTCCCCGATGGACATCGCGGAGATGTCGGCGATCGTCTTCCCGCCGACCTCGACCGCGATCGCCTCGGGACGGAGGCGGGTTCCGCCGCAGGCGCGGCAGGAGCGGCTCGAGTAGAACCGCCCGTAATGGCGACGCTGGCGGTCCGAAGTCGTCTCGCGCATCCGGCGCGCCAGGAGGTTCATCACGCCCTCCCAGGTCGCCCGGTAGGTCCCGTTCTTGAAGGGGACCGGGAACCGCTCGTCTCCGGCGCCCCGGAGCAGGATCTCCTGCTTCTTCGCCGCGAGCCGCCCGAAGGGCCGGTCGAGATCCACCTGGTGCCGCTTCGCCGCGGTGCGGATGATCGAGACCTCCCAGCCATCGCGCTCGGCGAGCCGCCCCCAGGGAGCGACCGCTCCTTCGTTCACGCTGAGCGAACGGTCGGGGACCACCAGATCCTCGTCCACCTCGCTCCGGGCCCCGAGCCCGTTGCATTCCCGGCACATGCCCTGAGGGCTGTTGAACGAGAAGAGCTGGGGGGTGAGGTCGGGGAATCCGAGCCCGCAGGCGGGGCAACCGTTCTTCTCCGAGAAGATGCGGTCGGCGCTCTCGCCCTCGACCGCCGCGTGGAGGACCCCGTCACCCTCCCGCAGCGCGGTCTCGACCGAGTCCGTGACCCGGCTCCGCCAGTCCTCCGTCACCGGGCCCCGCTTTCGCGCGAGCCGGTCCACGACGATCTCTACATCGTGTTTCCTGCGCTTCTCGAGCGCCGGCGCCGCCTCGACCTCCCGCACCTCGCCGTCGATTCGCGCCCGCGAGAACCCCCGCCGGAGGATCGACTCGAGCGTGCCGCGGAACTCGCCCTTCCGGTTCACGATCACCGGGGCGAGGAGCAGGAACCGCGACCCCTCGGGCAGCGAGACCAGCTCCTCGACGATCTCCGGGGCGCTCCGGGGGATGACCGGGCGGCCGCACTTCGGGCAGTGGGGCGCTCCGATCCGGGCGAAGAGCACCCGCAGGTAGTCGGAGATCTCGGTGACCGTGCCCACCGTCGAACGCGGGTTGTGGCTCGCCGATTTCTGATCGACGGAGATCGTCGGGGAGAGTCCCTGGATCGTGTCGTAGAGCGGCTTCTCCATCTGCCCGAGGAACTGGCGGGCGTAGCTGGACAGCGACTCCACATAGCGGCGCTGTCCTTCGGCGTAGAGGGTGTCGAGCGCCAGCGAGGACTTCCCCGACCCCGAAACCCCGCTGAGAACGACGAGGCGCTTCTTCGGAATGCGAACGGTGATGTTCTTGAGATTGTGCTGCCGGGCGCCCCGGACCACGATGGCGTCGGGTTCCATACGGCTCGACGCGGGAGCCTAGCAGCCTGTGGACAAAGCGCCCCGCATGGGAATCCGTCCTCGAAGCGATGGGGA
>CAYGAO010000306.1:0-3041 GCA_964347715.1 uncultured Acidobacteriota bacterium
ACCGGAATCCACCCCGATTCGGGGATGCGGGGCACTCTTCCCACGGGCAGGTGGGGCGAATCGCTTCCGCGATTCGCCCCACCGTCTTTCGCGGGGAGGGGGAACCCTCCCCGGCGGCGCTGCGCGCCGGATCTCTGCCCGGGGGACTTTCGCCACAGCCTGTCAGGCGCCAAAGATCTCGCGGAAGTAGCGGAGCCAGTTGCCACCCAGGATCCGGGCGATGTCCACCTCGCTCACGCCCCGGCGGTCGAGGGCGTGGGCGACGTTCAGGAAGCGCTCCGGCTCGTCGAGCCCCTCGATGAAGGGAGGCCAGCGGACGCGGTAGCTCGGCTTGAAGTTCCTGAGGCGCGGCTCGTACCAGTTCTCGCGCGTCGCCCACGAACGCAGCCCGCGGATCGCGTGGTCCGTCGAGACCCCGACATGCTCGATGCCGCCGATCCGGACCGCGTGGAGGATGTGGTCCACATAGTCCTCGAGCGAGGTGTCCGGGTCGGGCCCGACGAAGTAGCCGAGGCTCGCGATCCCGGTGATTCCGCCCTTTTCGGACATGGCGCGGATCTGCTCGTCGGTCTTCGCCCGCGGGTGGTCGTTGTAGATCGCCTCGCAGAAGGTGTGGGTGAACGCCGCGGGACTCTCCGAGACCTCGATTCCGTCCATCGAGGTGCGCCGCCCGCAGTGCGACAGGTCCACGACGATGCCGAGCTCGTTGAGGCGCTCGACGACCGCGACCCCGAAGTCGGAGAGCCCGCCGTCCACCCGCTCGGTGCAGCCGCTGCCGAGCCGGTTCTGCGAGTTGTAGGTGAGCTGGATGCAGCGGGCGCCGAGCTCGTGGAGCGGGTCCAGGTTCTCGAGCCGTCCCTCGAGCATCGTCGCGTTCTGGAAGCCGAAGACGACCGCCATCTTCCCCTCGGCCTTGGCCTGCTCGATGTGCGCGGCGGCGGTGGCGTGGATCAGTCGGTCCGGGTTCTCGCGGACGCGACGGCGCCAGTCGGCGAGCGCCCGGGCGGCGACCTCGAAGTTCGCGCTCGGGAGGGTGGTCTGGATACCGGTGTAACCGGAGTCCTCGACCGCGGCGTACTCCACCTCGTCCCACTCGTGGCCGACCGCGAGCGAATCGATGATCACGGAACGGCGGTAGAGCTCGTCGATCGCCGGATTCCGGGCCGGGACGGACCCCGGCTGCTGCGCGAACGCGCGGCGCGCGGTCATCCCCGCGGCCATCAGGCCGAGAAAGGCGCGTCGTTCCATCGGAATCTCCTCCCGGATTTCAGGCGGGCCGCGCCGCCTCGGTGGCGGCCGCCACGGCGCTCGAGGCGTCGGGGAAGAAACGGATTCCCCGTTCGGGTCGGAAGTCGCTCGCGTGCATGACCTCGGCGACCTCGGGCTGGATGCCCCAGAAGTAACAGACGGTGCCGCTCTCGCCGAGGCTCCGGGCCAGATCCTTCAGGAGCACGCAGGCGGTCGGATCCATGAAATAGACGTTCCGCATACCGAAGACGCAGGCCGGCCTCCGGTCGGCGCGGGCCAGGAGATCCGAGATCCGGCTCACCGTGCCGTAGAAGAGAGCGCCCCGGAAGTTGATCATCTCGACCCCTTCGGGCCGCTCCACGGGAAGCGGCCCCGGCGGGACCATCTCCTCCGAGTCGAACAGCGCCAGATCGCCGCGCCGCACCTCGAAGACCCCGGAGACCCTCTGGATGAAGATGATCGAGGCGAGGGCGAGCCCGACCGGGAGCACATAGCGGATGTCCCAGAAGAGCGTCGTGCCGAGCGTGCCGAGCAGGACGATCCGGTCGCCGACCGGCGCCCGCCAGACGACGCGGACCCGCCGGAGCTCGATCATCCGCGCCGCCACCACGACGAGCACCGCGGCGAGCGAGGTCAGCGGGATGTACTCGAGCGCCCACGAGAAGAAGAGGACGAAGAGCGCCACGAACACCGCGTGGAACACGTTGGCGAGCGGCGAACGCGCGCCGGAGGCGAGGCAGGTCGCGGTGCGGGCGACGCAGCCACCCACCGGGAATCCGCCCCAGATCGCCGTCGCGATGTTCCCGAGGCCGAGAGCGGTGAACTCGCGGCTCGGGCGGCTCGGGATGCCGCGCTCCCGGCTCACCATCGAGGCGGCGAGCAGGGTCTCGGCGCTCGACAGGAAGGCGATCGCCACCGCGTAGGGCGCGAGCGCGAGGGCGAACTCGAACGAAGGCAGGAGCGGCAGCGGCAGCCGGTTCGGCAGATCCCCGAAGGTCGAACCGATCGTCGCCACCGGGAGCCCGAACAGCCCGGTCCCGAGCGCCCCGACGGCGAGCCCGACCAGATAGGCGGGGACCCGCGGCGCGAACCTGCGGCTCAGCAGCACGGCGGCGAGCGAGGACGCGCCCACGAGGAAGGTCGCCCCGTCGAAGGCGCCGAGGCGGCTCCAGACGCCTTCGAGGATGAACAGGAACGAGTGGGAGTGCTCCGCGCCGTGGTGATGGTCGTGGGCGTGGACGGTGTCGGCGAGTCCGAAGAAGGGGACGATCTGCCCGGTCAGGATGATGAGCCCCATCCCGGTCACGAACCCGGTGACGACGGCCTGCGGCATCGCTTCGAGCAGGATGCCGACCCGCGAGATCGCGAGCGCCAGCAGGAACACCCCGGCGAGGAGCGTCGCGGTGAGGAGGCCCTCGTATCCGAAGCGTTCGAGCACCACCACCGCGATCAGGATGCACGCCTCGGTGGGCCCCCCGATCTGGAAGCGGCTCGCGGTGAGCAGCCCGATGACGAGGCCGCCGACGATGATCCCGACGAGGCCCTTGTCCGGGCTCGCTCCGGCGGCGATCGCGACCACGAGGCCGAGCGGGAGCGCGACCACGGAAACCGTGAGCCCCGCCGAGAGGTCGGCGCCGAGGTCGGGGAGGGAGTAACCGACCGGGACCACCCGCCGGGCTTCCCGGCGGAGGGCGGCCAGCAGACGCACCATGGGTCGGCGAGTGTACGCGCCCGTCAGCAGCCGGTGGACAAGACGCCCCGCATGGGAATCCGTCCTCGAAGAGATGGGGAAC
>CAYGAO010000307.1:0-3033 GCA_964347715.1 uncultured Acidobacteriota bacterium
CGCGGGGAGGGAGGACCCTCCCCGGCGGCGCTTCGCGCCGCGTCGGCGCGCGAGGCACTTTCTCCACCGCCTGCTACCCGGGCGCGTAGTAGCCGAGCTTCGTCCGCACCCGCAGGTCGGGACGGTTCGTCTGGACCACGATGCGGCGCCAGGCGCCGTCGCGCCTCGGGTTGTTCGAGATGTAGCCGACGTTGTACTGGCTCTTCAGCTCCTCGGCGATCCGGTCGTACACGGATTCGAGCTCCCGGAGCTCGGCCGGGAAGTACCACTGGCCCCCGGTCTCCTCGGCGAGGTTCTTGAGCACATGCTCGGCCTCCGAGAACTGGCGTCCCCGCCGGCGGGCCGTGTTCTGGAGCGAGATCGTGTACACCACGACATCGGTGTCCTTCGTCAGGTCGAGCACCTGGTCGAAGGTGACCAGCGAACTCGTGTCCCGGCCGTCGGAGAGCAGGATGATCGCCTGCCGGCGCGCCTCCATCCGCTGTCGCTCGAGCGAGCGCAGGGCGATGTACATCGCGTTGTGGAGCTTCGTGGTGCCGCCCGCCTGCGTCATGCGGATCGCCGCCTCGAGGGCGTCGAGGTCGTTCGTGAACCGCCGGAGGATGTTCGCGTGGCTGCCGAACTCGACCACCTGCGCCTCGTCCTCGATCCGGAGCGTCCGGGTGAAGCGGACGGCGGCCTCCTGCGCGAACTGCATCTTGTGGACCATGCTCGCCGAGGTGTCGAGGAGCAGCACCATCCGGATCGGCAGGTCCTCGCGGGAGAACGCCTCGATCTCCTGGAGGATGCCGTCCTCGTAAACGGCGAAGTCCTCCTCGAGGAGATCCGTGACGAACCGGTTCCGGGCGTCGGTCACCGTCACGTTCAGCGAGATCAGGTCCACCGTGACCCGGAACTGGTACGGCTGCTGGACGATCGCCCCGGCGGCCGCGGTGAGCCCGAGCGTCGCTACCGCCACGAGCGCCACGCGGATTCGCGGGGAGGAGCGACGATCCATCGGGACTCGCTATTCTGACGCATCGGCCCCTCCGTTCTCGTCGTGACCTCCGCCGCGCCTCCATCGCCGCTCCGCCCCGGTACCGCCGCCGTCCTCACGGCGAGCGACGGCTGCGCCGCCGGCGTCGTGCCGGACCGCTCGGGGGCGATCGCCCGCCAGTTCCTCGAGGAGCTCGGCCTCCGGATCACGGACTCGGCGGTCGTGCCCGACGAGGTGGACGCGATCCGGGAGCGCGTCCGCGCCTGGGCGGCGGGGGGGACGAGCCTCGTGGTGACCACCGGGGGGACCGGGCTCGGGCCGCGGGACCGCACCCCGGAGGCGGTCCGGCCGCTGCTCGACCGCGAGCTCCCCGGTTACGGCGAACTGCTGCGCGCCGAGGGACTCCGGGAGACGCCGATGGCGATCCTCTCCCGGAGCCTCGCCGGGACGATCCGGAACACCCTGGTGATCGCGCTCCCGGGCAGCCCGCGCGCCGTCGGGAGCGGCCTCCGGACCCTGGCGCCCACGCTCCCGCACGCCCTCGAACTCCTCGCGGGACGGACGCGGCACCGGGCGCCCGCGACGGGTGATAGGATGGTCGGTTCCCGCCGGGCGGCTGCGACGAACGACGGCGGGCGGGATCCGACGAGATGACGTCCGAGGAACTCCGTCAGCATGAGCAGAACCTGCTCGACAAGAAGGCCGAGATCGAGCGGCTCGGCCATACCCGCGCCTTCTCGCGCGCCCCGTCCCGCGGGGACGACGGAGACCGGTCCCTGGCCGCGACGGACGACGAGATCGTGATCCAGTTGCAGCAGAACGACGCGAAACTGCTGCGGGCGATCTCGAAGGCCCTGCTCCGGATCGAGGCCGGCGAGTTCGGCATCTGTTCCGAGTGCGAGGAGGAGATCCCGAAGCTCCGCCTGGAAGCCGTTCCCTGGACGCGGGTCTGCGTCGCCTGCAAGGAACGCCAGTACTCCTCCTGACAGGCCGTGGAGAAAGTCCCTCGCGCGCCGACGCGGCGCGAAGCGTCGCCGGGGAGGGTCCTCCCTCCCCGCGAAAGCGGGCGGAACGGATCGCCCGAGCGATTCGGGCCGCCACCCGGTGGGGAAAGCGTCCCGCATCCGCCGGGACGACGGGGTTCCCCATCTCTCCGAGGCCGGATTCCCATGCGGGGCGTTCTGTCCACCGGCTGCTGACGCGGGCGGGGCGTCCGTGGACCTCGGCATCGCCGGGCGCGTCGCGGTCGTGGCCGCGGCGAGCCGCGGACTCGGGCGGGCGGTCGCCGAGGCGCTCGCCGCCGAGGGCGTCCGGCTGGCGATCGGGGCGCGGAACCCGGAGACCCTCGAGGAAGCGGCCGCCGCGATCCGCCTCCGGCACGGCGGCGAGGTCCTCGCCTGGCCGGTGGATGTGGCCGACCCCGCGGCGGCGGAAGGCTTCGTCCGCGCCGCCGCGGATCGTTTCGGGCGGGTGGACATCCTGGTCACGAACGCGGGCGGGCCGCCCCCCACGCGGCTCGGGGACACGACGCCCGAGCAGTGGCGCCGCGCCCTCGAGGAGAACCTGCTCTCCTGCGTGCACCTGGTCCGGGCGGCGCTGCCGGGCATGATCTCCCGGCGCTGGGGCCGGATCCTGGCGATCGCCTCGGTCTCGGTGAAGCAGCCGGTTCCCGACCTCATCCTCTCGAACACGGCGCGGTCGGGGATCGCGGGCTTCATGAAGTCGCTCGCCAACGAAGCGGCGCCCCACGGCGTGCTGGCGAATGTGCTCTGTCCGGGCTACACCCGGACCGCCCGGCTGGTCGAACTCGCCGGGGGTCTGGCCGCCTCCCGGGGCGTTCCCGTCGAGGCGGTGTACGCCGAGTGGGCGGCGGACATTCCGCTCGGCCGGGTCGGGGAACCCGAGGAGTTCGGCGCGGCGGCGGCGTTCCTCGCCTCGGAGCGGGCGAGCTACATCACCGGGACCGTTCTCGCCGTGGACGGCGGGCACATCCGGAGCGTCACCTGACAGGCTGTGGAGAAAGTCCCTCGCGCGCCGACGCGGCGCGAAGCGCCGCC
>CAYGAO010000308.1:0-3028 GCA_964347715.1 uncultured Acidobacteriota bacterium
CAGCATCCCGGACACGATGGAGCTGGCCCGTTTCCCGTGGTGGACGATCCGCTCCAGGTTGCCCGTCAGGTCGTTCCGGATCTCCCGGATCTCCTCCTGCGACTCCTCGGGGATGTTCTCGACGACGCTCTCGAGCTCTTCCTGGAGGTCCTCGAGGAGACTCTGCGAGATGTCGGCGAAGTTGTTCACGAAGTTCAGCGGGTTCTTGATCTCGTGGGCGATCCCGGCGGTGAGCTGGCCGAGCGAGGCGAGCTTCTCCTGCATGACCACCTGCTCCTGCGCCTTCTTGAGACCCTCGAGGGCTTCGCCGAGCTCCTGGTTCTTGGCTTCGACTCGGGTGGCGAGTTCCTCGACGAGGTTCAGGCGCTGCACCTCGAGGGCGTGGCGCCGGAACACCTCGAGCGCGCCCGCCATCTCGCCCACCTCGTCCCGCCCGCGCACCTCGATCCCGGTCTCGAGGTCCCCCGCCGCCATCCGGCGCATCGCCCGCGAGAGGTTCGAGAGCCGGGCGACGAGGAAGCGCCCCACGAAGAGCCACAGGATGAGCGCGGTCGAGGCGACCGCGACGACGTTGATCGCGACGAGCAGCGACCTCCCGACATCGAACGCCGACTCCGAGTCGCGGGTGGCGGCGAGCGCGTCCATCTCGAGGCCGATCGTGAGGCTCGACACCGCGTCTTCGAGCGAGTTCGTGATCTCCTCGTTGCGGGCGAGATACGCGAGCTGGTTCCGGAGTTCGACGAGGTAGCGGCGCCGGGTCGGAAACGCTCCCTCCCCGCCCAGTCCGAGCGTCCCGATCGCGCGGACCGTGTCGCCGAGCCCGGAGGGGGCCTGCTCGCCGAGCGTCGCGAGGGCGCTCGCGCTCGCGGTGGTGGCGGCGCGGAACCGCTCTTCGAGCGTCCCGACGAACTCGAGGTCGTCCTGGACCGCCACATCGTTCAGCAGGCTGACGGCGAGGTTGCCCTTCGATTCGAGAACGCTCAGGGCTTCGAGGCGGATCACCTCGTGCTCGGCGCTCCGCACCGCGATCGGCGCCGGGGAGTCGTCGAGTTCGCGGAGTCCGGTGACCAGGTAGAACACCTGATCGTCGAGCGGCGGCGCGACCTGCTCGTTCAGCCGCGCGCCGAGGATCGCCGCCCGTTCCTGGATCGCCTGCAACTCCTCCAGCAGGACGACCCCCGCGTCCACCGAGACCTGGATGTCGCGCAGGTTGCTCGCGAGGTCCTCGGAGAAGGCCCGGAGCCCCTGCGGGCGTTCGCCGCTCCCGAGATCGGAACTCAGTTCGAGGATCCGGGCGGCGTCCTCCATCAGGCTCACCTCGCCGGTGTCGCCGGCCGCTGCGGTTCTGGCGAGCGCGTCGGCGGCGAGCTGGCGGTTTCGGGCCGCGGTCACGAGCCGGGGAGCGCTCCCGGCGAGGCGCGCGGCGAGCTGGCCGATCTGGGCCGCGCGGGTCAGCGCCGGAACATGCTCGTTGTTGATCTCCTCCTGGAGCGTCGCGACCCGGAAGAACACGACGAGCGCCACCACGCTGACGAGCAGCGTGAACGCGATCGCCGCCACGAGCCCGGCGGCGATCTGGACGCCGAGGCTCCGCCGCAGCGCGAGCTTCTTCCGGAACCAGCCCTGCCGCTCGCCGTTCGCGGTGGCGGCTTCGGGCTCGGGCGCCGCCGGCTCCACCTCGTCCGCGCGCCGCCCGAGCGCGTCGCGGAGCCGACCGGCGCTCGAACCCGAAGCCCCCCACGGCTCCTCCCCCGGCCCGACCTGCTCCTCCGGGTCCGGCGCGTCGCCCGCAGGCGGCTTCCGCGCCTCCGGTTCGCCGGGCTCCACGGTCAGCGGAGCCTCGTCAGCGGCTCGAGCGTTCCGTCCGCCTCGATCCGGGTCAGGAAGACCTGGTCGGATCCCTGGGTGTCACCGGCTCCGTAGGCGAGCGTGAAGCCGCCGAGGTCGAGGCGATCGATCGTCGCCAGCGTCTCGAGGAAGCCGGCGCGGGTCGTCTCCGCTCCGTTCCGCTCGAGCACCTCGGCGGTCAGCCGCCCCACGATGTATCCCTCGAGCGAGACGAAGCTCGGCCGCGCGTCTTCGTCCTGCTGCCGGAGCGCCTCCCGGTAGCGCCGGACGAGCGCGAGCGAGTCGTCCTCGGGGAAGGGGACCACCTGGGTGACGAGCACGCCCTCCCCTTCGCGCCCGAGTTCTTCGAGAAGCGCATCGCTCCCGACGAAGGAGATGTTCACGAGGACCGGGGAGAAGCCGATCCGCCGCGCCCAGCGGACGAAGGCCCCGACCGGGCGGTAGGCGCCGATGATGACCACCGCTTCCGGCTCGGCGCGCCGGAGGGCGAGCAGCGCCGCCTTGATCGCGGTCGTGTTCCGCCGGTAGGACGCCCGCCCCGCCGTCTGGAGCCCGCGCGCCGAGAGCGCCCGCTCCACCCCGGTGAGCCCGGCGTTGCCGTAGGAATCGTCCTGGTAGAGCACGCCGATGCGCGAGATGCCGAGGTCGCGCGTGAGCCGCTCGACCATCTCCTCGGTCTCCTGGTAGTAGGACGCGCGCACGTTCACCGCCGTCGGCGCGAGCTCGGGGTCGCGGAGGAACTCCGCGCCGGTGAACGGGCCGATGTAGGGGGCGCCGGCCTCGGCGGCGACGGGTTCGGCGGCCCTGGAGGTCGGGGTGCCGACGGGGCCGATCACGGCGAAGACCTCCTCCTCGGCGAGGAGCCGCCGGACGTTGGCGAGCGCCGCCTCCGGCTCGTAGCCGTCGTCGAGCGAGAGGAGCTCGAGCCGCCGCCCGTGGATGCCGCCTCCCCGGTTCACTTCGGCGAAGGCGGCCTCGATCCCGGCGCGCATCCCCTGGCCGAGCGCGGCGGCGGGCCCGCTCAGCGCGGCGGACTGCCCGAAGCGGATGCGGTCCGCGGTGACCCCGGGCGTTTCGCCGAGCGCCGGCGCGCCGCCGGCGAGCGCGCCGCAGCCAGCGACGAAGATGCCGGCGGCGAGCCGCAGGGCGGCCCGCGCGGTGTTCGGGCGGCCACGGACCC
>CAYGAO010000309.1:0-3027 GCA_964347715.1 uncultured Acidobacteriota bacterium
GGGGGGCGGGCGCCCCCCCCCCGCACCCCTCCCCGGCGGCGCTTCGCGCCGCGGCTGTACCCGAGGGACTTTCACCACAGCCGGCTGAGGCGTTCGCCAGGGTCCTTCCGGCCCGGCTGGCCGCTCTCTCTGCCGCCCTGTTCGGCGCGGCCCTGATCGCCGCTCCGGAGACGAGGGCGCAGCCGAGAGAGCGCTCGCCGCTCGTCGAGGCGGCGGCGCGCCAGCGCGCCCGCATCCTCGCCAGCCGCGCCGCGCGGGGCCCCGCGCCCCGATTCACGGATCGGGACCTCGGCGTCCCGGGCCGGCGCGCCGCCCCCGCCCCGAGCGCCGTCCGCCCTCCCGAACCCGAGGCGGCGCCGGGAACCGGAGCCGACCCCGACCTCGTCCCGGAACCGGATGCGGACTCGGGCCGGGACCCCGACCTGACACCGGGCGCCGACCGCCCGGACCCCGGCGCCACGCCGGCGGGCCGAGACGAGCGCGAGCTCCGGGAGCGGCTCCTCGACATCGAGGCGTCGCTGACGGCTATCGGGGCGAGCGGACTGCCCCGCGCGGTGCGGAACCCGAACCGCTCGCTGAGCGGCTTCGACCTCCGGCGCCTCGTCGCCGAACGCGACGAGATCCGGCGCGAGCTCGAAGCCCTCGCCGCCCGGAAACGCTGAACGGGAACCGCTCGCCGCCGACGAGCGGTCGCGCCCCGTCCCGACTCCGCCCCGAACCGCGGCTACCGGCCCGAATCGCTTGCGCGATGCGTTCCGCCCTCCCCTTCTCGGGGAGGGAGAAACCTCCCCGGCGGCGCTTCGCGCCGCGTCGGCGCGCGAGGGACTTTCTCCACAGCCTGCCACGCGCGCGACACCCGGTCTCGAGCCACGGGACCGGGCCACTCCACCCGGTCCCGAAGCGAGCCGCGGCTACTTCGCCGCGTCCCCGATCTCGAACTCCACCCCGAACCGCTCGCCGTAATCCACGACCTGGGTCGGGTTCGGATCCACGTTCAGGATCACGAAACTCGCGCCCGGCGGCTCGAGCAGGTAACGGTCGAGCGAATGCCAGGTCCCGGTCCGGTACGCGTACCCCTTTCCCGGAGTGATCCGGAAGGCGCGAACCTCCTCGGGCCTCGGGATCGCCTCCGGATCGTCGGGGTCGGTCGGAGGAGCCACCGCCACGACCGCGGGCGCCCCCAGGAGCGGCACGAACGCCTGGGTCACCGCGAAGTGGCGTTCCAGCAGCCGAAATCGCCTCCCGGCTTGCGGCTGCCAGATGACATCCACGGTCGTCCGCCCCTCGATCCGGAAGTCGATCCGGAAGAAGCGCCGCTCGTCGGACGGAGTCTCTCGCGGTTCGATCAGCTCGCCGAAGGGCGCGAACGACGCCGCGGTCATCGGTTCGATCGGCAGTCGGTGGATTCTCATGTCTGGTTCCTTTCCGGGCGCTCAGAACGGCCCGAGGGCGACCGCCTGGGCCAGGACGAGCCCGGCGGCCGCGGCGGCGAGGACGAAGCCGAAGATCGGCAGGTAGTAGCGCAGCCACCCGAGGAGTCCGACCCGCGCCATGACCAGCGTCGCCATGAAGTAGCCGGAGGTCGGGAAGACCACGTTCGTGATGCCGTCGCCCCACTGGGTCGCGAGCACGACGACCTGCCGGGTGATCCCGGCGAGGTCGGCGACCGGGATCAGGATCGGCAGCGTGATGAGCGCCTGCCCGCTCCCCGAGGGGACCAGGAAGTTGAAGGCGGTCTGACCGAAGAGGATCCCGACCGCGGTCAGCGCGGGCGGCAGCGACCCGACGAGCAGCGATATCCAGTGGACGATGGTGTCCATCACCGCGCCCTCGGCCAGGACGACCGAGACGCCGCGCGCGACCCCGCAGACGAGCGCCCCGACCAGGATCTCCCGAAACGCCTCGTTGAAGTCCGCGCAGATCCGGTTCGCCCGGCGTCCGGCCACCAGGGAGACGACGACCGCGACGGCGACCGAGGCGCCCGAGATCTCCTCGAATCCGAAGCCGCGGTCGAGGATCGCGAACACGAGCGCCGCGAAGAGGACGAGGGCCAGCCCGCCCGCCACCCGCTGCCGGCGCGAAAACGCCGGTTCCCGGGCGGGGCGCCCGGACCCGACCCGAGCTCCCGCGCGGGCGCCGACCTCGCGGCGCGCCCGCCGGACCACGAACCCCGCCACCGCCGCCTGCACCACCAGGAACGCGCCGAACCGGAAGGCGGCGCCCGAGAAGAGCGGGAGTCCCGCCAGCGAGTGTCCGACCCCGATGGTCGCCGGCACCGTCACCCCGAACGCCGCGCCGAGGGTCGTCGGCAGGAGCGCCACCGCGGTGGCCGTCGTCCGCGCGCATCCTGCCGCGAGCAGGAGCGGGAGCACGATCGGAAGGTAGGCGATCGAGAGCTCCGGCATCCCCACGACCGCCGAGATCGTGGCGAACGCGAACATCAACGCCGGAATCAGCACCTCGACTCGCCCGCCCGCGATCCGCGTCAGGCGGTGCACCCCGAGATCGAGGACCCCCGCCCGGCGGATCACCCCGACGGAACCGGCGACGAGGAGCACGAGGAAGACCACGCTCGCCGCGTCGGCCAGGCCGTCCGGGATCGCGGTGAGAAGTTCCGCTCCCCGGGCGGGGGAGCTCTCGACGACGCGGTAGGACCCCGGCACGACGGCCTCGCGCCCGTCGGGGAGCGCCCGCCGCTCGTACTCGCCCGCCGGGATGATCCAGGTGAGCAGCGCGGCGACGCCGATGAGCCCCGCGAGGATCACATAGATGTCGGGCCCGCGCGCCGGCGGCCCGGACCCGGAAGCATCCGGCTCCGGGAAGACCATGCGGGGAGCGTATCGGCGGGGCCGGCCGCCGGCCCGGGTTAGCAGCCGGTGGACAAAGCGCCCCGCATGGGAATCCGTCCTCGAAGAAATGGGGAACCCCATCGTCCGGGCGGTTGCGGGGCGCTCTCCCCACCGGTTGGCGCCCCGAATCGCTGGCGCGATCCGGGCCGCCCTCTTTCGGGGGGGGGGGGGGGGGGGG
>CAYGAO010000310.1:0-2988 GCA_964347715.1 uncultured Acidobacteriota bacterium
GAGGACCCTCCCCGCACCCCTCCCCGGCGGCGCTTCGCGCCGCGTCGGCGCGCGATGGGTTTTCTCCACCGCCTGCTGAGACCTTGGTGAAGAAGGCGGCCACCCGCTTCGCCTGCAGCGAGTGCGGACAGTTCTACTCGCGCTGGATGGGCTATTGCCCCTCCTGCCGGAGCGGGACGCCGCTCGTCGAGGAGCCGGCGCCGTCGGGGAGCGCGGCGGCCGGGGGGTGGCGCGCCTTCGCCGCCGCCGCCCGCGGGGAAGAGGCGGCGCCGGTCCGCTGGGGGGAGGTGGACACCGGGGCCACGCCGCGCCTGCCGGTCGGCATCGCCGAACTCGACCGGGTTCTCGGCGGCGGGGTGACTCCGGGATCCGTGGTGCTCGTGGCCGGGGAGCCGGGGGCCGGGAAGAGCACGCTGCTGCTCCAGCTCGCCGCGGCGGCCACGACCCCGGAGGCTCCGGTGCTCTATGTGAGCGGCGAGGAATCCGAACACCAGCTCAAGATGCGCGGCGAGCGGCTCGGGGTCCATCCGGAATCGCTGATCCTCTACTCGGAGACGAGCATGCCGCGGATCCTGGAAGCCGCCCGGAGCCTGAACCCGCGGCTCGTGGTCGTGGATTCGGTGCAGTGTGTCCACCTGCCGGAGATCACCGGGGCGCCCGGCACCGTGAGCCAGGTCCGCGAGTCCGCGGCGGCGCTCGTGGTGTACGCGAAGGCCACCCGGGTCCCCGTCTTCCTGATCGGTCATGTGAACAAGGACGGTGGGATCGCCGGCCCGCGCACCCTCGAACACCTCGTGGACACGGTGCTCCACTTCGAGGGCGACCGCCGGCAGTCGCACCGCCTGCTCCGCGCGGTCAAGAACCGGTTCGGCGCCGCGGGCGAGCTCGGGGTCTTCGACATGACCGGACAGGGGCTGGTCCCGGTCGACAACCCCTCCGAGGTCTTCCTGACCGGGGGCGCCCCGAAGCCGGGGGCGGCGATCGTCTGCACGCTCGAGGGGACGCGGCCGCTGCTCGCCGAGATCCAGGCGCTGCTGGCCGAGAGCCCGCTCGCCTGGCCGCGCCGGGTCACGGTGGGGTTCGACGGCGACCGGCTCGCGGTGCTCCTCGCGGTCCTCGAGAGCGCGAAGAGCGCGAGCGGCGGGGGACTCGCGCGGAGCGATGTCTATGTCTCGGTGACCGGGGGCCTCACGATCACCGAGCCGGCGGCGGATCTCGGGCTCCTCGCCGCGGTGGTCTCGCGGCGCTCGGGGGTGGCGGTCCCCGAGGGGGTGGTGTTTCTCGGCGAGATCGGGCTCTCCGGGGAGGTGCGCCCGGTCCACCAGGAGGCGGCGCGGCTCCGGGAGGCGGCGCGCCTCGGGTTCGGGCGCGCGGTCCTGAACCCGAAGGGCATCCCGGCCGCCGAGCATCCCGCGGGGCTCGAGATCACCCGGGTCACGATGCTGGAAGAGGCGCTCGAGGCGGTGAGCGACCGGTGAGCGGGAGCGCGCCGGGGGCGACGATCGGAGCCGTGGTGTTGGCGGCGGGCGCCGGAGTCCGGTTCGGCGGGGGCGCGGTCCCGAAGCAGTTCCTGCCGCTCGCCGGGCGTCCGGTGGCGGTGCGGGCCACCGAGGCGCTCCTCGGCGCCGACGGGATCGGGCGCGTGGTCCTGGTGCTCCCGAGGGCCGGTTTCGATTCCTGGCGGGCGCGGGTCGCGCCGTTCCTCGCCGGCGCGGTTTCCCGTCTCTCGTTCGTTCCCGGCGGCGAAACGCGCCAGGCGTCCACCGCGCTCGGGCTCGAGGCGCTCGAGGCGGCCGCCCGGGGCGACCGGGCCTTCCCCGAGCTCGTGATGGTCCACGACGGTTCCCGGCCGGGGGTATCGGCGGCGCTGATCGCCCGGGTCGCCGAGGCCGCCGCCCGCTCGGGCGCCGCGATGCCCGGGCTCCCGCCGGTGGACGCGCTGTGGCGGCTCGGAGCGGACGGGACCGCCGTCCGGGCGCTCGACCGGGACCGCGCCACGCTCGCCCAGACGCCCCAGTGTTTCGCCCGGGAGCTGCTCCGGGAGGCGATCTCGCGGGCGTCGGCCGCCGGTTTCGCCGGCGCCGACGAGGCCGCGCTGGTGCGGGAGCGCGGCCACCCGGTCGTGGTCGTCCCCGGCAGTCCGCGGAATCTGAAGATCACCCGGCGCGAGGACTTCGGCGCGGTGGCCGGGATGTTCCCGGTGCGGGCAGAGCCGCCGCGGATCGGATACGGGTTCGATGTCCACCGGTTCGACGATGCCGGCACGCTCCGCCTCGGCGGAATCGACTTCCCCGGGACCCCGGCCCTCGCCGGCCACTCCGACGGGGACGCGGTCCTCCACGCCCTCACCGACGCGATCCTCGGCGCCGTGGCGGCTCCGGACCTCGGAGCGCTCTTTCCTTCTTCGGACGAGGCGCTGCGGGACGCCGACAGCCGGATCTTTCTCGCCCGGGCGCTCGAGCTCGCGGCTGCCGCCGGGTATGCCCCCGGACAGGCGGACCTCACGGTGGTGGCCGAGACCCCGCGGCTCGCCCCCCGGATCGCGGAGATGCGGCGGACCCTCGCAGCCCTCCTCGGCCTGGCCGGCGATTCGGTCGGACTGAAGGCCACGACGACGGACCGGCTGGGCTTCCTGGGCCGGGGGGAAGGGCTCGCGGCGAAGGCCCTGGTGCGGCTCGATGCGGTCGGGCCGCCCGGCGATCTGTCGGAAAGCGGGTCGGTCGCCGCGGCGCGCGATCCGTCCGGCTTCGCCGGCGCGCCGGGTTTCGGGTCCGACTGGTAACCGGATGCCGCGAAAGCACGCTTCGCCCCGACCTGCCGGCGGGCGACCTGCCGGCGGCGGATCCGATCGGGGAAGACCTGTCGCGGAGAGACCCGCCCGGGGAGACCGGCCTCGGGGCGACCGGCCTCGGGATGACCGGCCTCGGGATGACCGGCCTCGGGGTGATCGGCCTCGGGATGACCGGCCTCGGGGAGACCGGCCTCGGG
>CAYGAO010000311.1:0-2985 GCA_964347715.1 uncultured Acidobacteriota bacterium
AAGCGATTCGACCCACCTGCCCGGGGGAAGAGTGCCCCGCATCCCCGAATCGGGGCGGGTTCCGGTTCCCTTCCCGGAGCGGCGCGGCTGCGGGGAGCTTTTTCCACGGGCTGCTGTCCACAGGCTGTCAGTGGGTCATCGCGTAGATGATGAAGTTGACCCCGATCTCGTAGGCATAGGTGGAGTAGCGAAGCGGGTAGTACGGATTCTCGGCCCACTCCCAGGCGTCGCCGAGATCCGTGTTCCAGTTCGCGAGCACCATGAGCCGGCGCTCGTCGTCGAAGATCCCCTTGACCTCCGGCTCGAAGCCGTCCCGCTCCCAGGTCGGGCCGCCCCGGATCCCGTTCCCCACATTCGGCACCTGAACGATCTCGTCCACCCGGTAGAACGACCGGAAGATCGGGTGGTCGAGCGGGATGTCCTCGATCGCCCGTCCCGGGAGTACCCGGCCCATCTCGCGGGCGAAGTTCAGCCACTCCTGGGTGCCCCAGAAATCGTCCACGACGAGGAGCCCGCCCGCCTGCAGGTAGTGCCGGAGCGCGAGGACCTCCTCCTCGCTCATCGCCATGTAGCCGACCTCGACCGCATAGAGGAAGGGGTACTTCCCGAGATCCGGGTCGGTGAGCAGGATCCCGTGCTCGTACTCGTAGGAATCGAGGTTCGTGAGCCGCCGGAGCCCGATCAGGAACTGACGGTCCGCCTTCGGGTAGTCCACATCCCATCCCCGCCAGCCGTAGCTCGAGTACGCGGCGCGGGTGAAGTAGAAGTCGTGATCCCGGCCGGGGACGCCGCCGGGGCCGAGGGGCCCGGCGGCGGCGAGCATCTCCCGGAGCTGACGCGGAGTCGGCTGGCCCGGGTCTCCCGGCGACCGGATCAGCGGGGAGATCGCGAGCGTTGCCGCCCCGGCGAGAGAGAGCCCCAGGGGAAGGAGCGCCACGCGACGAAACACGAGAAGAGACTATCGCGCCCCCGCCGAACCGCCGGAGACGCCCTTTTCGGGGCGCGGGCCGCTGGTACACTCCGCGATTCTCCGCCGTTTCGTTCCGAAGAGGTGCTGCCCATGAGGCTGGTTCGGTTGCTCGTCGTCCTTCCCGCGCTCGCCTGCGCCCCCGCTGCCGAGGAGTCTCCCGGCGAGGAGGCGGCGCCGGCGTTCGTCCCCGGGCCGCCGGCGGACTTCGAGCGCCCGACCATCCCGGCGGACAACCCGCAGACCCCGGAGAAGGTCGCGCTCGGGAAGATGCTCTACTTCGACGCGCGTCTCTCCGCCGACGGCAGCCGTTCCTGCTACAGCTGCCACCTGGTCGAGAACGGGCTCACCGACGGAAGACCGGTCGCGGAGGGCGCCCTCGGACGGGTGCTCACCCGCTCGAGCCCGACGCTGTGGAACATCGCCTACCACGACCGGTTCTACTGGGACGGCCGCAGCGGATCGCTCGAGGCCCAGGCGCTCGCCGCCTGGACCGGCGGGAACATGGGCGCGGACGCCGACCAGGTCGTCGAGTGGCTGAACGGGGTGCCCGAGTACGCCTCTCGGTTCGAAGCCGTCTTCGGCGGACCCGCGACGCCCGAGACCGTGGTCCAGGCGATCGCCGCCTTCGAGCGCGAGGCGTTCTACTGCGGCGACACCGCCTACGACGACTGGCGGCGGGGAGACGCGGCGGCGATCTCCGAGCCGGCGATGCGCGGCGCCGAGCTCTTCACGGCCGAGGCCGGCTGCGCGACCTGCCACGCCGGGGTCCTGTTCACGGACCTGAAGTTCCACAATGTCGGGATCGGGATGGACGCCGACGAGCCCGATACCGGACGCGCGCGGGTCACCGACGAGCCGGTCTGCAGCACCACCGAGGACGAGCCCTGCCAGGGCGCGTTCAAGACCCCGACGCTCCGCGACATCTCGCGGAGCGCCCCCTACTTCCACGACGGGAGCGTCGCCACCCTCGAGGAAGCGGTGCGCCTGATGGCGAGCGGCGGGATCGACAATCCCTGGATCGACCGGGACGAGCTGCAGGACCGCGGCCTGAACGACGAACAGATCGGCGACCTGGTCGCCTTCCTCGGGACGCTCGAATGCCGGAGCGGGGCGTCCATCTTCGAGATGCCCGCTCTCCCCTGACCGCCCGTGGAAAAAGCCCCCCGCATCCGCACCGCTCCGGGAAGGGAACCGGAATCCGCCCCGATTCGGGGATGCGGGGCACTCTTCCCACGGGCCGGTGGGTCGAATCGCTTCCGCGAGTCGCCCCGCCGTCTTTCACGGGGAGGGGGAACCCTCCCCGCACCCCTCCCCGGCGGCGCTGCGCGCCGCGTCGGTACCCCGGGGGACTTTCACCACAGCCTGCTGACAGCTCGGGCTCGCCTCGCCGCTCCCTGGAGCCCCCTCGGGATTTTCGAACCATGCAGCTGACCTTCGAAGGCCGCGGCGCCCGCTGGACCGGCGCCGCCGAAATCGCCGATCGCACGGAGAAGGACCGGCACCAGCCCTGGACCGTGCGGGTTTCCTCGGGAAGCAAGACGGTGGCGGGGACGATGCTCGTCACCGAACTCGCCGCCGAGCGCGCCGGGAGCGGAGAGGAGGCGGACCGGGCCCTGGGGCGCGCCTTCGAGCGCGCGCTCGTCGCCGAGCTCGGCCTCCGCGCCCTCGCCTCGGGCTTTCGCTTCATCGTGGACCACCGCTGGGTTCGGGACGGCTGACACGGCCCGAATCGCCGGCGCGATCCGGTCCGCCCGCTTTCGCGGGGAGGACGGACCCTCGCCGCACCCCTTCCCGGCGGCGCTTCGCGCCGCGCCGGCGCGCGAGGGACCTTCTCCACAGCCTGCCGACAGCCTGTGGATAAAGCGCCCCGCATGGGAATCCATCCTCGAAGCGATGGGGAACCCCATCGTCCGGGCCGATGCGGGGCGCTTCCCCCACCGGATGGCGGCCCGAATCGCTGGCGCGATCCGTTCCGCCCGCTTTCGCGGGGAGGGCGGACCCTCCCCGCACCCCTC
>CAYGAO010000312.1:0-2929 GCA_964347715.1 uncultured Acidobacteriota bacterium
ACGACCTGCACCTTGAACAGGTGGACGCCGACACCAAGGGCGACCTGTTCGAGCATGTGTTGCGGCAGATCCGGCAGGCGGGCGAACTGGGGCAGTTCCGGACACCCCGACATGTGATCCGCGCCCTGGTCCGGCTGGTCGATCCCCGGCTCGGCGAGACGGTCCACGATCCGGCGGTGGGCACGGCCGGGTTCCTGGTCGGCGCCTACGACCACATCCGGCTCGCCAACTCCTCCGACGCCGGCGCCGAGGAGTTCGAGGCGGACGGCAAGACCGTCCGGCGCGGCCTCGGCGACGAGTTGAGCCGCGCGGCCGTCCGCCAACTCCACGAGGCGACGCTGTTCGGCAACGATGTGGACCCCCGGATGGTCCGGCTCGCCACGATGAACCTGTCCCTCCGCGGGCTGGACAAGGTGCGGATCCTCCGCCGGGACGCGCTGACCCGCTCGCTGGACCGCGCGACGAAGGTGGAACTTGGCCTTCCGGTCGAAGGATTCGATGTGGTGCTCGCGAACCCGCCCTTCTCGGGCCGGCTGGACCGGGACCGCATCGTCGAGGAGGTGAGAGTCGGCAGGACGCGGCAGACGGAACTGCTGTTCCTGCAGTACATGCTGAACCACCTGAAGGAAGGCGGGCGTTGCGGGGTCGTGGCGCCCGAGGGAGTCCTGTTCGGCTCGACCATCGCACACCGGGAGCTTCGCCGCCGGCTCGTGGAGAACAACCGCGTGGACGCGGTCCTCTCGCTGCCCGGCGGCGTGTTCAACCCGTATTCGGGCGTCAAGACCTCCGCGCTGGTCTTCCGCAAGGGCGGAACGACCGAACGCGTGATGTTCCTCCACGCCGACAACGACGGCTTCGAGCTCGACGCCAACCACGACACGCCCATCGAGGACGACGATCTGCCCGGTCTCGTCTCCGCGTTCCGGGACCGCCAGGCGCGCTGGACGACCTGGAGCAGCCGCGACCCGCAGGCCGACTGGGCCGAGAACTGGTGGTTCGCCGAAGCGGACGCCATCCGCGCGGCCGACTTCAACCTGAGCGCCGGGCGGCACCGACCGCAGAACCGCACGACCACCGAGCACCGCGACCCACTGGAGATCCTCGACGAACTGAAGGCCCTCGAACACGAGATCCTCCGCGAGATCCACGACCTGACCGCAGCGGTTCGAGACGCGACATGAAAACGGTTGCCCTGCAGGAGATTGCAACCATCACTGCGGGACAATCTCCCCAGGGAAACACGTACAACCGGGATGGCATCGGCCTGCCGTTCTTTCAGGGTAAGGCGGACTTTGGCGCAACGCACCCCACGGCGCGGAAGTGGTGTAGTGCGCCGGCGAAGATAGCCGAAGCGGGAGACATCCTCATATCGGTTCGCGCTCCTGTGGGGCCGACCAACATCGCTGCTGAACGATGCTGCATCGGGCGAGGCCTGGCAGGTATTCGACCCCGCAGCGACAAGGTGGCGTTACGTGACTTCGTGCACTGGGCAATCAGGCGCCGCGAACCTCTGCTGGTGACCAAGGCTCAAGGCAGCACCTTCGCAGCTATCGGCCAGAAGGACTTGAAGGCCCTCCCGATTCCCCTCCCGCCGCTGGACGAGCAGCGGCGGATCGTGGACATCCTGAACCGGGCCGCGCGGATCGAGGCGCTGCGACGGCGGGCCTCCGAGCGGCTCCGGGAGTTCGTGCCGGCGCTGTTCGTCGAGATGTTCGGCGACCCGGTCGAGAACTCCAAGGGGTGGGAGGTCGCGCACCTCGGAGCGGTGTGCGCCATCGTGGGAGGCGGGACTCCGCGCCGGAACAACCCGGCATACTTCGGCGGGGCGATTCCGTGGGCCAGGCCAACGGACGTCACCGGCTTGAAGAGTCTGACCATCGAGTCGACCGGGGAGACCCTGACAGAGGCCGGCCTCCAGCAGAGCAGCGCTCGCCTCGTACCTGCCGGGACGGTGCTGTTGACCAGCCGCGCCACGATAGGCTTCACGGCGATCGCAGCCGTTGAACTGGCGACGAATCAGGGATTTGCGAATCTGACCTGCCGCACTCGCCTCGTGCCCGAATACCTTGCCTGTTGGCTTCGTTCCCGGCGCACCGAACTGATCCGGTTGGCCGGTGGCACGACCTTCAAGGAGATCTCGAAGTCGGCGATCAGGAAGATGGAGGCGCCACTGCCGCCACTCGACAGGCAACGGCGATTCGCGGCGATCGTCGGCAAAGTCCAGGCTGCTGTCGCGCGAGCGGTCATCGGAACACAGACCGCATCGGAGCTGGAGGCGAGTCTCATGTCCCGCCTGTTGAGCGACGGCGCATGATCGACATCGGGGACAGCCGGCGGCACAGCCGGCTCATGGCGAGGCGTCGAGGAAGCCGCACCACTACCGTCGCCAGCAGGGACTCCGGGGGACTTGCCGGGCCACATGGGGAGACAACCGAGGAGCGCGGGCGGAGACGGGCCCCGCGACCCACCGGCGGGTGGAAGCCCGAGCCTGAACGAGACCCGGCACATCCCCCGGAACCCGTCGTCCCGCCGCTACGCGAAGAAGCGGATGGCAGTAAACAGGAGGCCGGCGATGGCGAGACCGAGGGTGATGGCCCACTTCAGGAGACGGACCTCGAGGCGACCGATCGCACTCTCGAGGTCGGCCTTCGAAGCCGCCGCCACAGCGGTGATCCGGGCGTCCAGACGCGCCACGGCGTTCTCGAGGTCGGCCGCCACGGCGGTGATCCGGGCGTCCAGACGCGCCAAGGCGTTCTGGAGGTCGCTCTTGACGGCGGCGAGGTCGGTCTTCGAGGCGACCCCCACGGCGGTGATCCGGGCGTCGAGACGCGCGATGGCGTTTTCGAGGTCGCTCTTGGCGACGGCGAGGTCGGTCTTCGAGGCAGTCGTGGAATCCGCCCGAGCCACCGTGGAGACGATGGCTTCCGCC
>CAYGAO010000313.1:0-2922 GCA_964347715.1 uncultured Acidobacteriota bacterium
CCCCCCGCCCCCCCCCCACCCCCCCCCCCCCCCCCCTCTCACGATATCAACAACCGACAGTGTATCAGACCCGCCGGCGGGGGTCAGCAGCCTGTGGAGAAAGCCGGGGCCGTCCGACGATTGATGTCGGCCGTCCCCGATCCGCTGTTTGCCGCGACCGCCGACTTCGGGGGCGTCGGATTCCTGGTGCCCGGCGAAACGGAGAACCCCGGGGCTCACCGCAAGAAGGACCGCGAGGCGCGCCGCCGGATGGCGCGGAGCCGCCGGACCGCCCAGTTCGCCGCGCCCGCGCGGAACCAGCGGACGAACCGCCAGGCCGCGCGCGGGCCGTCTATCCGGCGCAGTTCGGCCCGGAGGCGCTCCCACATCGCGCCGAGCGCCCGAACCGGCACGCGGGCCAGCACTCCGGCGCGCAGGTGGCGGGGCGGAATCGTCACCACCGCGCCGAAGTCCGAGACTTCCCACCGCGTCCGGGCCGCCCGGTGGAGCGCCCACGACCGCGTGATCGAAGCCCGCGAGCCGTCCGGAAAGTCGCACCGGGCGACCACCGCCGTCCCGAGCGCCGCGCGGAGCCTCCCCACGACATTCCCGGGGAGGCGCCGGCCCGCCGGCAGCGTCACCTGGAACGGAGACGCCGGAAACTCGTCCGGCGCCGAACTCTCGCCGCCGGCGGACGGCGCCACCCGAACCCGCGGGTCCGGCCCCAGCTGGCGCTCGAGCCACGCCCGGCCCGGATGGTCCTCCGGCAACTCCACCCGAACCACCAGATCGAACAGCAGACCCCCGAGCACCCGCTCGACCGCCTCCAGCAACCGCTCCGCCGGCAGCGCGCCCCCCGCGATCGTCACCACGAACTGCGGCGCCACATGGATCCGCCCCGCCCCGCTGCGGAAGCCCGGGTGCGCGATCAGGTGGGCCAGCTTCGCCGCCGCCAACTCCTGGCTCCGCTCCTTCGCCGCCCGTCCGTCTTCCCAGAGACCCTGGTGCCAGGCGAAGCCGTCCCGCACCGGCACGAAGAGGCCGCCGCGCGTGAAGGCCCGGTAGCCGAACTCGGTGTCCTCCCCGCCCCACTCGGTGAACGACTCGTCGAACCCGCCCACCAGATCGAAGAAGGCGCGGCGGACGCCGAGGTTCCCGCCCCCGATCGACCGGAACAGATCGTCCGCCTCCGAGGTCAACTCGTCGGTTCGGCGCAGATGGGACTCCCACCACTTCTGGTCCACCCGGTCCACCCGCCGCTCCGCGAACAGCTCCTCCATCGTTCCCGGGCGCTCCCGGATCGTCTCGGGGTCCAGCCCGTCCACCGACACATGCGCCCACGGCCCGAGCGTCAGCGCGTCCGGTACCGCGTGATGCCAGCGCGCGTGCGCCAGCAGCCAGCCCGCCTCCGGGAGCAGGTCGGCGTCGAGGAACAGGAGCACCTCGTGCGCCGCCGCCCGCGCACCCGTGTTCCGCGCCCGCGCCAGTCCGAAGCCCCGGTCCTCCTGCCGCACCGCCCGCACCGCGAACGGCGCCTGTTCGAAGAGCGCCTGCCCGACTTCCGCGAGCGGCTCCGGCGAGCCGTCGTCCACCACCACCACCTCGAAGAGGTCCCGCGGCCAGGTCTGACCTTCGAGCGCCGCCAGCGTCCGCCCGAGCTCCTCCCGCTGCGCGTAGTACGGCACGACCACGCTCACCGGCGACTCCGGCCGGAACTCGAAGAGCGGCGGCAACTCCACCTGTCGCCAGTCGTTGTAGCGAACGAGCCGGGGCGGCGGCCCGGCGACGGTCAACGGAGACACGCCGGGGCCCGAGCGCCGCGGCCTCCACCGCGGACGGCGGAACGGTTCGGGGGCCGGGATCGGACGATCGGCGAGGCCGCCCGCAGGCCGTCGCTCTCCGGCGATCCGGACCGAAGACGCCTCCACGCCCGACGCCAGGGCCGCAGCCCGGAGCCATCGGCGGGTGCGAGTCGTTCGGGCGGGATCGACACCACCTCGCCGAAGTCCGACGGCTCCCACCGCGTCCGGAGCGCCCGGTGGAGCGCCCACGCCCGCGCGATCGACGCCCGGGAACCGTCCGGGAACACGCACCGCGCGAGCGCGGCCGGCCCGAGCGCCGCCCGCAGCCTCCCCAACACATCCGCATGGAGCCGTGTCCTCGCCGGCAGCGCCACCTGGAACGGAGACGCCGGGAACTCCTCCAGCGCCGTATCCGGCAACGCCACCCGAACCCGGGGGTCCGGGGCCAGCTGGCGCGCGAGCCATTCCCGATCCGGATGGTCCTCCGGCAACTCCAGACGAACGACCAGATCGCGCCGCGGACCCGCGAGCAGCCGGTCGGCCGCCTCCAGCAGCGCTTCCGCCGGCGACGCGCCTCCCGCGATCGTCACCACGAACTCCGGCACGGTGAAGATGCGCCCCGGCGCCCGGCGGCGGAAACCGCGGTGCGCGATCAGGTGGGAAAGCTTCGCCAGCGCCAGCTCCTGGCTCCGATCCTTCGCCGCCCGGCCTTCCTCCCAGGGACCCTGGTGCCAGGCGAAGCCGTCCCGCACCGGCACGAACAGCCCGCCCCGGGTGAAGGCCCGGTAACCGAACTCGGTGTCCTCCCCGCCCCACTCGGTGAACGACTCGTCGAACCCACCCACCAGCTCGAAGAAGCCGCGGCGAACCCCGAGGTTCGCGCTCACCACCGACCGGAAGAGGTCGTCCGCCTTCGAGGTCAGATCGTCCGTCACGCGCCAGTAGCTCTCGAACCACGCCCGATCCACCCGCCGCCCGGCGAAGAGGTCCTCCAGGGTTCCCGGACGGTTCCGGATCGCCTCGGCGTCCACGCCGTCCACCGACACATGCGCCCGGAGGCCCAGCGTCAGCGCGTCCGGCGCCGCGTGATGCCAGCGCGCGTGCGCCGGGAGCCAGTCCGCCTCCGGCAGCATGTCGCCGT
>CAYGAO010000314.1:0-2906 GCA_964347715.1 uncultured Acidobacteriota bacterium
TCCCCGGCGGCGCTACGCGCCGCGTCTGTACCCGGGGGACTTTCACCACAGCCTGCTCAGCCGGGACCGTCGTTCGCCGACTCGGCCTCGGGATCCGCCGGGGGGAGCGCCCGCCGGAAGCCGATGTCGTCGAGGAGCGCCTCGCCACCGACCGCCGGATCGAACCGGAACCGCACCCCGCGCACCGGCGGCGGCCCGGCGTCGTCCCCCTCGGGCGCCGCCTCGTCGAGGACGGGCGGCGCCAGGAGCCGCGCCACCGGAATCGAGATCGTCTGGGGGATGTCCTCGGTGGCGCGCCGGTAGCGCTCGCGGTCCATCCGCGCCGACTTCAGGAACCGGACCTCGAACGGCGGCTCCGGAGAGAGGACCTCGGCCACCGGGACCGCCGGCCCCCGGAGTCCCTCCCCGAACAGGAACTCGACGCTCAGGGGGACCGCGGGACGCTCCCAGGCGCCGCCGGGGAGCGGCTCGGGCGGCTTCGGGCGCCAGACGACCGAGAAGACGAAGGCATCGGCTTCGCCGGCTTCGACCGGCTCGGCGAACCGGACCTCCCAGGTCGGCGCGCCGCCACCCTCGCCCGACATCTCGAGGCGCACGGCGGAAGTCGCCTGCTTCGAGCCGTCCCGGAAGAGGACCTCCTCCTCGCTCCATCCGGCGAACCCCTGCGCCGAGACCGTGCTCCCGGGAACCGTCCCGGTCCCGAGGTCGAGGTCCTCCTCGAACCCGACGAGGATCTCGGTGCGCGAGTCCTGGTACTGGTTCTGGTAGAGCGTGTCGGGCAGGAACCCGCTCCCGGCGCGGTAGTCCCGGAGCAGCGCGAGGAAGCGCTCTTCACCGAGGAGGGTGGCGCGCAGGAAGGCGGCGATGTAGGCGGCGGCCGCGCGCCGCTGGTCTTCCGGTGCGAGGAGCGGGGCCCGGTTCAGGAAGAAGACCCCGAAGAGGCCCGAATCCATCCCCCAGGTGCTGTTGAACTGGCCGTGGTTCCCGCGGTGGAGCAGCACTCCCGCCTTGAGCCGGAAACCGAGCGGGCCCGCGGAGCGCCCGGAGGACCCGTCGAGCCGGACCCGGTGGAACTGCCGCAGCCCGTGGAAGCTCGGTTCGTCGGTGTCGTGGGAACCGTGGACCGCGAGGAAGTTCACATCCTCGAGCTCGATGCGCCGCGAGTAGCGGCGGTCGATCTGGGCGATGGCGACCACGGACTCGATCCCGAAGCCGTAGTCGAAGTCGAACCCGGCGTCATCGGGGAAGCGGTCGAGGTCGTTGAAGGCGGCCGCGATCGCCGCCGCTTCGCCGCCGCGCGAGTGGCCGAGCAGCGCGACCCGGTCGAGGTCGAGCCGGTTGTAGAGCGGCGTGCGCGGGTTGCGGCTCCAGGTCCGGAGGAGGCGGAGGTGTTCGAGCAGCAGGATCGCCCGCGCCGGCATCTCGCGCCCCCCGAAGTCCCCCGACCAGGAGCCGTTCAGGAAGTTCGCGTCCACCGAGACGGCGACGATGCCGTGGCTCGCGAGCAACCCGGTCAGGTACTCGTAACCCGCGTCGGAGAAGTCGTCCATCCGGTGGTTCCCGTGGACGATGACCGCGACCGGACGCCGGTCGCCCGCCGGCACCTCGGGGAGCGCGAGCCGGCCGTTCCGGGGCGCCTCGTCGAGGCCGAAGCCCCACCACCACTCGCGGTGGCTCGCCCGAAACCCGGTCCATTCGGGAAGCGCGAGCCGAAGGTCCGTGGAGGGCGCCTCGAGATCGACCTCCTCGCCGAACTCGGGGCGGCGCCGGTCGCTCCCGCTGCCGTAGGTCAGCGAGCGGACCGAGAAGGGGCCGGGCGCCGCGGGATCCTCGGCGAGGACCGCCGCCGGGGATCCGGGTTGCCGGACGGCGCCCCGCGGGTAGGGATCGCCCCCTTCCGACAGGAACCAGGAGACGCCGAACACCACGGTGAGCAGGCCGAGCCCGCCGACGGCGAGACCCGCGTAGCGCGAGGCCGGCCCGAGGGGGCGCGCCGCGAGCGCGAACCCGCTGCCGAGAGCGAAGAGCCCGAAGAAGACGACCGCGACCAGCCCCGGGAAGAGCGCGTCCGGCCAGCTGAAGAGGGTGGCGCGGAGGAGCCAGAGCGCCGCCGCCGCGGCGAGGAGCGCCACCGTGACATCGGTCGAGATCCAGCCGGCGAAGCGGGCCACGAGCCGTCCGAGGCCGACGAAGAGGACGAGCGAGGCCGCCCCGAAGAGCACGCCGAGGAACCCCGGGAGGATGACCCCCGGCACGGCCCCGTGCGCGACCGCCGCGAGCGCGTGGAGCGCGACGACTCCGAGCGCCACCATCGCCGCGCCGGCGACGAAGAACCGCACGCCGCCCGGCGCCTGGCGGCCCGGCTCCCGGATCACTTCGATCCGTCGCGCAGATAGTCGTCCGTCCCGTCGAGCCAGTCCTGCCGGGGCGGAGTGAAGATGTCCACATCGAGCGTGTCCTCGAGCGCGAGCGCCTTGTGCGGCACGAACGAGGGCAGCACGAGCACCTCGCCGGCGCGGACATCGATCGGCTCCGAGTCCTCGTCGCGAATCCAGAACCGGAGCGCTCCCTTCAGCACCCAGGTGATCTGCTCGTTCTCGTGCGAATGCATCGGGACGACGGCGCCCTCGTCCAGATAGACCTGGGTCAGCATCGCCCGCTCGCCGGTGATCAGCCGCCGGCTCAGGCGATCGTTCAGTCGCTCGCGGTCCATCGCCTCCCAGCGGAGGTGACGGACTCCCTTCGCATCGCTCATCGAACTCTCCTCCCGCCCGCCACCGGGCGGCGTCCGATGATACCCGGGAGCGGGACGCGCCCCGCGCCGGGGACGATCAGCAGCCTGTGGACAGAACGCCCCGCATGGGGATCCGTCCTCGAAGAGATGGGGAACCCCGTCGTCCGGGCGG
>CAYGAO010000315.1:0-2891 GCA_964347715.1 uncultured Acidobacteriota bacterium
CGCCCGGACGACCGGGTTCCCCATCTCTTCGAGGACGGATTCCCATGCGGGGCGCGTTGTCCACCGGCTGTCAGTGGACCATCAGATCCGTGACCAGCGCGGTGGTCCCCCACTGCATCTTCATGGCGCCGTTCATTCCGTTCGCCACCAGCGAGATCGTGAACATCTCCGCCGAATCCGGGGCGGTCTCGACCCGGAGCGGCGCCTCGAACAGGTCCTTCTCCGGGTCGCGCTCGAGGCCGGACTGCCCGGTCTCGGAGTTCACCAGCAGGTCCCAGCCCTCGTCCGTCTTCCGGGCGAAGAGGCTGTAGGAGCCGGCCGGGACCATGCCCTCGCCGATCATCAGCTGGCCTTCGCTCGTGATCGTGGTGGCCGCCTCGGAGCCGAGGCGCCACACCATGCCGGTGGTCGCCTGGGCGAGCATGTCCCGGCCCTGCAGGCTCGGGCGCCCGTAGTCCACGGTCACCGCCTTGTCGCCGAAGCTGGCCTTCGCCGTGCCGCGCGGGTTGTGGGCGAGGGCGAGCCCGGCGAAGCCGACGGCGAGGGCGAAGGTCGTCAGGGGTCTCGAGTATCGGATCATCGGTCTTTTTGGTCCTCCGGAAGCCCGATTCTATACGGACCCGCGGGACCCCCGGGGATCGGTTGAGCGGCTTCCGCGGAGGCGGTACGCTCCCGGGCGAAGGTCCTTGCCAGGTGTCCGCCCGCCGCTGCCCTCGCCCGCTCGCCCTCGCCCTCGTCGCCGCCTTCGCCGCCGCCGACGAGCGGGTGGACCGCCTCCCCGAGGAGCACCGGGTCTGGCTCGAGGAGGAGGTCGTCTACATCATCACCGAGGCCGAGCGCGAGGTCTTCCTCGGCGTCGAGGGCTTCGAGGAGCGCGAGCAGTTCATCGAGGCCTTCTGGGCGCGGCGGGATCCGGTCCCCGCGACCCGCGAGAACGAGTTCCGCATCGAGCACTACGAGCGTTTCGACTACGCGAACCGCTTCCTGGGCCGGGACGCCCCGCGCCCGGGCTGGCAGACGGACCGGGGCCGCTACTGGATCATCCTCGGCGAACCGCTCCAGCGCGAGCAGTTCGACGGCCGGAACGAGGTCGTGAGCATCGACCTCTGGATCTACCAGGGCGACACCTCGCTCGGGCTGCCCCCCCGCTTCAACCTGATGTTCTTCAAGAAGGAGGACATCGGCGAGTACGAGCTCTACCACCCGTTCGCCGACGGGCCCGAGGCGCTCTTGCGCCGCGGCGAGCTGCTGCGGAACCGGCAGCACGCGGCGGTGGACATCCTCGAGATCGTCTCGATGGATGTGGCGCGCGCGAGCCTCGTCGTGGACCTGACCGACCCGCACGCCGACTTCCTCTCGGCGACGAACACGATATCTCCGCAGCTGCAGACGGTGCGCCCCTCCATGAGCGTGGAGCGAAACCTCATCGACATCGAGGAATCGCCCCACGAGCTCGTGGACCTCGAGGAGATCGAGGGGTATCTCCGCTACGGCGACCGCGTCACGGCGGAGTACTCGTTCCGCTTCGTCACGAACCAGGCCGACTTCCGGGTGCTCGTCGGGCCGCGGAACATCCCTTTCATCCACTACACCGTCGAGTTGGCCCCCGAGGATTTCGCCCTCGAGTTCGACGACGAGGAGAACACCTACCGGACCACCCTCGATGTCGAGCTCGAGCTGCGGACCCCGGACGGCCAGCTGGTGGCGATGCAGCGGAACGACCCCGTGATCGAGCTCACCGAGTCGCAGCACCGCGCCTCCGCCGGGCTGCCGTTCGCCTACCGCGACAACCTGCCCGTGATCCCCGGCGACTACGAGGTCAGCGTGGTGGTCAGGAACCGGGCGACGCAGCAGTACACGGTGGCGAGCGCCGGGGTCCGGGCGGCGGCGACGGGGCCGGGCTCGGTGGGCCTCTCCGACCTGGTGCTCGCCTGGGGCGTGGACCGGGGCTCGGGTCTCGCCGGGGCGCTCGACTTCGGGACCTTCCAGTTCGGGCCCACCGTCCTCGAACCGTCGGTCGGCGGGGTGTTCGCGTCGAGCGACGCCGTCGGCGTCGCCGTCCAGGCGGTGAACGCCGGCCCGGAGCATCGGATCCGGTTCCGGATCCAGCGCGACGACGCCGAAACCGGGGCGGTGGCGGAGCGGGTCGTCCCGGCGGGAAGCGCCGGCGACCCGCCGATCGAGGAGTTCTCGCTGGCCACCATCGGCCCCGGCCGCTACCGGATGGTCGCGGAACTCCTCGACGGCGTCGGGGCGGTGGTCTCGACCCGCGAGGCGCCGCTCCTCGTCTCGCCCCGGGCGTCGGTCGAGCGGCCCGGGCTCACGATCCGTCGCTCCTTCGGGGCTTCCGTCCCGGGCCTCCTCGGGCTCACCCTCGGCGAGCAGCTCCTCGCCCACGGCCGGATCTCCGAGGCCGTCGTCGCGCTCCGGGAGGCGGCGACGAATCCGGATCTGCCGATGGCGCGCTGGAAGCTCGCGAGCGCCCTCCTGTTCGAGCGCCGCGCCGACGAGGCGCTCGAGCTGCTGCTCCCGGTCGAAGCCGACTACCCGAACGAGATCGAGGTCGCCGAGGGCGTCGGGTTCGCCTACTACCTCCGCGAGGAGTGCGGGGAGGCGCTGCCGCGTCTCGAACACGCGCTCACGCTGCGGACTCCGGACACCTCGCTGCTGAACGCGCTCGGCCACTGCCACCAGCGGGAAGGCGACCACGCCCGCGCCCGCGATCTCTTCGAGCGCTCGCTCGAGATGAACCCGGACCAGGACGGCGTCCGCGGGCGCCTGGCCGAGCTGGGCGAAGCCGGGGCGGGCGACCACCGCTGACAGCCTGTGGATAAAGCGCCCCGCATGAGAATCCGTCCTCGGAGAGATGAGGAACCCCGTCGTCCGGGCGG
>CAYGAO010000316.1:0-2879 GCA_964347715.1 uncultured Acidobacteriota bacterium
GGCGCTTCGGCGGGCGGGGGCGCGGGCTGAAGCCCGCCGCCGCCCGGGGCCACCGCCGCGATTCCGGACCCGGCCGCCACGGGCCCCGAACGGAGCGTGAGCGGCCTCCGCGAAGCCACCGGCTCCCCGAGATCGCGCACCGGCTTCAGCAGGTAGAGGAGCCGCACCGTTTCCCCTTCGATACGGTCCCACATCTCCTCGAACAGCGAGAAGGATTCCTTCTTGTATTCGATCAGCGGATCGCGCTGCCCGTAACCGCGAAGCCCGATACCCTGTTTCAGGTGGTCCATCGCGTAGAGATGATCCTTCCACTGCGCATCCACGATGCGGAGCCTGATGAAACGCTCCTGGATCCGAATGAGGTCCGAACCGATCTCGGCTTCCTTCTCCGCGTAACGCGCCGGAATGCTCGTCCGGAGCAGCGAGCGCATCTCGTCGCGGCCGAGTTCCTCGAAACGGTGCTCCTCCGGTTCGGGAACGAAGCCGAACTGGCCCCGGATCGCCTCCCGGAGGCCGCCGTAATCCCAGTCGTCGGGATCGGTCTCGTCCGCGAGCCAGGTATCCACGAGCGCGTCGCCCACCGCGCCGGCGAGTTCGAGCACCTCGTCGCGCTGGCGCCGGGCCTCGCCATCCACGATCCGGCGGCGGAGCCCGTAGATCGCGACCCGCTGCTTGTTCATCACATCGTCGTACTCGAGCAGGTGCTTCCGATAGGAGAAGTTCTGCGCCTCGACCTGCTTCTGCGCCCGCTCGATCGCGCGGGTGACCATGCCGGCCTCGACCGGGACGCCTTCCTCCATCCCGAGACGCTGCATGAGGCCGCTCATCCGGTCGCTGCCGAAGATGCGCATCAGGTCGTCCTCGAGCGAGAGGAAGAAGCGCGAGCTTCCGGGGTCGCCCTGGCGTCCGGCGCGCCCGCGCAGCTGGTTGTCGATGCGGCGGGCCTCGTGACGTTCGGTCCCGACGATGTGGAGGCCGCCGAGCGCGACGACCTCGTCGTGCGCCGCCTTCGTCTCTTCGCGCGCGGCGGTGACCGCGCCCTCCCAGACCTCGCCGGGAGCCTCGGCCCAGTCGACTCCCTGCTTCTTGAGCCGCGCCTTGGCGATCTCCTCGGGGCTCCCGCCGAGCAGGATGTCCGTGCCCCGGCCCGCCATGTTCGTGGCGATCGTCACCGAGCCGCTCCGTCCCGCCTGGGCGACGATCTCCGCTTCGCGCTGGTGGTACTTCGCGTTCAGCACCACATGGCGCACCTGCTGGCGCTTCAGCAACCTGGAGAGGCGTTCGCTCTTCTCGATCGAGGTGGTGCCCACGAGCACCGGACGCCCGCGCTTCTGTTCTCCCTCGATCTCCTCGACGAGGGCGTTCAGTTTCTCCCGTTCCGTGCGGTACACCACATCCGGGTGTTCGATCCGGACCAGATCGCGGTTCGTGGGGATCGGGACGACCTCGAGTTCGTAGATCTTCTCGAACTCCGCCGCCTCGGTCTCGGCGGTACCGGTCATGCCCGCGAGCTTCCGGTACATCCGGAAGTAGTTCTGGAAGGTGATCGTCGCGAGCGTCTGGTTCTCGCGCTCGATCTTCACGTTCTCCTTGGCTTCGACCGCCTGGTGGAGGCCGTCGGACCAGCGCCGCCCCGGCATGAGCCTTCCGGTGAACTCGTCCACGATGACGACCTTGCCGTCCTTCAGCGTGTAGTCCTTCTCGCGCTTGTAGAGGGCGTGGGCGCGGAGCGCCTGCAGGAGATGGTGCAGCAGCGTCATCTGCGCCGGGTCGTAGAGGTTTTCGACGCGAAGCAGCGATTCCGCCTTCGGCACTCCCTCCTCGGTGAGCGTCACCGAGCGGGACTTCTCGTCCACGGTGTAGTCCACATCGCGGCGAAGCCGGGGGATGATGCGATCCACCGTGTAGTAGAGATCGGTCGAGTCTTCGGCGGGGCCGCTGATGATGAGCGGCGTGCGCGCTTCGTCGACCAGGATCGAGTCCACTTCGTCCACGATCGCGAAGTGGAAGAGACGCTCGACTTCCTTTCCGTCGCGGTCGCGCTCGGTCTTCGGGAAGATCCGGTGCACGAAACTCTCGGCGCCGAACTTCATGTTGTCGCGCAGGTAGTCGAAACCGAACTCGTTGTTCGTCCCGTAGGTGATGTCGGCGCCGTAGGCGAGGCGCCGCTGGACATCGCTCAGGTCGTTCTGGATGACGCCGACCTCGAGCCCGAGGAAGCGGTACACCCGCCCCATCCACTCCGAGTCGCGCCGGGCGAGGTAGTCGTTCACGGTCACGACATGGACGCCCATTCCGGAGAGCGCGTTCAGGACCGCCGGCAGGGTGGCCACCAGGGTCTTTCCCTCGCCGGTCTTCATCTCCGCGATCTTTCCCTGGTGCAGGATCGCGCCGCCGAGCAGCTGCACATCGAAGTGCCGCATCCCGAGCGTCCGGCGGGCCGCCTCCCGGCAGACGGCGAAGGTCTCCGGCATGAGTTCGTCGAGCGGCTCGCCGTTCCCGGCGCGGGTCCGGAGCGCCCGGATCCGCTCGGGGAGCTCCGGATCCTCGAGTCGCCGCAGCTCGGGTTCGAGGGCGCCGACCCTGGCGACGAGCGGCCGGAGCCGCCGCAGCTGACGGTCGGACTTCTTCCCGACGACCCTGGTGATGAGGTTCTGGAGCACGATGGACGACCTGAGGAGAGCGCGAATTCTAGCGGCCCGGCTCCGCCGCTTCGGCGGTCGGTGGATGTGGCGGTCCCGCGGTCCGCGGCCGCACGTCTTCCGCGCCGGTTCCGGACGCCGGAACCACCCCGGGAAAACCGATCCGGGAGATGCGCGCTCGCGGGACTATGAGCCTGTGGACAAGGCGCCCCGCACGGGAATCCGTCCTCGAAGAAA
>CAYGAO010000317.1:0-2859 GCA_964347715.1 uncultured Acidobacteriota bacterium
CCTCGTCGTGGCCCGCAGGCGCCGCCGCCCCCGGCTGCCAGGAGCGAACCGCCGCGAGCGTCCCCGGACCCTCGGGCGGTTCGCCCGCCGCCGCAACGGCGACGAGAATGGCGAGGCCGAGGATGAGGCGCATGTCGGGAAGCGCGCGGACCGGGAGGGCAGGTCCTCCGGCGGGCGGCTGACTAGGGTAGGGCAAGAGCGCCTCGTCGCGCAAACGCGCGCCCGGCGGCCCTCGGGGGGCGCTCAGGCATCGAGGTCGCAGAGCACCGGGGCGTGGTCCGAGGGGATGTCCTGCCCCCGCTTCCGCCGGCGCTCGTCGCGATCCACGGAGACCCGCCGCAAGCCGGAGACGAGCGGTCTCGTCAGGTAGAGGTGGTCGATCCGGGCCCCCTCGTTCCGGGCGAAGGCGAGCCGGGTGTAGTCCCACCAGGTGTAGATCCCCTTCTCGGGCTCCTCTCCCTCCGGATAGCGGAGGCGGTAGGCGTCGAAGAGGCCGAAGGAGCGGAGATCTCCGAGCGCGGCGCGCGCCGCCGGATGGCAGAGGACGCCGCCGGGGTCGGCGACCGCCGCATCCCGGTCGGCAGGGGCCACATTGAAGTCCCCGGCGAGGATCAGCGGCGCCTCGGGGTCGGCGGTCACGGCCAGATGCTCCCGGAGCGCCCCGAGCCATTCGAGCTTGTAGCCCCAGTCCGGGTGGCTGACCGCCTTTCCGTTCGGCACATAGGCGGAGAGGACCCGGAGCCCCCCGACCGACACATCGAGGAGGCGGGCCTCCCCTCGCCCGGTGCAGGCGGGGAGGCCCCGGCGGAGCACTTCGGGCTCTTCCCGAGCCACCACCGCGACCCCGTTCCGGGCGGCCTGGGCGTGGACCACGGCGCGGTAGCCGGCGCGCTCGACCTCGAGCCAGGGAAAGTCCCCGGCGGGCGCCCGGAGCTCCTGGAGGCAGAGGACATCGGGCTCGTGCCGCTCGAGCAGCCCGAAGAGCCGCGCCCTCCGGGTCCGGATCGAGTTCAGGTTCCAGGTGACGACGCGCACGGGAGGGCTGCCGGGGGCGATCATAGGCGCCCGCCCCGTACACTTCGGACCCACCGCCGGAGAGGCGCCACTTCCAGAATGGGCCAGTTCTTCCCGATGCGCCCCGGGGAGCGCGCCGCGCTCTTCGGGCTGGCCCTGTTCTCGGCGCTCGCGTTCCTGCCGGTCTTCGCCGAGGTCTCGGTCCTCGGGGTGGCGCTCTTCGGCTGGCTGATGGCGGCGCTCGTGCTCGGCTCACCCGCGCTCCTGCTGCTCCTCCTCCGTCCGGGGAGGCCCCGGGCCGAGCGCTCCGGGCGCGGAGACCGCGCGTGAACGGCAACTCCTCCGCCGGCGGCGACGGGAACCGCGCATGATCGAACGCTGGATCGTCCTCGCCTACCTGCTGGTCTGCGTGGTGGTCGGGGCGGTGGCGACCCGCCGGGTGCTCCGCTCCGCCGAGGAGTACTGGGTGGCCGGGCGGCGCGTCGGCGCCTCGGTGAACGCGCTCGCCATCATGGCGAGCCTGGCGAGCGGCGGGTCGCTCGTCGGGGTGATCGGGCTCGCCTACCGCGACGGCATCCCCGCGACGCTCGCCCTCTTCGCGGGGGCGGTCCTCGGGTTCCCCCTCGCCACGATCCTGGTCGCGGGCCCGCTCCGCCGGCTCGCGAAGTTCACGATCACCGACTTCCTCGTCTTCCGGTATCCGACCGCACTCGTCCGCAGCCTCGTCCCGACGGTGATCGTGGTCGCGCTGACCGTGTACATGGTCGCCCAGATGAAGGCGGCGGGGATCACCGCCGAGGCGCTGCTCGGGGTTCCCTACGAGACCGCGATCACCGTGGCCACGATCGTGTTCGTGCTCTATGTCTCCTTCGGCGGCATGGTCGCGGTGACCGTGACCGATGTGATGCAGGGGGCGCTCCTCTTCCTGCTGATGGGGACGACCGCGGTCGTCCTCGCGGTCGCCGCCGGCTCCCCGTTCGCGGGTCTCGCCGAGGCCACCGCGACCTCCCCCGGCTTCGGACGGCTCGCCCCGGGCGGGACCGGCTACCTCGGCTACTTCATCATCTGGGCGACCGCGATCCCGGTCATCCCCCACATCGTGATGCGGGTCGCCAGCGCGAAGAACCCGGAGAGCGCGCGGCTCGCGCTGAACCTCGCGATGGTGGGCTACGGGGTGATGATCCTCGCGGCGATCCTGGTGGTGGCGCCCGTCGGGGTCGTCGAGTTCCCGGGGCTCGCCGACCCCGACGAGGTCCTCCTGCGCATCGTCGGCGGCCACTTCCCCGCCGTCCTCCGGGGGCTCGCGGTGGCGGCGGTCCTCGCCGCGGTGATGTCCACGACGGACGCCTTCCTGCTCGCCGTCAGCTCCGCGGTCGCCCACGACCTGCTGGGCGGGTTCCTGTCGAAGCGGAGCCGGCGCACCCAGGCGCTCGCCCGGCTCGGCGCCACCTGGCTCGTCGGGGCGCTCGCGCTGGCCTGGGCCTTCTCGCCGCCGGAACTCCTCACCCGGTTCTACACCGCCGGCGTCGGGCTCCTGTCCGCGGGTCTGTTCGTCCCGGTCGTCTTCGGGATCTGGTGGCGGCGGGCGAACCTCGCCGGCGGGGCGCTCGCGCTCGTTCTCGGGGTGGGCGCCTACGCCGTCGCGCTCGCCTTCGAGTCGGCGCTAGGGGTCCCGGCGATCGCGGTGGCGCTCGTCGCGAGCCTCGCCGGGATGCTCGCCGGGGGGATCCTCGGGACGCCCGACCCGCCGCACCGGATGCGGGCGGTCGCGCGGCTCCACGAGACCGACTGACAGGCTGTGGAGAAAGTCCCTCGTGCGCCGCCGCGGCGCGAAGCGCCGCCGGG
>CAYGAO010000318.1:0-2846 GCA_964347715.1 uncultured Acidobacteriota bacterium
GGGGGGGGGCCTTTGCCGGGGGGGCGGGGGGGGCGCGCCGGCCGGGGGCGCGCCCTTGTCCCTGCTTTCTGCTCCGCCGTAGCCCGGTGTCGCTCATCCGTTGGCAGAACGCCCTTCGCGTCGCCGTCCGCTCTCTGGTCGCGGCTCGCTGGAACGCTGGCGCCGCAGTCGTGGTACTGAGCGTCGCGGTCGCCGCCGGCCAATCGGTCGAGGCGATCTGGAATTCCACCGTCGAACGCCGTCTCTCCTGGCGAAACGCCGACGAGATCGTCGCGGTCGCGATGGAAGTCGATCGCGCGGAGGCGCAGGAAGAGGCGCAGCAGGACCTGACGCCGCATCCGTCGAATGTCGAAGTGGCTCTGCTCCGCCAGTCCGCCGCGTCCCTGGCGTGGATCGGAACCGTGAGACCGAACCGCGCCGTCATCGGAAGACCGGAATTCGCCCGCGTCATCTACACGGCCGAAGTCGGTCCCGCGACCCTGGAAGCGCTCGGAGCGTTCCCCTCCGCCGGCCGCCGTTTCCACGAAGCCGACCACGGGGCCGCGGGCGCCGGCGCGGACGCCCCGACGCCCGCGCTGCTGCGGGCTGATCTGGCGTCCTCCCTCTTCGGAAGCGCCGAGGGCGCGGTCGGCGAACACCTGGACCTCGGACCGAAGCGCGCCGAGATCGTCGGTGTGATGGCGCGCGACTTCCTGTTTCCCGAAGCGCGCGTCGCCGCCTGGTTGCCGGCGCCGCCGGAGAACAGCGAGGCAATGTTCTCCAGGATGCCGACAGTAGCGCGACTCGCCCCCGGCGCCTCGCCGGAAACCGCCGCCGCCGAAGCGATCGCCATCCTCCGACGCGCCGGTCATCGCACGGAGCGCGAGCGCGTTGTCCTCACACCGTTCAGCGAACGACTGACGGCGCGAATCCGCCCGACCCTCGAAGTCCTGCGCGCCGGCGCATGGCTGCTGCTCATCGTGGCCGCGGCCAGCGTCGCCAGCCTGCGGCTTTCGCAGGCGATGGCCGAGCAGCGCGCCTCGGGGATCCGCCGGGCCCTGGGGGCGACTCCAGGGGACCAGATTCTCGCCGCGGGCCTCCGGATCGCCCTGCTCGCGGGGGTCGTCGCCGGCGCCGCCTCGGCGGCATCGGCCTGGCTCCTCCCTCTGCTCCGCGGCCATGGATCCAGCCTTCCCTTCGCCGACGACTGGACCACCGGCGGGGGCGCGGCCGGGAGCGCCTTTCTGGCGGGAGCCATCGCCGTGACGCTGGCCGAAGCGCCCTCCCTCTTCGGGATGCTGCGCGAGCGCTCCGGGGCGATCACCACGGGGGCGCGAGGCGCGCACGGCCGCCGCCCGTTCCTGCTGCCGTTGCTGGCCGCCGGAACCGCAGCCTCCACCGTCGTTCTGGTCGCGACGGCGGTTCTCTCCGGAAGCGCCTGGACGCTGCTCGCCGGGCGCGGCGGCTATTCGGACGCGGAGTTGGGCATCATGACGGTGGACTTCGGGGGCCGCAGCGCCGGGACGGCACTTGCGGGCACGGAGCGCCAGCGGATCCTCGACGCGCTGGTCGAGCGGATCGAGGCGCTTCCCGCCGTCCGGATGGCGGGTTACGGCGATGGCCTGCCGGACGACCCGCGGGGGATGGCCCATCTGGTCCGGAGCGGCCCCGAGGCCGGTAGCGCGGTCCGCCTGGCGGTCCGCCGGGTGAGCGCCGGACTTCTCGGAGTGCTGCAGGTGCCGGTGCTCCGGGGCCGCGGACTCGTGGAAACCGATCGGAACTCGGGCGAAGTCGTTGGCCTGGTCACCCGCGGGTTCGCGGACCAGGCCGCCGAGGACCCGCTGGACCGCCTGATTCCGGTGGGCCTGGAGCAGGTGCGGGTCGTGGGGGTGACTGCCGATGTGCTCACCTTCCCGGCGCAGAACCGCTGGTCGACGCTCTACCGCCCGTGGACGGGCGAATCCGACGGATTCGTGACGATGGCGGGCTTCGCGGGGAATCCCACCGCGGAGGTGGTGACGCGTTTCCGGGGAGGGGTATCACCCGAACGTCTGGCGACCCTGGCCTCCCTCCCGAAGACGGTGGATCCATCGCTGCGGGTGCTGCGCTCCGAGTCCGTGCGGGCCCGCCGGACCGGGATTCTCGGCAGCTCGGCGCTGGCGGCGGTCGTACTCGTGGTGTTCGCTGCGGCCGGGCTGCTGCTGACGGTGGTCGGGGTAGTGGGCCACATCGCCGACACGATCGCCCGGGAGGCGCAGCCGAACGCCGTCCGACTGGCTCTCGGCGCCGAGCCGGCGGTCGTCGTCTGGCAGGTGGCCCGCCGCGCCGGCATGGCCGCCGGGGCCGGGATCGGCGCGGGGGTGCTGCTCGGCTGGCTGCTCGCGCGGGCGATCGGCAGCCGGATCCCCTGGGTGGAGACCGGCGACATCTTTCTCTACCTCGGCCCGGCGTCGCTGGTGGCTCTCCTGGTGGCGGCGGCCGGCCTCTGCGCGGGACACAAGGCGGCGCGAAGCAACCCCGGGGCGCTTTTGCAGTCGCTCTGAGCGTCGCGCTCCGCCCGGGCGAGGGTGCGGGCGGCGGCCGAAAGCGGTGGAGATCCGGCGGTGGATCAGCCCGCCCGCTCCGGATCCGATCTTCGAGCGGCAGGGTCGAATGGAGATCGCGCCGGGCGCAGGCTTGGCGCGCGCCGAGGTCTCCGCCGACGGAGACGCGGCGGCGGCGACCGGAGCGGGGCGCGAGAATCGGGGCGGTCCATTTCCTGGACACCGCCGGGCCGGCAAGTTCCCGCCGACCACTACCTGATCCCGCCTCGGACAGGCCGTGGAGAAAGTCCCTCGCGCGCCGACGCGGCGCGAAGCGCCGCCGGG
>CAYGAO010000319.1:0-2844 GCA_964347715.1 uncultured Acidobacteriota bacterium
GATTCGGGCCGCCATCCGGTGGGGAAAGCGCCCCGCATCCGCCCGGACGACGGGGGTTCCCCATCTCTTCGAGGACGGGTGCCCATGCGGGGCGCTCTATCCGCCGGCTGATGAGCTCACCCGACGCGCGGGCGGCCGCGCCTCCCGGCCCGAACCGCCGCCCGGCGAGGGGGCGGCCACCCGTCCCGGCCGGTCGGCCGCGGGCCAGACCGCTCCCCCCCGGTTCACGCCGGCTCCGGCGCGGGACGCGTCAGGCCCACCATCAGATCCATCACGTTCGTCCCGGTCGGGCCGGTCACCAGCAGATCGTCGAGCGCGCGGAGCACGGTCCAGGAGTCGTTTCGGCCGAGGGCGGCCACCGGGTCGAGTCCCGACCGACGGGCGCGGATCCAGGAGCTCCCGTCGGCGAAGCCGCCGGCCGCCTCCGTCGGGCCGTCGCTGCCGTCGGTCCCCGCGGCGAGGAGCGCGGCCCGCTCGCACCCCTCGAGTTCGGAACCGGCCACGAGCGCGAACTCCTGGCTCCGCCCGCCGCGCCCGTCTCCGGTGACCCGGAGCGTCAGCTCGCCTCCCGCGAGCAGCGCCGCGCGCCCCGGTTCGGCGGCGAGCGCCGAGAGCCGCCGGGCGAAGGCCCGCGCGGTGGCATGGACCCCGCCGACGAGATCCCTCCCGAAGATCTCGGGCCGGTAGCCGAGGCGGCGGGCGGCCCTGGTCGCCGCCTCGAGCGAGAGCGAGTTGCTCGCGAGGATGAAGTGAGGCGCCGTCCGCTCCGGCCGCGAGGGCGTCTCCGGAATCCGCCCGGCGGCGCCTTCCTCGAGCCGCCGGAGAACCGGCGGCGGCGCCTCCCGGACCAGCGCGTGGCGATCGAGGACTTCGATCGCCTCGCCGAAGGTCGTCGGATCGGCGGTCGCCGGCCCCGATCCGATCGCGGTCAGGTCGTCCCCGACGACATCGGAGATCAGGAGCACCGCGCTCCGTCCCTCGGGAAGGAGCGGGAGGAGCTGCCCGCCCTTGACCGCCGAGAGGTGCTTCCTCACGGTGTTGATCTCGTGGATGTCCGCGCCAGACGCGATCAGGAGCGCGTTCGTGCGCGACTTCTCCTCGAGGGAGATCCCTGGAGCGGGCGAGACGAGGAGCGCCGAAGCCCCTCCGGTGAGGAGGAAGAGAACCCGGCCCTCGGGGCCGGAGGCGCGGAGATCGTCGAGCAGGCGCGCCGTCGCCCGGACCGAATCCTCGTCCGGAACCGGATGGCCGGCTTCCTCCACGACGACGCCCGGGATCTCGGCCCCGTGGCCGTGTTTGACGATGATCCGGCCGCGCACCGTCTCCCGGGCCAGACGGCTCCGGACGCCCCGGGCGAGCGCCGCCGCCGCCTTGCCGGCGCCGAAGAGCCACACCGGTTCTCCGGGGCGGCGCGCGGGCGGCAGCAAGGGCGCGTCCCGGAGCGTCCAGCCGGACTCGGCGCTTCCGCCCAGTTCGCGCGCGAGGATGGACTCGGGGGCGGCCGCGCGGAGCCCCGCCCGGTAGATCTCGAGGAGGTCGCGCCGGAGCGCCGGAGTCATCGTTCGCAAGGGTAGAGTTGCCGGGTGGCGCACCTGGCGGCGAAGGGGCCGGAGCCGACCCGCCGCCACTTCGTCCTGGCGCTCGCGCCGATCGTCCTCGCCCTGCTCGCCCTCGGCGGCCTCCTCTGGTTCCACTGCGCGAATCCGTGAGGGGGCGGGGGGCGCCTCGTCTTCGGGAGGTGGAACCACATGACCGATAGCCAATGGTATGTAGCCGAGGGCCGCCGCACCCTCGGCCCCTTTCCTGCCGGAGAGATCTCCCGAGGTCTCGAGACCGGCCGCTGGACCGGGGGGACGCAGGTCTGCCCGGCCGGAGGGAGCGCCTGGCAGCCCGTCGCTTCGGTCCCGGCGCTCCAGGGCCGGATTCGCTCGGGGCGCGGAGCGCCGCCGCCACCGACCCGGATGCACGAAGTGGACTACGAGATCCAGGGCGAGGAGATGCAGTTCGTCGAGGTCGAGCTCGATCCCGGCGAAGGCGCGATCGCCGAGGCCGGAGCGATGATGTTCATGCACTCCGGGATCGAGATGAAGACGATCTTCGGGGACGGAGGCGAGCGGGGCGTCATGGACAAGCTCCTCGGCGCCGGGAAGCGCCTGCTGACCGGGGAGAGCCTGTTCATGACCGAGTTCGTGAACCGGGGGGCGGGCAAGCAGCGCGTCGCGTTCGCCTCCCCGTATCCCGGGAAGATCATCCCGGTGCATCTCGCCGAACTCGGCGGTCGGATCGTCGCCCAGAAGGACGCCTTTCTCTGCGGCGCGAAGGGCGTTTCGCTCGGGATCGCCTTCCAGAAGAAGATCGGCACCGCGCTCTTCGGCGGCGAGGGATTCATCATGCAGTCGCTCGAGGGCGACGGGCTCGCGTTCCTGCACGCCGGCGGAACGATCGCCAAGAAGGAACTCCGGGCGGGAGAGAACCTGCGCGTGGACACCGGGTGTCTCGTGGCGCTCGCGCCGTCGGTCCAGTACGACATCCAGTTCGTCGGCGGGATCAAGTCGGCCATCTTCGGCGGGGAGGGATTCTTCTTCGCCAGTCTGACCGGGCCGGGGTGGGTCTGGCTCCAGTCGCTGCCCTTCAGCCGACTCGCCGGGCGAATCCACCAGGCGGCGCCACAGACCGGGGGCGGCGGCAAGGGCGAGGGATCGCTCCTCGGCCGGCTCTCGGGCGTCGGCTGGGACGGCTGACGGCCGGTGGACAAGACGCCCCGCATGGGAATCCGTCCTCGAAGCGATGGGAACCCCCTCGTCCGGGCGAATGCGGGGCGCTTCCCCCACCGGATGGCGGCAC
>CAYGAO010000320.1:0-2834 GCA_964347715.1 uncultured Acidobacteriota bacterium
GCGGACGCTGCCGGGAATCCGGGATTCCGCCCCTCCGGGCGGCGCGCCCGGCCCGTCGTTCCCGCGAGGCCGGGCGAGGGGACCGGAACGCCGTCCGCCGCGCCTTGCGGGGCTTCTGCGGTCGAGGGGGTGCGGTTCCGGCCCATGAGAAAGCTCCTGTACGGCCTTGCCGCCCTCGCGGTCACCGTGCCCCTGCTTTTCCTTGCGCTTCCGCGCCTGATCGATTCGGCGGCCCTCAAGCCGCGGATCGTTTCAGAGTTCCGGAAGGCGACCGGGGCGACGCTCGCGCTCGACGGGGATCTGGTTCTCGATTTCCTGCCCGTTCCGCGCCTCGCCGCGTCCGACGTCAGGATCCGCGAGGACGGCGCGGTTTCCGACCTGGTCGCGCTGAAGGCGTTCCGCGCGCGCGCGGAGCTCCTGCCGCTGTTTCTCGGCAGGCTCGAGATCTCGGAGATCGAGGTCTTCGAGCCCCGTCTCGAGATCGACCGCGCTTCCGGGGATCCTTCCGGCGGACGCACCGGGGAGCCGGCGGGTTTTCCGGAGGCTGCGGACGCGGTCCGCATCGGCCGGCTTCGCATCGTGGACGGCGCGGTCAGCTACCGCGACGCCGCCGGGGCGTCGGAGCTGGCGGACGGGATCTCCCTGGAGGTCTCGGCCGACTCGTTCGCGGGCCCGTTCGTTCTCGCCGGCTCCATGAGGGTGCGCGAACGGGATGTCGCGGTCGACGGGCGCGTGGGGCGCCGCGTCGGGGGAGGCAGTCTCCCGGTCTCGCTCAGGGCGGTTCTCGCCGGCGGCGCCGCCGCGCTTTCGGTGCAGGGACGGGCGGAGCTTTCCGGCACGGCGCCGAGACTGGAGGCGCGGGCACGCGTCGAGGGGACGAGCCTCGCCGCGCTCGCCGCGGTCTTCGGGGAGGAGACGGAGGTGCGGGCGGGCCTCGACGGTTCCTTCGGCCTCTCGGCGGACATGTCCGCCGACGAACGCGGGATCGGGCTCGCGGGCCTGTCCGTCAGGGTCGGCCGCGCGACGGCTTCGGGCCACGCGACCTACCTGTTCGGCCCCGGCGGCGGGCTCGAGGTCGCTCTCGGTGCGGACAGGATCGACGGCAGCGCCCTGTTCGAGGGTGCGCGCCCGTCACGGGACCGCGATTCCCGGGAGGATTCCGGGGCGGACTCCGCCGTGCGCTTTCCGACCGACTTCGAGGCGGACGTCAGGCTGACGGTCGGCGAGATCGTGCTCGGAAAGCGGTCCGCCCGCGATCTCCGCGCCGAGATGTCCCTCCGGGACGGCGAGCTCTCTCTTGGGGGGTTCTCCGTGCATCTGCCGGGCGGCGCGCTGCTGGAACTGACCGGCAGCGCCGCGACGCGCGACGGCGGGCTTTCCTATCGCGGCGAGGCGTCGTTCCGGACCGACGAGCTCAAGCCCCTGCTGGCGTGGCTGGGCGCCGACCCGGGGCCGACGGCGCGCAACCGGCTGCGGACGCTGTGGGTGAGCGCCGGGATCTCCGGCGACGTTTCGGAACTGCTGCTGACCGATGTCCGCGGACGGCTCGACGCGTCCCGGTTCCGGGGAGGCGCGACCTTCGCCCTGGGTCGCCGGCCGTCCTTCGGCGCGAGTCTCGGCCTCGACCAGATCGATCTCGAGGGGTACCTGCCGGATCCGGGCGAGCGGCCGATGCCCGGAAACGCCGATGGCGACGGCGCCGCCCCGAAGACGGTTCTGCCCGCCGCGCTCGGGGACTTCGACGCCGGGTTCGCGTTGAGGATCGGGATCCTGCGCCATCGCGGCGCGGTGGCGCGCGGCGTCCGGCTGGACGGGACGTTGCGCGAAGGCGTGATGACGATCCGGAAGGCGAGCGTCCGCGATCTCGGCGGCGCCGGCGTCCGGCTCGAGGGGGTGCTCTCCGGCCTGCCCGAGACCCCGAAGATCGCGGCGAGGCTGACCGCGGAGGCGGACGGTTCGGGCGGCGTTCTCGAATTGCTCGGCTTCGGCCCCGGAGACGCGCCCGGACCGTTTCGCCTCGCCGCGGACATCGAGTCGGCCGCGGAGGGAATCGCGGTCGACGCCGGCCTGGAACTCGCGGGCGGCACCCTCTCCGCCTCGGGAACCGTGCCTCCGCTCGCCTCTCTTCTGGGGGAAGGCGCCGGGAGCGCGGGCACGCTCCGGGTCAAGGCGCGCCATCCGGATCTCGCGCGGCTCGCGGGCCGGCTCGATCTGGGCCCGATCGACGAGCGGACCGGCGAGGCCGGCCTGGATCTTGTCCTCGAGAGCGGCGCCGAAGGCGTCGGCATCCGGTCGGAAACCACGCTTCTCGGCGGCAGCCTCCGCCTGGCGGGCCGCGTCCGCGGACCGCTGCGGGATCCCGAATTCGACGTCGCCGCGGATCTCCGCCATCCCGACCTCGGGCTTCTGGTCGAAAGCCTCGTCCCCGGCTGGAAGGCGGGAGATCCCGGCGCCGCGTCTCTCGGCGCGGCGTTTCGCGGAAACGCCGACGGCTTCGAGATCGAGGAGATGAGCGGCCGCATCGGCGGCGTCGAGATCGCCGGAGAGGGTTCCTACCGTTCGGCCTCGCCCCGACCGCGGGCGGAGCTGACGCTGTCGGCGGGAGTGATCGTCCTCGGGGAGGCCGCGGAAGCCGGCGGCGGGAGCGACGCCGGGAACGCGCGGTGGTCGCGCGAGGTCTTTCGCCACGGCCTGCCGGGCGGGTTCGACGCCCGGATCCGTCTCGACGCCGAGGCGCTGCTCCACGGTTCCCTCCGTCTCGACCGGCCCCGCGTTGTCGCCGGGATAGCGGACGGGGCGCTGTCGATCGAGAGCGCGACCGCCACGATGACGGG
>CAYGAO010000321.1:0-2830 GCA_964347715.1 uncultured Acidobacteriota bacterium
GCCCCCGCCGCCCCCCCCCGGGGGGGGGGGGGGCCGCCCCCCCCCCGCACCCCTCCCCGGCGGCGCTGCGCGCCGCGGCGGCGCATGAGAGACTTTCTCCACAGCCTGCCAGGGGGCGGCCGGCCCGAGGTCGGGCTTCGAGGAGGTGGCGGATTCCTGCTCCCACGAGCGCCGCGACGATGGCTCGACTCGGTTCGAGGAACCGGCGACGACACTGCCCCGGGGGTCTCGCGCCGGGAGTCTTCGATCGTGAGGCTGGCGCGGTCGCTTCGGTCAGGTGAGACGGAGAGCGATGAACAACAGGATGGTGCAGACGCCCGCCACGAAGAAGGACTCTCTCATCAGGCGTATCTCGAAGCGGGGGTCGGCGACTTCGCAAGGAGGTCAGCGCCAGCGCGGACCTTCTTCGCATCGAGGCGAGCGACGGGGCGGTCGGGTTTCGCCTTCGGGCGGCTGATGGCCGCGTCGCGCTCTGCCTCCGAGGCGATGGCGGAGCCCGACTTCGCGACTACCGCGACGATGGCTTTCGCCGGTTCGACCGGGAACCCGGCGGCGACGAGTTCCCGAATGCTGGCGCGGGTGTCGAAAGTCGAGAGCATGGGGTGCCCGATAGTGGCGGTGGAGTGTCCCGCGGGCCCGTCGGAGAACCGAAAGGGAGCGGGGCGCCGGCCCAAGACGGGTCGCGCGGGATCGGCCGGTGCGACGCCGGGGTCATGGCCCCGAGGGTGCTGCCCCCGGCGCCCCGGTGGGCCGGGGCGCGAGAGCGTGGCGGTCAGGAGTCCGGACGACGAGGTGGGCGAGGGAGGAACACCGGGTGTCCGGCGACCACCGCGGAGCGACTCGACCGGGATACGCGGCCGCTCGAATGTCGCGCCGACTCCTTCCCCAGGTGGTTCAGGCCCGGACCCGGAGCGAGAGACGGATCGCCGGTCCGGTCCGCGAGGGCGAGGAGCTCCTGCCGGATCGTTCCGTAGCCGACCGCGTGCTCCGCCCACCACAGGGGGCCGCCGCGGCTCGCGGGGAAGCCGTAGCCGAGGGTCCAGATGACATCCACATCGCCCGCGCGTTCGGCGATCCCTTCGGCGAGGATCTCCGCCCCCTCGTTCACGAGCGCGAAGAGACAGCGCTTCCGGATCTCCTCGGGTTCCACCGAGCGACGGGCGATCCCGGCGTCCGCGGAAGCCTCGGCGACGAGTCGCGCCACCTCGGGATCGGGGTGCGGGGTCCGGTCTCCCGGCTCGTAGCGAAAGAAACCGCGTCCGGTCTTCTGTCCGAGCGCGCCGCGCTCGACGAGCCGGTCGGCGACCGTCCGGGGCGGCGCCGGCTCGCCGCGGGCCCGAGCCTCCTCCGCGTGGCGCCGCCGCACCGCCGCCCCGATGTCGAGGCCGGCCAGATCGGCGACCGCGAAGGGCCCCATGCGGAACCCGAATCCGGTGAGCGCCCGGTCCACTTCCTCGGGGAGCGCGCCTTCGAGCAGCAGCCGGTCCGCCTGCCGGCGAAAGGCGTAGAGCATCCGGTTGCCGACGAAACCGTCGCACACCCCGACCGGCGCCGGCGCCTTGCCGAGCCGAAGCGCGAGCCGGATCGTCGTCTGGAGGACCGCCGGCTCGGTCTTCGCCCCGGCCACCACCTCGACGAGGCGCATCGCATGGGCGGGGCTGAAGAAGTGGGCGCCCACCACTCGCCCCGGACGCCGGGTCGCGGCGGCGATCCGGTCCACATCGAGCGACGAGGTGTTCGTCGCCAGCACCGCCTCGGGCTTCGCGACGCGGTCGAGTTCGGCGAAGACCCGCTCCTTGAGCGCGAGATCCTCGAACACCGCCTCGACGACGAAGTCCGCGGCGCCGAGGTCCCCGGGATCCGAAGCGCGGCGGATCCGCCCGGCGCGCCGCGCGGCCTCGGCCTCGTCGCAGCGTCCGCGCGCGACGGCGCGGGCGAGCGAACCGGCGACCGCGGCCTCTCCGCGCGCCCAGGATTCGTCGGACTCCTCGACGACCGTGACGGGGATCCCGGCCGCGGTGAACGCGAGCGCGATCCCGCGCCCCATCGTCCCGAAACCCACGATCCCGGCGGTTCCGATCGGGCGACCGGTGACGCCGGCCGGGATCCGCTTCGTCCGGGGCGCCTCCCGCTCGGCCTCGAGCAGGTGGGCCCCTGCCCGTTCGACCTCGGCGGCCGTCGGCGGGGCGAACCGGCCGGACCCGAGTAGGGTTCCACGATCTCCGGGCGGCACGGTGGCGCGAGCATACCGAGGTCTCGCGGGGGCAGAGGTCCTGGAAGATGCGACGAGTCCTGAAAGCCGCGCTGCTCCTGCTCGCGCTCGCGCTCGCCGGTAGCGCCGGCTGGATCGCCGGCCGGGTCGGAATCGGCGGCGGCGGACCTTCCAGGCCGCTCAGCGAGCGGGAGCAGCGCTTCGCCGAGCGGATGAGCGGGGTCGTCCTCGACGGTGAGTTCACCGTCGCTTGGCCGACGCCGCGCGAGGGAACCCGGGGCGACCGCTACGAGATCGCGCGGGCGGTGAAGCTCGACGGCGACCGCTGGCGGTTCGACACCCGGATCCGGTACGGCGGGGTGGATGTGACGCTCCCGGTCGTGGTCCCGATCCGCTGGGCCGGCGATCTCCCGGTGATCCGGCTCGTGGACGCCTCGTTCCCCGGCCTCGGGAGCTCGTTCGGCGCGACCGTCGTCTTCGACGGGGATCGCTACGCCGGCGCCTGGGACCACGGCGAGACCGGGGGATTCCTCTTCGGGACGATCTCGCGGCCCTGACAGGCGGTGGAGAAAGTCCCTCGTGCGCCGACGCGGCGCGGAGCGCCGCCGGGGAGGGGTG
>CAYGAO010000322.1:0-2785 GCA_964347715.1 uncultured Acidobacteriota bacterium
GGCGGCGCGCGGCGAGGGTGCGTTCGACGAGGGTCTCGGGGGGAAACAGCGCCGGGACCTTCGCGGCGAGGAGTTCGCGCTATGCGTACTTTGACGGAGTGCTTGCGGGTGACGGTGCGGACGAACACGGGGAGATGGCAGCGCGTCGCGGGGGACTTGTCCAGTGTGGACACTACACGGCCATCGTGGAAGCCGACCCCCTGGTTTCAACGACTTGCGGGACCCTCCGCAGGGTCAACCGGCAAAGTCAGGATCATGGAAATGCGTCATGGACTCGACCGACGCGAGGAGGCGGCGCTCGCGGAGATCGGACGCGCGCTCGGCCTGACGCCGCCACGGGTCCACCAACTGCACCGAAAGGCGCTGGAGGCGCTCCGCGCCGATCCGCACTTCCGGCGCCCGCCCGGCTGATCCGCCCCCGCTCGGCCTCCCCCGGCCGCCACCTGGGTGCGGGTTGATCCCCGCTCCGTCCGCGTTCGCCCGCTACATCCCCCAGACGGTGATCGACGGGTCCGCTGACGCCTCCCGCCGGTAGATCTTCTCGCTCCACGACCGCTCCGGGTCCCGGTCGAAGATCACCAGGTGACCCGACACCGCACCGCATCGGTCCATGTACGCGGCGGTCTGCGAAAGCCCCTCCCGTTCCGTCCGCTCCCGGCCCCGCCGCTGGATCTTGCACTCCACGACGAACTTCTCCCAGCCCCCGTCCCGGGGCCACAAGAGCAGCAGGTCCGTCCGACCCCGACCCAACCCATATTCCCGCTCCACCCGGCCGCCGCGGTTCACGACCCGCTGCAAGAACGCCTGCAGCAGCAACTGCGGCCCCGCCTCCCGATACTCGAACCGCTCCACCCAGTGCTCCGAGTGCTCCCGGAAGAATTCCTGGAACGCCCCCAGCAGCTTCCCCGAATCCAGACCGCGCTCGGCCGTCGCGTACCACGACGCTTCCTGCGGCAGCTTCGACTGGACCCGCCGCGTCAGCTCCCGAGGAATCGCTTCCCGATAAGTCGGATTGGCGATCCGTAGCGGGTCGTCGGCGGCGATCAGGCCGAGGTTGCGGGTGTAGTCCACATCCGCAGCGGTCGAGTCGTCCTCTCCACCTCCGCTCAGTAGCGGTTCGACGACCCGCCGCACCCGATCCTCCCGCAGCTTCTCCCCGAGCTGGTGGATGTGCGTGTTCCGCCGCCGGATCAGCGCCTCCCGCGCCGTCAGCATGTCCTCCGCCGTGATCGGGCGGCTGCGGTCGCGGCCCCGCTCGCTCTCGAAGCACGCCTCGTAGGCCAGCGCGTTCACCAGCCACGGTTGGCCGCGCGTCTGGTCCCACGCCGTCTTCGACGCCTCCGGAAGAAACGCCTGCCCGGTCTCTGCAGTGTGCTGCGCCAGCAGCTCGCTGGTCTCTTCCTCGGTGAAATCGCCGAGGCGCAGCGACTTCGCCACGATGTTGAAGGGGCTGCCCGCGGCGATCACCCGCTTTCCCGACTCCACCTCCATCCGGTAATCGGCCACATCCCGGAGCCCGCAGAGCACCACGCTCTGCGGAAAGGCCGACGGGCGTCGTTCGTACCCGGCGCGGAGCTGGCGCAACAGCGCCAGCAGGCTGTCGCCGACGAGCGCGTCCACCTCGTCCAGCAGCAGCACCAGCGGGCGAGCGTCCGCCTCGCTCCAGCGGGTGAGAGCGGTCGCCACCGCGTTGTCCGGGCCGGAGGCAGCCAGGATGTCCTCCCGCACCTGCTCCAGAAATCCGTCGCCGAGCAGGCGGGCGCTCTCGGCCAGCGCCGCCAGCACGGCGCGCATGGCGCGCCCGGTGTCTTCACGCGCCGCCTGCCCCACCTCCAGGTTCGCATGGACGCACCGGAACGGCCCCGCCGAGCCGGTGTTCAGCAGGTCCCTGAGCGCCAGCAGCGCCGAGGTCTTCCCGGTCTGCCGGGGCGCGTGGAGGACGAAGTACTTCTTCTGGCGGATGAGCATCAGGATCCCGTCGAGATCCACCCGACTCAGAGGCGGGATCAGGTAGTGGTCGGCGGGAACTACCGGCCCGGCGGTGTTGAAGAAACGCACCGCCCCGATTATCGCGCCCCGCCCCGATCGCCGCCGCCGCGTCTCCGTCGGCGGACACCTCGGCGCGCGCCACGCCTGCGCCCGGCGCGATGGCCATTCGACCCGGTCGCTCGAAGAGCGGATCCGGAGCGGGTCGGGATTCCTGGCTCGGCCCGAGGAGTCGAACCGGGCCCGGCCCCGATCCACGGGCGGCGTTCCAGCCGAGCGCGGCAGTGACACGATCTGACTCGGGTGGGCGACATACTGCCTCCCATGTTCGATGCGATTCTTCTCCTCGCCACGGCTCTCGCCGCAGCGGCGGTCGCCTACCTTCTCGGCCAGCGCTCCGGTGAGCGCCGCGCCCGGGAGCAGGCAGGCGCGGACCTCGACCGGGTGGCCCGCGCCGCTGGCGAAGAGGTACTCGGGCCGGCGGTAGAACGGTTCCGCGACGCGACCCGCTCCGAACGGGAAGTCGGTCGGGAACTCCTGCAGGGCGTCGCCGAGCCGCTCCGCGACTCCCTCGAGCGGATGCGGAAGGCCACCGAGACACTCGAACGGAATCGCACCGAGGACGCGGTCACGCACCGGCGGGCCGTGGAGGGGCTGACGGAGCGGTTCGTCGAATCGCAGCGGAGCGTTCAGTCGCTCCGCGACGCCCTGAACAGGCTGTGGTGAAAGTTCTCCGGGCACAGACGCGGCGCGCAGCGCCGCCGGGGAGGGGTGGGGGGGGGGGGGGGCCCCCCCCCCC
>CAYGAO010000323.1:0-2775 GCA_964347715.1 uncultured Acidobacteriota bacterium
CTGCGGCAGCGTTCCGTCCTCCCCGGGGAGGTGGGGAACCGTGGATTGCGCGGCGACGGCAGGGGCGACGGGGAGCAGCGCGGCGAGCGCGGCGGAAAGCGAGAAGAGCCTGGTCGTCATGAGGGGTCCTCCGGGGAGCCGATGGTATGTTCGGCGGAGACGAGCCGCGAACCGGAGGCGGGTGGTGGAGCGAAGGGCGTTCGTCGCGGCGCGCTCACCGCGCTCCCGCAGGACACCGAGGCCCGGATCGGCGCCGCGGTCGCGCGAACCGTCGGACTGGACGCGGGCGTGGCGGCCCCGGACGAGGGTTTCTGGTCTCGGGCGCGCGAGGCGTTCACGAGCGCCCGGAACCACATCGACCGGAACTCGGGAAGCGTCAGCCCGGCACCGGCGTCGGTCCAGCGGGCGATGCCGCGGTACCGCGACATCACGAACGAGGGCCCCTCGCTCCGTGTGGACGAGCTGCTCGCGCCCCGGATCGAAGTCGTGCGGCCGCGCCTCGCCGCCTCCTTCGACCGCGGCGCCGACGAGTTGGCGCTCGTCCGGAACGCGAGCGAAGCGATGGAGATCGTGCGGTGCGGGCGCCCGCGGCGCGCCGGCGGCGAGGTCCTGACCACGACCCGGGACTACGGATGCTCACCACCGCCGGGCGCGCGACTCGTCGCCCGAGAGCTGGTTCGCGGCCCGTCACGGGTGAAGGATCCGGGCCCCCGGGTCCCACTTACTCGCCGCGGCCTCTGTGATATAACGCTGTTGTGAACGCGTCGGCGAGGGGCTTCGCGAAGGGCTGGAGACCCCGGCTGCGGAACTCGTTCGCGGCAGCCCTGCTTGCGGTGCTGGGCGCGGTATCCGGCGACGGCCACCAGTACCTCGTTTATGACCCCTCCGACGACGACATGTCGGTGCATCCGGATCATCAGCGGCCCGTCGGCTGGAGTCTGGATGCCTGGCCCCCCGGCGCGACCCTGTCGGTCGCCGTGGCCGAGGACGGGCCCTGGGGGTTCGATGAAACCGTCGGCGTGCTCCGCGACATCGAGGATGTCGTGAGTGCGGTGGATCACGCCCTGTCGCTGTGGAGCGACATCGAGAGCGCCGACATCCGCTGGGAGGTCGACCGCGTCGCGCCCTATGCGGAATTGGTGCCGCATCTCGGAGGGTCGTATCCCGGCATCGTGGTCGTTACCGAACGACCTTCACCGAACTTTCCGACCCGGGCCGGTTATGCCTACGTGTGGACCGTGACGGATTTGTCTTCGATAGTTGGCGTCAGGAGGCGCGTGATCACGGGGTGCGAGGTCAGGTTGCTCAGCTCGGGCTCGCCTCGGGTCGACATGGATTCGTTCTTCTGGCTGGCGGGGCACGAGCTCGGACATTGCCTGGGCCTGGACCATGCGGCCGGGTCTCCCCACGACTACGGCGCGACGGATACCCTTTGGTCGAGTGGGAAGGAACCAGAATCGGTCTTCGGTTGGCGCGGGCTGCTCCAGGGTGGCGCACTGAGGCCGTTGGCGGGGCCGAACCTGGATGAGCGGGTGGCGGTGTCGGTGCTGCGACCCCGGGCGGGTTGGCTGGAGGAGACGGGGAGCATCTGGGGGGCGGTGTTCGCGGAGGGCGAACCGGCGCAGGCCGTCTATGTCCTCGCTTCACGAGTCGCTCCGGAAACGGGACAGGTGGGGGCCGGCGTGGGCGTCTTCACCGGTCGGCACGGCGCCTTCCATATCCGGGGTCTGGTCCCGGGCAGGTACGTCCTCTTTGTCTTCGACCTGGGTCTCAGAAAAGGAATCGACTCGGACTGGTTCCGTTCGCTGACGCACCTGGATCCGGAAACGCACGTCTACGATACTGTCTCGCGGTTGCCGGTGGTCGTGCGCGCGGGCGAGCGCACCGGTCCGCTCATGATGCCGGTCCGGCGACCGGAGGTGGACGAATGAGGTGGCGAGGCTCGGTCTTCGCAATCATCGTGGCGCTGGCGGGCTGCGGGAACGGCGGGCCGAGAACGCCCGCGATTCCGGCCGACGCGGGGCCGGAAGCGCCCGCGACTCCGACGGCTACCGAGCCGGTGCGTCTTTCGCTGGAGATCGTCGAGGGAGAAACGGTGACGGTTCCGGTCGGTTACCTGGTGTCGCGGTCGCTCATGGGCGAAAATGCAACGATCGGGCTGGAGGCATCGTACGGGACGGCGTCGGCGGAGGACATCCTGTTGATGGAGCGGACCGTGGTGCCACTGGGTGGAAATGTCGGGGAGGGTACGGTGGAACTCGGACTGCGGGCCCTGCCGGACGGCACGATGGAGGGGGCGGAGACGCTGGTCCTGCGCCCGGTGAAGTGGGATTCCCGTCCGGACCAGACCATCCGGGTGCGCGATGCCGAGATCGAAGTGGTGATCACCGACGGGCCGCATCCGTGCGCCGGGGTGGAGGTCCGGGTAGAGGAGGCGCCAGCCGTTTTGTTGGACGACTGGTTCTACCGCATCTTCGCCTCGGAGATCGAGGTCGTGGCGCCTGCGTCGGAATCGGTAATCGAGTGGATCGAGCCCGCGGACGTCAGGTTCGACTTCCGTACGGAGGACCACCCGGTTTACAGACGGACGCGGATGCTCAACGCCTGGCGGGTCGAGTCACTGGGCGACCGGGTACGCCACCGGATGACAGCGCAATGGTGGAATGGAGCCAGCATTTTTTTACCGGAGCATCTACGCTTCAAGACTCCACGCTTCGAACTGCAGGTGTGTGGCGGGCCCGGTTACGGAAAGTTCGTCCGTTGCTCCACGACCGA
>CAYGAO010000324.1:0-2752 GCA_964347715.1 uncultured Acidobacteriota bacterium
TCCCCGGCGGCGCTTCGCGCCGCGTCGGCGCGCGAGGGACTTTCTCCACGGCCTGCCATGGCACGACCCCCTCGGCCCGTCGTGCCGACGGGTCCGCCATTCTGGATCGTCGGACCGACCGGGCCCGGTCAGGCGACGATGGTTCTCGATTCGAACGCCTCGGGCGCGGACGCTCGCCGGGCTGGCGATGCCGGAAGCGTGGTCCGGGAGCGAAGGGGGGCCGGCGTCAGCGGGCGGGGCCCTTGCGCGGGAGCTTCTCGGGCGCCATCGCCGCGTGCCAGGCGAAGGCGGCGACCACCACGGCGTTCTTCTTCAGGTCGTCCACCGGCAGGGTGTCGTAGTAGTCGAGATTCGTGTGGCCGCCGGTGCCGCCGACGCGGGCCTGGAGGAACTGGAAGGCCGGGAGCCCCGCGTCGTCGAACGGGACATGGTCCGTGCTCCCGACGCTGCCGGGTGCGAGCGTCGTGAGCCCGAAGTCCCGGAACGGAGCGATCCAGGCCTCGAACAGCGGGCGCACATGCTCGTTCTCCTGGAGCCAGACGCCGCGGTAGCGGCCGGGGCCGTAGTCCTGGTTGAAGTACACGGAGAAGTTCTCGCGGTCCGGGCCCGGATTCTCGCGGTCCCCGAACCGTTCGCGGACATACGCGCGGGATCCCCAGAGCCCCTGCTCCTCGCCCGACCAGAGCGCGATCCGGATCGTTCGGCGCGGCTCGGCGCCGACGGCCTTCAGGATCCGCATCGCCTCCAGCATGACCGCGACCCCCGAGGTGTTGTCGCTCGCGTTCGGGCTCGCATGCCAGGTGTCGAAGTGCGCCCCGATCATCACCACCTCGGAGGCCAGGTCCGAGCCCGGCAGCTCTCCCAGGACGTTCTTCGCCTCGGTCGCCGTCTCGCCGTGCCGGTTCCGCACCTCGAGCTCGATCCGGACCGGGACGGCGCGCCGCCGGAGGCGGTACATCCGGTTGTAGTGCTCGGGGGTGACCGCGATGATCGGCGCCGAGGCGAGGGTGGCTTCGCGGTCCCACCGGTCCACCTTCGCTCCGGGGCGGGCGAAACCGCGGACCGCGCCCGGCCACCCGCTCCGGGACTCGAGCACCGCCGCGGCGCCCTCCGCGACATGGAACCGGAGCCGTTCCTCGGGACTCAGGACCTCGGGCCGCGGATCGGCGTGGGAGCTCGCGAACAGCGGATCCGGCTCCGTCCGGGGCAGGACCGCCCGGGCGAGCCGCTCCATCTCCCGGTCGGTGCGCTCCGGCGTTCCGGTGGCGAATCTCCTCCGGTCCACCGTCGCCGGCGGCGTCGAGAGCACCGCCTTGCCGCGGAGCTTTCCCCGGAGCGCCTCGAGGTCCGCGCGGGAGCGCACATCGGCGATCACGACTTCGAGCTCGAGCCGGCCTCCGGTTCCCGGGGTGTGGGCGATCGGGTAGCCGGTCATCGGCTGGTAGTCCGGCGCGGTCAGGTGCAGCGAGAAGTACTCGTTGTCCCAGCTCGCCCCGTAATCCATGAAGGGTTCGCGCACGATGTTCGCGAGCCCGATCCGCTCCATCTCGGAGACGACCCACTGCTGCGCCCGGTCCATCGCTGCCGAGTTCGTGAGCCGGGCCCCGAGGACATCGGTCATCCAGGAGAGCGTCTCCGGGAGCCCGGACCGGTGGAGCCCTTCCTCCCGGATCTTCGCGACCATCTCCCGGTCCGCGCTCGGCTGTGTCGCGCCGGCGGAAGCGGTCGCCAGCGCGGCGGCGACGAAGAGACCGCCCCGGCGCACCGCCGGCCTTTCGCTCCGGCGGGCGCGTTCCCCCGTCGCCAGCGCGACCGGGAGGGCCAGGGAGCGGCTCATTCCACGGTCACCGATTTGGCGAGGTTTCGCGGGCGGTCCACTTCGATCCCCCGGAGGGTCGCCACATGGTAGGCGAGCAGCTGGACCGCGACCGCGGCGGCGAAGGGAGCGAGCAGGTAGTGGACCCGGGGCAGGATCACCGTTCCCACCGCCGGGTCGTCGAGCAGTTCCTCGTCGCAGAAGAGGAACACGGTTCCGTCGCGGGCGCGGATCTCCCGCAGGTTCGCCCGGATCTTCTCCGTGATCGAACCGGTGCTGGCGAGGGCGACCACGGGCATCTCCGGGTCCACGAGCGCGAGCGAGCCGTGCTTGAGCTCGCCCCCGGCATAACCCTCGGCGTGGATGTAGGACACTTCCTTCATCTTCAGCGCTCCCTCGTGGGCGATCGGGAGCAGGATGCCGCGCGCGATGAAGAGCATGCTGTTCGCGTCGGCGATGCGCTCCGCGACCTCGCGGATGCGGTCGTCGAGGGCGATCACCGCCTCGATCGCCTCGGGAATCCGCCGGAAGTCGCTCCAGAGCGCCCGCTCGTGGTCGCCGTTTCCGCGCGGCCCGTGAACGCGCGCCGAGAGGGCCGCCCCGAACAGCTGGATCAGCTGGGCGATGAAGGTCCGGGTCGCGGCGACGCTGATCTCGCGTCCGGCTTCCATCAGGATCGTGTAGTCCGAGATCCGCGGCAGCGAGCTGTGGGCGGTGTTGCAGAGCGCGAGGAAGTGCGCGTACCCCTCGCGGTTCGTCCGCTTCGCGGCCACGAGCGTGTCGGCCGTCTCCCCCGACTGCGAGATCGACAGGAGCGTGGCGCTCTCCCGCAGGAGCTCCGGGCGGTAGTTGAACTCGCTGGCGATGGACGACCGGAACGGGATCCCGCAGAGGTGCTCGAACCAGTACTTGCCGAGCAGCGAGGCGTAGTAGCTG
>CAYGAO010000325.1:0-2743 GCA_964347715.1 uncultured Acidobacteriota bacterium
TCCTCGTTCGCCTCCGGGTTTCCCGGGGGCTGCACCTCGGTGGTGGCGCTCACCGCGGCGGTCCAGCCCGAGGTCCGGCTCCCGTCCACCGTACGCACGCGGATGGAGTACTCCGTGTTCATGGTGAGTCCCGTGTAGCTGTAGGAAGTCCCGGCGCCCGCATCCACCGTATCTCCCCAGGAACCGCCCGACTCCATCATCTGGATGTCGTAGCCGTCCGCCCCAGAGACCGCACTCCAGGTCACCTCGACCTCGCTCGGGGAGACCGCCGTGGCTGTCAGCCCGGTGGGGCGGCTCACGTCGGGCTCCGGGTCCGGCGTAGGGGTCGGGCGACGGTGCGTCGTCGCCGGGTCCTCATCACTGACAGAACCGCCACTGTTGCTTGCGGTCACTCGGTACCAATAGGTGGTCCCTGACGACAACCCGCTGTCCGAGTAGGTGTTGGTGGTCTGGCTGTCTACGAGCGTGACGTATCTGCCCGAGCCCCGCTTTCTTTCGATCTTGTAGCTCGGTTCGCATCCGGACGGCAAGCTGTTGACACTCCAGCTCAACGAAATTCTGCTACGCGAGGTTGCCCTGGCGTCCAGGACGAGCCCCGAGGGTGCGGGACAGGGAGTCGTCGCCGAAGCAGTGCCCGAGCTCTCACCGTCGCTGCTGCTTGCGACGATCCTATAAAAATATTGCGTGTTCGCACTCAGACCGCTGTCCGAATGTCTCTGCTCCGTCTGGCTAGAAACAATCACTTCATAGTTTCCTGTGATGCTGCGGTCGACTCGGTAGTCGAAATCGCACTCCGGGGGAGGTGGAGAGCTAAACCACCACCTCACCTCAATAGCGCTCGCCGAAGACGCGCTGGCGGCAACGGTCAGAGGAGGTGGGAAGCACTCTGGATCAGGATCAGGAAGAGTGGTCGCGGAGGCCGTAGCCCAAAGTTCGTCTACGGACAATCCGTACAGATACTCGGTTTCTGACTGAAGGCCGGTATCTAGCCTTGACCCGTCGAGGCCAGACGCGGGCAGCGATACCCAGGCCCCGGATGGCGCCTCCCGGCGGGCCAGGCTGATCAGCGGGTTGCGGGAATAGCTGATGTCCTCGAGCGAGACGCTCCACCGAACCCGTATGGAGGCGTGGGATACCGCTGTCGCGCTGAAAGAATCGATTCTGTAGATGGGTTGGACGTCGCGCGCTCCGGTCTCGGAGCCCGGTTGTTCTTGTTTCGGTGGCGGGGCGGAACCGGCGCTCTCCTCGGCTGGGCCAGACGACTCCAAACTGGCCGTTTCCGGCATGGAGGCGACGGCAACAGTTTCGCCCGGATCCGAACGCATCTCCGTCGGCGACAGTGCCTGATGGGTGGTCGACGGGGGCGACGGTGCCACGATGACACGGGGCGATGTCGGACTCGGGGGCGCCGAGAGCGAGTCCTCTCCACATCCCCCGGATGTCAGCGCAGCCAGCACGACCGCGAGCGTCGCCCATCTCCGATGAATCCCGAAAAGCATTCGATTCACCCCTGCCGCCACGGCGGGCGAACGCTGCGGAAGGAGTTGCGACGGAGCCGTTCGACGACGGCTGTGCTCACGTCGACACGCGGAACCGTCAGGGTTCCACGACGATTCCTGAAAATCCAGGTGCATGATCCGGATCCCCTGCACGATGTCAGAAGCCTTCCTCGTGGACGGCGCACTCGGTCGGGGAGCAACGGACGAACTTTCCGTAACCGGGCCCGCCACACACCTGCAGTTCGAAGCGTGGAGGCTCCGATCCCCATTCGATGTGGCCATTCCACCACTGCGCTGTCATCCGGTGGCGTATCCGGTCGCCCAGCGACTCGACCCGCCAGGTGGTGAGGGTCCGCGTCCGATAGTAATTCGGGGGCAAACCGGAGTCCGAAAGATCCAACCTGTAGTCCGTGGGCTTGATCCAATCGATTACAGATTCCGACGCAGGCGCCACGACCTCGATCTCCGAGGTATAGATGCGGATGTTCCCCAGGCCCAGGCCGCCCAGCAACACGCTTGGCGACTCCCCCACACGAACCTCTACCTCGGGGCAGGGGGGCGGTTCGTCCGTGATCACGACTTCGATCTCGGCATCACGCACCCGGATGGTTCGGTCCGGACTATAGTCCCACTTCACCGGGCGCAGAACCAGCGTCTCCGCGCCCTCCTCGGTCCCGTCCCTCAGGGCTCGCAGTCCGAGTTCCACCGTTGCCTCCCCATCACTCCCATCCACCGGCACCGTCGTCCGCTCCATCAACAGGATGTCGTCCGCCGACGCCGTCCCGTACGATGCCTCCAGCCCGATTTCTGCGCTGACGCGCTCCAGCGACGGCGACCAGAGGTAACGGACCGGAACCGCCACCGTTTCCCCCTCGACGATCTCCAGGGAAAGACGCTCCGGCTCGGCAACCACTGGAACCGCGGGCGCTTCCCGCCCCGCTTCCGCCGGAATTGGGGGTGTTGCCGGACCGCCGTCCCCGCAGCCCGTCAGCGCCACGATCGCGAAGATCGTGCCTCGCCACTTCATTCGCTCACCTCCGGTCGCTTGACCGGAATCACGAGCGGACCGGTGCGCTCGCCCGCGCGCACGACCACCGGCGATCTCCAGATCGTATCGTGGATGTGGGTTTCCGGATCCAGGTGCGCCAGCGAACGGAACCAGGTGGATCCTTTTCGGAGGCCGAGGTCGAAGATCCAGAGGACGTACCTGCCCGGGACCAGACCCCGGATATCGAAGGCGCCGT
>CAYGAO010000326.1:0-2736 GCA_964347715.1 uncultured Acidobacteriota bacterium
TCCGCCCGATGGTCCGCTGCTTCGGCCATCCCCGCCGCCAGCTCGCGGATCGGGGCGAATGCGGGGGACTTTTCCACGGGCCGGTAGCAGGCTGTGGAGAAAGTCCCTCGCGCGCCGACGCGGCGCGAAGCGCCGCCGGGGAGGGGTGCGGAGAGGGTCCTCCCTCCCCGCGAAAGACGGCGGGGCGAATCGCGGAAGCGATTCGACCCACCGGCCCGTGGGAAGAGTGCCCCGCATCCCCGAATCGGGGCGGATTCCGGATTCCCTTCCCGGAGCGGTGCGAATGCGGGGGACTTTTTCCACGGGCTGATACCATCCGTCCTTTCCCATGCTCGCATCCGCCCCGCGGACCCCGGCTCCGGGCGGGCCGCAGGTTCCGCACGGACTCTTCGTCCGCTGCGAGGGGTGCTCCGAGATCGTTTACGGGCGGGCGCTCCGCGAGAACCTCGAGGTCTGCCCGCACTGCGACCACCACCGGCGCCTCTCCGCGCGCGACCGGATCGAGATGCTCGTGGACGACGGCGCCTTCGAGGAGCTCCCCGGCGGCATCCGCTCGAACGACCCGCTGCGGTTCCGCGACCGGGTGGACTACTCCGAGCGGCTCCGCCGGGGCGCCGAGGCCACCGGTCTCGACGACGCCGTCCTCGCCGTCCGCGCCGGGATCGAGAAGACGCCGGTCATCCTCGCCGCGATGGAGTACGGGTTCATCGGCGGGAGCATGGGCGTCGTGGTCGGCGAGCAGATCACCCGCGCCGCCGAGGCGGCCCTCGAGGCCCGGATCCCGCTGATCGTGGTCTCCTGCTCGGGCGGCGCCCGGATGCAGGAGGGGGCGCTCTCCCTGATGCAGATGGCGAAGATCTCCGCGGCGCTCGCGCTGCTCGACGACGCCCGGCTCCCCTACATCTCGATCCTGACCCACCCGACCACCGGCGGGGTCACCGCGAGCTACGCGATGCTCGGGGACCTGAACCTCGCCGAGCCGGGCGCGCTCATCGGGTTCGCCGGCCCGCGGGTGATCCAGCAGACGATCCGGGGCGAGCTGCCGCCGGGGTTCCAGCGCTCCGAGTTCCTGCTCACCCACGGGATGCTCGACCGCGTGGTCCACCGGCGCGACCTTCGCCGGGTGGTCGGCGGGTTCCTCCGCTTCTTCCACGACCCGGCCCGGGAAGGAGCGGAGGCAGCCGTCGCCGCGACCGCGCGCGAACCGGTGCGCGCCCGCGCCTTCCGGTAGAGCGGGCGCCCCGGTCCGCTTGCATTACGAAGAGGCGCTCGCCTTCCTGCGCGGACGCGAGCAGTTCCGGGTCAAGGACGGGACGCGGAACATCCGGGCGACGGCCCGCGCGCTCGGCCATCCCGAACGCCGCGTTCCGGCGGTCGTGGTCGCCGGCACGAACGGCAAGGGTTCGACCGTCGCGCTTCTCGACGCGCTTCTCCGGGCTCACGGCCTCCGCGTCGGCCGGTTCACCTCGCCGCACCTGGTCGAGATCGGGGAGCGCATCCACCTCGACGGGCGCCAGATCTCCCCGGAAGAGTTCGCCGACTGCGTCGGCGCAGTGGCTCGCGCGGCCGAGACGCTGCCGGGCGAGCGCCAGCCGTCGTTCTTCGAGAGCGTCACCGCCGCCGCCTTCGTCGCGTTCGCCCGCCACCGGCTCGACGCGGCCCTCTTCGAGGTGGGGATGGGCGGCCGCTGGGACGCGACCACCGCGACGGACGCGCCGCTCGGCCTGGTGACCCGGATCGCCCTCGACCACGAGCGCCACCTCGGCCGCACCGTCGCCGGGATCGCCGGCGAGAAGGGGGCCATCGCCCGGCGCGGCGGGGAGCTTCTGGTCGCCCCGCAGGACCCCGCCGCGCGGCGGGTCCTCGAGGCGAGCGCGCGCTCGGCGGGCGCCCGCTTCCACGATCTCGACGAAGAGGTCGAGGCGGTCTTCGAGTTCGGGCGCACCGGCGCTTCGGGGCGGCTCCGGACACCCGCCGCGGCCTATGACGATCTCTGGCTGCCGCTTCCGGGTCGGCACCAGGCGGACAACCTCGCGCTCGCGGTGCGGGGCGCCGAGCGGCTGTTCTCCCGGCTCGGGCTCGGCGCCCCCGACCCGGAGCGGGTGAAGCGGGGGATCGCCCGGGCGCGCTGGCGGGGCCGGCTCGAGTGGCTGCCCCCGAGCCCCGGCCGCCCGGCGATCCTCCTCGACGCCGCGCACAACCCCGACGGGGCGGAACGCCTCGCCGACTACCTCGGCGCCCTCGAAACCGCGACGGAGCGCGCGCTCGTGTTCGGGGCGATGCGCGACAAGCGCGTCGGGGAGATGCTCGCGCCGCTCGCCCCGCTCTTCGGCCGCGTGGTGCTGACGGCCGCCGGGAGCCAGCGGGCGTTCCCGCTCCCGGGGCTTCGGGAGGCCGCCGGGCGCGTCCTGCCCGCGGAGCGGCTGGAGGTCGTGGCCGGCGTGCCCGAGGCTCTCGAACGCGCCTTCCGGATCGCCGGGCCCCGCGGCGAAGCGGTGGTCGCCGGCTCGATCTTTCTGCTCGGCGACGCCCTGGACGCGCTCGGGCCGGTGGCTCGTCCCGCGCCGGAGCCGCCGTTCCTCGAGATCCCGGAGATCCCGCCGGACGCCGTCCTCGCACCCGGGCTCGCCCGCCGGAGCCCCGCCGCCTGACTGGCGGCCCGAATCGCTTGGGCGATCCGCTCCGCCGTCTTTCGGGGGGGGGGGGGGGGGGGGCCCCCCCCCCCCCCCCCCCCCC
>CAYGAO010000327.1:0-2691 GCA_964347715.1 uncultured Acidobacteriota bacterium
CGCTCGTCGCGCTCGCCGAATCGGGCGCGATCGGCGGGGTCGTGGTCTTCGCCGGGACGCCCGGGGGGACCCGCGGAATCACCTCCACCCTCCAGGGCGTGGCGCCGCTCCCGCTCCTCGTCGCCGCGGACTTCGAGTGGGGGACGGCGATGCGGACCGCGGGCGGGATCCGCTTCCCGCCGGCGATGCAGGCGGCGGCGGCCCCGGCTCCCGCGGCGATGGAGCGGCAGGGCCGGATCGTCGCCCGCGAGGCCCGCGCCCTCGGCGTGCATCTCGTGCTCGCTCCGGTGCTCGATGTCCTTCAGAGCCGGGACAGCGCGGTCATCGGAACCCGCTCGTTCGGCGCGGACCCGGGCCTGGTCACCGAACTCGGGACCGCGTTCCTCCGCGGGGTGGCGGCCGGCGGGGCGCTCGCGACGGCGAAGCACTTCCCCGGCCACGGCGGCACCGCGACCGACAGCCACCACCGGCTCGCGACCGTGCCGCTGTCCCGCCAGACTCTCGAAGCGCAGCATCTCGCTCCGTTCCGCGCCGCCATCGCCGACGGCGTCGGCGCGGTCATGCCGGGGCACCTCGCGGTTCCCGCGCTCGACGGGCGCGAGGACCGCCCGGCGACCCTCTCGCCCGAGATCCTGGGCGGGCTGCTGCGCTCGGAGATGGGCTTCTCCGGGCTCGTGGTGAGTGACGCGCTCGAGATGGAAGGAGCCCGGGCCGGTCGTTTCGACGGGGAGCTCGCGGCGGCCGCGCTCGCGGCCGGGGTGGATGTGATCCTGGCGCCGCGAGACCCGGTGGTCGCGCGGGAGTCCATCGTCCGCGCGGTTCGCGCCGGGCGTCTCGCCTCCGGCCGGCTCGACGAGGCGGTGCGCCGCATCCTGGAAGCGAAGGCCCGGCTCGGGCTCTTCGCGGACCGCAGCCCGCCGGAGCGCCTCGGCGAGGCGTTCGCCGACCCGGACGACCGCGCCTTCGCCGAGTCGCGCTTCGCCCGCGGGCTGACCCTGGTCCGCGATCCGGAGGGACTCCTGCCGTTCTCGACCCGGCTCACCGGCGGCGCGGCCGCGTCCCGGACGCCCCGGGTGCTGCTCGTCGAGATCCACCGCGAGGGGCCCTACGAACCGGACCGGCGCCGCTTCCGCGCGGAGATCCGCCGTCGGGGCGCCCTGCTCGGGCGCATGGCGGCGACGAGCCACGGCGCGCTCCCGCTCGCGCGTTTCGCCGAGAGCGCCGATCGCGCCGACGCGGTCCTCCTCGCCGACTTCCGGCGCGAGGGTCTCGCGGTTCCCGGCGAGTTGCGGACTACGCTCACGCCGTTTGCGGAGAAGCTCGTCGCCGTCTCGTTCGGAAACCCTCGCGGGGTTGAGGGGCTCCCCGAGGAAGCGACGCTCCTGCTCGCCTGGGACGGCGCCGGGGCGAGCCAGCGGGCGGCCGCGGCGGCGCTCTTCGGGGAGGTGGCGATGGACGGACGGCTTCCGATTCCGCTCGCCGGCGAGCCGGTCCGGGGAGGCATCGTCACCACCGCCGCGCGGCAGCGGCTCCGGCCCGCCGCACCCGAGGCGGTCGGGATGAGTTCCACGGGGGTCGCGGAGATCCGGGCCGTCGTGGAACGAGCGATCTCCGCGGGGGTGACGCCCGGGGCCAGCGTCCTCGTGGCCCGCCGGGGCCGCGCGGTGCTCCACGAGGGCTTCGGGCGGCTCGGCCACGAACCGGATTCGCCGCCGGTGACCCCGGAGACGATCTACGACCTCGCGTCGCTCACCAAGGTCGTCGGGACCACGACGCTCGCGATGATGCTCGTCGAAGGCGGGCTCCTCGACCTCTCGCTCCCGGTGAGCGCCTATCTCCCCGAGTTCCTCGACCGGGCGCCCTCGGAGGCGGAAGCCGCGCGGCGCGCCGGGGTCACGGTCCGGGACCTCCTCGCCCACGCTTCGGGGCTCCCCGCGTGGATCCAGTTCTACCTGGAGTTCGACCCGGACGCCGCCGGGATCCCGCCGGCCGAAGCGCGCCGGCTCGTCCTCGACCGGATCCACGCGGCGCCGTCCGACTACGAACCGAGGACGGACTCCGTGTACTCGGACAACGGCATCCTCCTCCTCGGGGAAATCCTCGAGCGCGTCTCCGCAAAACGCCTCGAGGTCCTCGCGGAAGAACGGATATTCGGACCGCTCGGCATGGAGACGACGGCGTACCGGCCGCCCGCGGAGTGGCTCGGGCGGATCGCTCCCACCGAGGACGACCCCTGGCGCGGACGGGTCGTTCGCGGGGAGGTCCACGACGAGAACACCGTTCTCCTCGGGGGAGTCGCCGCCCACGCCGGCCTCTTCTCCACGACCGGCGATCTCGGGGTGTTCGCGCAGATGCTGCTGAACGGCGGGGCGATGCACGGCGAACGCCTCCTCCGGGCGGGGACGATCGCCCGCTTCACCCGTCGCGCCGGACTGGTCCCGGGGAGCAGCCGCGCGCTCGGGTGGGACACGCCGTCGCGCACCTCGAGCGGCGGGCCCTCCTCTTCGGGAGACCACTTCTCGGCGTTCTCCTTCGGCCACACCGGATTTACCGGAACCTCGATCTGGCTGGACCCGGAGCGCGAACTCTTCGCGGTCCTGCTCACGAACCGGGTGCACCCGACGCGGGAGAACGACGGCATCGTCCGCCTGCGACCGGCGTTCCACGACGCGGTCATCGGCGTGATCGTCC
>CAYGAO010000328.1:0-2671 GCA_964347715.1 uncultured Acidobacteriota bacterium
GGAACGCGCGGAACGCCCGCGAGCTGCTCCCGGAGCGACTCGTTGCCGGGCGCGTCGAGGAAGGCGTCGAACTCGAGCGTGTAGTTCATCGGGTCGTGGCCGACGAAGACCCGCACGCGGCCGCTCTCGTCGAGGATCCCGGTGCGCGGGGTGTAGCCGGGAAAGGACTCGAGGCGTGCGTGCCAGGGTTCCACGGCCTCGACGAAGAAGCTCACCGTGACCGCCTTGTCCTCGGTGAACGAGTGCATTCCCCGAGTCGAGTCCACGATCCCGAGGAATCCGGCGTGCGCGGTGCGCAGGATCTTCGCCCAGCCCTGGTCCACGGTCCGGGGAAGGCCGAGCGCCTCCCGGTAGAAGTCCTCCATTGCGGCGATGTCCGGGTGGTAGAGCCAGACGATCATCGCCTCGAATCCCATGCCCGGCCCGGCGGCGGCGCTCTCGCCGCCGAGGGGGGTGGTGGTATCGAGGATCGGCATGAGTTCCGTGTTCTCGGGGTGGGGGAGAAACCGCTCGAACTCGAGGATGTAGCCGCCCGGGTCGAAGACCGTGAAGCCGTGGTGGGCGGCCTCGGGATCCGCGGCCTCGGGGTCGAACCGGCTGCGGAAGTTCGCCCCCGCGGCGTCGAGCCGGTCCTGCCATTCGACGAGGCGCTCGGTTACCAGCGCGAACGCGACCGTCTTGGGTTCGTCGGCGCGGTGCATCCCCTCGTCCTCGTCCACGAGCGTCAGGTACGCCGACTCGGCGACGCGGAACATCTTCGCGAAGCCGAAGTCGGCGGCCAGCGGGAGCGCGAGCGTCTCCCGGTAGAACGCCTCGGCGGTATCGAGGTCCCGGTAGTAGAGAAAGGCGTTCTGGGCGAGGATCGGGGGCAGGGGCTCCGTCGCTGGCGCTTCCGGCGGCCCGGAGCAGGCGCCGGCGAGGAGCAGCGGCGCGAGGGCCGCGCCTCCCCGCGCAGCGAGCCTCATCGCTGGATCTCGACCTCGGCGGCCTCGCCCCGGCCGAGATAGACCCGCACCCGGACCAGCTCGCCGTCCCGGACGCGGAAGAACACGGCTCCTGGGACGAGCCAGCGGGCGCCGTCTTCGCGCCGGGTGCCGGCGAGGGTGAACTGCGCCGCCACGAGCGGTCCGCCCCAGGGGCCCTCGGCCTCGGGCCAGAGCGTCGCCGAGGTCTCGGCGGCGGTGGCCACCTCGGGCCGGACCTGGTGATCGCGCCACTCGCCGAGGAGCCGGTCCACGAGGAGGCCCACCTTCTCGCGTCCCCGGAAGGTCGCGGCGCCGCGCTGGTCCGGCCCTGCCGGCCCCTGGATGTGGAGGGCGTCCTCGGCGTAGAGCGCGAGGAACCGGGCGCGCGCCGTCTCGCTCCCGTCGAGCGCGCCGAGGAGCTCGAACCAGCGGGCGGGAACCGGAGCCTCCCCGGTTTCGGCGACCCCCGAGGCGGCGAGGAGCACCGCGAACAGCGAAGCGAGGGCGAGCCGCCGCCCCCTCCGCCCGAGCATGGCGGGGGAGCATACCGGGCGGAACCGGTATCCTCGCCGGCGCGCGACCCGGGGCGCTTCGGCGAACGGAGCCTCCCTCGCCGGCGCCATGCCGAACCCCCTCCGCTCCGACTGGTTCCAGCGGACGCTGCTTCCCGGCTTCGTCTTCCAGTCCATGATCATCGCCGGCGGTTACGGCACCGGCCGGGAGCTCGTGGACTTCTTCCTCACGAAGGGGGTCCTCGGCGGACTGCTCGGGATGCTCCTCGTGACGATGCCGCTGTGGTCGGTCGTCTGCACCCTGACCTTCGAGGTCGCCCGTCGCGCGCGCGCCTTCGACTACCGGGCCTTCGCCCGGGTGCTCCTCGGCCGCTTCCACTGGATGTACGAGGTCGTCTATCTCGCCGCGGTGCTCGTGGTGGTCTCGGTGGTGGCGGCCGCGGGCGGCGAGATCGTGAGCCGCTCGCTCGGCCTCCCCTATGCGTTCGGGGTGCTCGCGATCATGATCGCCGTCGGCTGGCTCGTCCTCCGCGGGACGGCGACGGTCGAGGGCTTCCTCTCGCTGTGGTCGATCGCGCTCTACGCCGTCTATGCCGCGGTGCTGGTCGCCGCGGTGGGCTCCTGGGGGACGGACATCGCGGCGGCGCTCCGGGACGGCGTCGCGACTCCCGACTGGGCGCTCGGCGGCGCGGAATACATGGCCTACAACGTCGGCACGCTCCCGGCCGTGCTCTTCTGCGTCCACCACCTGCGGACCCGGCGCGACGCGGTGGTCGCGGGCCTGCTCGCCGGGCCGATCGGGATCGCCCCGGCGGTGCTCTTCTTCGTGGCGATCGCCGGGCTCGGTCCCGGGATGATCGGGGAGACGGTTCCCTCGCTCACGATGCTCGGGCGGATCGGCTCGCCGATCCTGCTGTTCGCGTTCCAGCTGATCCTGTTCGGCACCCTCGTCGAGACCGCGACCAGCATGATCCACGCGGTGAACGAGCGGGTCGCTCGCGCGAGGGAAGAGGGCGGTCGCGCCTTGAGTCCCTGGCTCCGTCCGGTGACCTCGACGATCGTCCTGCTGGCGGCGGCGCTCCTCGCGCAGGCCGGGCTCGAGGGCCTGATCGGGATCGGCTACCGGATCATGACCTGGGCCTTCTGGGCGGTCTTCATCCTGCCGCTGCTCTGGTACGGGATCCGCCGCTGGCG
>CAYGAO010000329.1:0-2656 GCA_964347715.1 uncultured Acidobacteriota bacterium
GCGTCTGTGCCCGGGGGACTTTCACCAAAGCCTGCCAGGGCGGGTGCGACGAGACGCCGGTCAGCCGGGCGCCCCCGAGCGACGGCCACGCGGCGGCGGCCCCGGTTCACCGCCATGGCCTCATTCTTCGAGCCCGGCGACGAGGTTCGATCCGGCCCGGGTCCGCACCCGCATGGCGATCCGGCCACCCGTTCGGGAGCCGCCGACCACCACGCGCCCGCCGCCCGGACGGCGACGCCTCGGGGAGCCCCGGCGCGAAGGGTCAGGTCGCCAGGGCCTGCCCGGGCTTCTTCCGGTACTGGCGGTAGTCGAAGGTCCGGTCGCGCGCCTCGGCCAGCCTGATCCCCTCGTCGTGGGGGAACATGTGGATGGCGTCGTAGTCCGGCGGGCAGAACTTCGCGCAGAGCTGGCAGCCGATGCAGGTCTCGGTGTTCACCTCGCAGACCTGACCCTGCGAGCGGGGCTCGGGGTCGGGGACCAGGGTGATGCAGTCCTGGACCGGGCAGACCGCGATGCACATCTCGCAGCCCCGGCCGAAGCACTTCCCCGCGTCCACGAAGGCGAGTATGCGCGGCTTCCGCTTCCGCGGACCCTTGATCAGGACATCCTGCATGACGTGCGGAGACTATCATTTCCGGCGTGCCGGCGGCCGCAGGAAGAGACGAGACCGAGCCTCCGCCGCCCGGAGTCCACTACCGGCGCGGCCTCGGTCTCCGGAAGGAGATCATCGAGCCGCTCACCGAGGACTACCGGGGCCACCTCGTCCGCTTCGCCCGCGATCACGACTACCGGATCCGGGCCGGCGACCTCCGCTTCCGGCTCGCCCGCGAGTTCGGCTTCTGCTACGGCGTGGACCGGGCGATCGAATACGCCTACGAGGCGCGCCGCCGGTTCCCCGACCGCCGGATCTTCCTGACCGGCGAGATCATCCACAACCCGTATGTGAACCGCCGGCTCTCGGGGTTCGGCATCCGGTTCCTTCGGGACGGGGCCTCGGTCGAGGAGAAGTTCGCCGACCTCGACCCCGAGGATGTCGTCCTGCTGCCCGCCTTCGGCGTGAGCACCGAAGAGCTCGAGGCGGTGCGGCGGCGGGGTTCCATCCTCGTGGACACCACCTGCGGTTCCGTGATGAACGTCTGGAAGAACGTGGGCCGTTACCGGCGCGACGGGTTCACCTCGGTGATCCACGGGAAGTACGCCCACGAGGAGACGAAGGCGACGGTGTCCCGCGCCGGCCGCTACCTCGTGGTCCGGGACATGGAGGAGGCGCGCGAGGTCTGCCGTTTCCTCGACCGGCACCTCGACCCGGACGGCTTCCTCGAGCGGTTCGGGGCCGCCTGCTCCCCGGGCTTCGATCCGGACCGCGACCTCGCCCGGATCGGGCTCGCCAACCAGACCACGATGCTCGGGAGCGAGTCGCTCGAGATCCAGGCGGTGCTCCGGGACGCGATGGCCCGCCGTTACGGCGAGGACGAACTCCCCGAGCGGTTCCGCTCCTTCGACACGATCTGCAGCGCCACCCAGGAGCGCCAGGACGCGGTGCTGGATCTGCTCCGGGAAGACCTCGACCTGATCCTCGTCATCGGCGGGTTCAACTCCTCGAACACCGCCCATCTCGCCGAGATCTGCGCCGCCGAACGCCCGAGCTACCACATCGCCGGCCCCGAGTGCCTCCTCTCCGCCGACGAGATCCGCTGTCGCCCCCCCGGCGGGGGCGAAGCGGTCGCGCGGGGCTGGTTGCCCGAGGGGGCGGTGCGGATCGGGCTGACCTCGGGGGCTTCGACTCCCGATGTGATGGTGCATCGGACGATGGAGCGGGTGCTCGGCTTCCGGGGGCTCGGGGCGAGCGACTGCCGCGCCGACGCCCCCGCCTGCCCCGGTCGGCCCGAATCGGCCTCCATGCCCGCCGGCGCCTCGCGCCACGCCGGGCCCGCCGAACGCGCGGCCCCCTGGGCCCGGCCGGGGCTCCCCGGGCCGCAGCCGGAGCACCCGTTTCGGGTGGTCAGCGACTTCGAGCCGAAGGGAGACCAGCAGCGCGCGATCGCCGAGCTGGCCGGCGGGCTCCGGCGAGGAGAGCCGCACCAGGTCCTTCTCGGGGTCACCGGTTCGGGGAAGACCTACACGGTCGCGCGCGTCATCGAGGCGGTGAACCGCCCGGCGCTGGTGGTCGCGCACAACAAGACGCTCGCCGCGCAGCTCTTTCAGGAGTTCCGGGGGTTCTTCCCGGAGAACGCCGTCGAGTACTTCGTCAGCTACTACGACTACTACCAGCCGGAGGCCTATGTCGCGGCGAGCGACACCTACATCGAGAAGGAAGCGACCATCAACGACGAGATCGACCGCCTGCGGCTCTCCGCCACCCGTTCGCTCTTCGAGCGCCGGGATGTGCTGATCGTGGCGAGCGTCTCCTGCATCTACGGACTCGGCTCCCCCGAGGCGTACTACGGGATGCTGGTCCGCTTCGAGGTGGGCGCGGAGTTCCCGTCGCGCCGGGCGCTGCTCGAGAAGCTCGTCGAGATGCAGTACGAGCGGAACGACGCCGCGCTCGAACGGGGACGATTCCGGGTGCGCGGGGACACCGTGGAGAGCGTCCCCGGCTACGAGGACCTCGGACTCCGGATCCGTCTCTTCGGCGAGCATGTGGAGCGGATCGCCC
>CAYGAO010000330.1:0-2651 GCA_964347715.1 uncultured Acidobacteriota bacterium
CCCCCGTCAGCGAACCCGCCGAGAGCGAACCCGCCCACAGCGCACCCGCCGTCAGCGAACCCCCCGTCAGCGGACCCGCCGGGAGCGAACCCGCCGTCAGCGAACCCACCGACAGCAAACCTGCCCAGAGCCGACCTGCCGACAGCGAACTCGCCGACAGCGAACCCGCCGACAACGAACCTGCCCAGAGCGAACCTGCCGGGAGCCGACCTGCCCAGAGCCGGCCTCTCGGAGAACCCGCCGGGGAGCCGGTCCCCGAGGAGGAACGCCCGCGGAAACGAGTCACCCGGAAGCGCCCCGCGGCGAAGAAGACGACCCGGAAGCGAGGCGCCGCCCGGAAGCAGGCGACGACGAAGAGAGCGACCGCCCGGAAGGCGACGAAGGAGACCCCATGAGATTGCCCCCGAGATTCCTGGCCGCCGCCGTGCTCCTCGCCGGCTCCGCGACCGCCCAGACCGAGAACTGGCCCCGGTTCCGCGGGCCCGAGGCGAACCCGGTCGGCGCGGATCCGGACCTGCCGCTCCGCTGGTCCCGGACCGAGAACATCGAGTGGGCCGCCGAGATCCCCGGAGTCGGCTGGTCCTCCCCGATCGTCTGGGGGAGCCGCGTGTTCCTGACCTCGGCCACGAGTGCGCAGGAGATGAAGGGGCCGTCGCTCGGGACGGACTTCTCGAACGACTACATCGCCGAGCTCCAGGCGCAGGGCCTTCCGCCCGAGGAGGTCATGCGCCGGCTCTACGACCGCGACCGGGAACTCCCCGAGGAGGTCGATATCGCGCTGTCGCTCTACTGCCTCGACCTCGAGACCGGCGAGCTCCTCTGGGAGCGCACGGTCCATCGGGGCCCGCCGGGCGGCGGACGGCACCGCAAGAACAGCTACGCCTCCGAGACTCCGGTGACCGACGGGCAGCGGGTGTACGCCTACTTCACCCACCACGGGCTCTTCGCCTTCGACCTCGAGGGGAACCCGGTGTGGAGCCGGCCGCTCGCCTCGCACCCGACGGTGCGGGACTTCGGGACCGGCGCCTCCCCGGCCCTCCACGACGGCCGGCTCCATGTCCTGAACGACAACGAGGAGGCCGGCTTCCTCGCGACTTTCGATGCGGCGACCGGCGAGGAACTCTGGCGGACGCCCCGCGAGATCACCGAGCGGCGGAAGACCGGATGGTCCACGCCGTTCGTCTGGGACCACGGCCTCCGCGCCGAGATCGTGACCGTGGGGCCCGGGATCGTGACCAGCTACGACCTCGGCGGCGAACCGCTCTGGCGCCTGAAGCGCATGGCGGGCACGCCGATCCAGAGTCCCTTCGCCCACGACGGGACGCTCTTCGTGGCCGCCGGGGCGACCGGAGGGCAGTTTCGCCCGCTGGTCGCGATCCGTCCGGGCGGTACCGGCGACATCACTCCCGCCGAGGGCGCGGATGCGAGCGACCAGGTGCTCTGGTACGACCGGATCGCCGGCGGCACCTACCTGCCGACGCCGGTGATCTACGGAGACGCGCTCTGGGTGCTCTACTCGCGCGGCATCTTCGCCCGCCACGACCCGGAGACCGGCGAGCGGATCTACCGGTCGCGCATCGCCGAGGGCGCCGCCGCCTTCACCGCCTCGCCCTGGGCGTACAACGGACACCTCTTCGCCCTCGGCGAAGAGGGCCGGACCTTCGTGATCGAGGCCGGACCCGAGTTCCGCCTCGTCGGGGTGAACGACCTCGCCGACTGGGCGCTCGCGTCCCCGGCCATCGTCGGCGACCGCCTGCTCCTGCGGACGCGGAGCCGCCTCTATTCGATCCGCGAGGACGCCGGCTCCTGACGCGGGCGCTCCGGGCGCCGCAGCGGAGCGGGACCCGGAGTCCCCGGCGCGGGCCCTCCCGCCCTCTCGTTCAGCCGCCGACGACCCCCACGCCCTCCGCCCTGGCGGCCGCCGCGAGTCTCCGGTCCAGCGTGGCGAGCGCGGCGCCGTGTCGGAGCGCAGTCTCGAGGTAGCAGGCGTCGTAGAAGCTCAGGCCGTGCCGCTCCGCGAGGGAGAAGACCCGACTCTCGTGGTGGCTCTGCGTCGGCCTCGGTCCGGAGCTCGGCGAAAGCGTACAGGGCGTACGAAAAGCGGTCCTGGTCAACTCGCCTGCGCCGTCGCGCCCGGAGCAGCGCGTGCCGCACTTCGTACCAGAACACGGCGGGCACGATGACGCGGCCTCGCGCGACACTCTCGATGCCGCGATCCACCCGGAGCGCCTCCGCCATTTCCCCGAGAGCCGAAGCCACGGCGAAGGAAGCGTCGAGCACCACCGCCATCACTCGCGCCCTTCGGCGATGGCTTCCCTGATTTCGTCGCCCGTCATCGGCTCGATCACGTACTTCCTGCGAAAACGCTGGAGGCGCCGTACCAGAGACCTGGCGAACAGATCGCCGAAGGTGCGGGCGGCCGCTTCGAGGGCATCGAAATCGGTCTGGTCGATCCGGGTGAACCGCCATTCGTCCCGAGTCGCCTTCCGGGCCCGCGCGCACCAGTCACGCATCGCCCGGTCCTTGTCCTCGGTTCCGGGGTATTCGCGGCCCTTGGTCTCGACGACCCAGTGCACCTCAACGTCCTCCGTGGCGTTCAAGAGAACCCCGGCCGGGTAGTAGCGGCCGATGGCCCCGTTCTGCGTCAGGTA
>CAYGAO010000331.1:0-2638 GCA_964347715.1 uncultured Acidobacteriota bacterium
TCCGGTTCCCTTCCCGGAGCGGTGCGGATGCGGGGGACTTTTTCCACGGGCTGCTATCTGAGCAAGATCGAGCGGGATCGCATGGCGCCCCCGTCGGAGGCGGTGATCCGGCGTCTGGCCGCCGAGCTAGACGAGGATCCGGACCTGTTGCTGGCGATGGCCGGGAAGGTGTCGAGCGACCTCAAGGAAATCATCCTGAAACGGCCGCGGCTGTTCGCCGAGCTCCTGCGACAGACGAAGGATGCCCCGGAGGACGCGATCCTCCGGGTCGTCCGGGAGGTTCGGGACTTCCAGGAAGTTCCAGCCCGAACCGGCCGGAGGAGGAGCGTCGGTCGGTGGTTGCGAACCGGCGGCGGATCCGGGGGGAGCGAGAGAAGCGTCTGCGGCGGCGGCGGGGGGAGACCGTGGAGCGTTCGTTCGCGCGCCGTTACGAGACGGGTGAGATCTGGCCGCTGCATCTGCGCGGTCGGGTGAACATCGGGAAGCAGGTGTCGATTCAGGCGGCCGGCTTCGGTCTCGCTCCCCCGCCCACCGCTGGCGCTCGTCCTGAAACCCTTTCGTCCACGGGTGTCAGGGGAGTCCGTACCCCTCCTCGGGGCTCGGAAGGACGCCGAGAAGCGCCGTCGCTCCGGTCTCGCGCAGGACTTCCTTGGCCACGGCGTAGCTCGCCTTCCGGCTGAATCCGGTTACCTCCGTCGGTGGTTTCCGCGCGATCTCCACCTGGAAAACGTTGTCGGGATCTTCCAGGAGCGAGCGAAGGCCGCGGAAGGTGAGGATCACCTGGTCGCCAGTGTCCTTCACATGCTCCGGACTCACCGTCTTCGGCGTCCCGAAGACGATGCCCACGCCGGAGACGACGAAGAGAGTCGCAGTCTCCCAGTCGCGGAGACCCTTGCCCATCTTGTTCATGAGGGCGATGGAGCTGTTCTTGCCCGTGAACGATCCCTTCACGGACAGCTGTTGCCCTCCTGACAGCAACAGGTCGCTCCCCGGAGTCCGGGACGCATGGAGGGTGCAGCCGATCCCGACGCTTCGGAGAATGGCGCAAGTGAAGACCTCGAGTGCGCCACCGGTCACGAAACGATTCTCGTGGATCGTCGTGTCGTAGCGTTCGAGCAATACTCGAAGCGCCGTCTCGAACTGGGACCGCGCCTCGTCGGAGCAGTCAGATCGAAGCCTGTCGAACGCGCGACGCTCGACGTTGAAGGTGGCCATGACGGTCGATCTTCTCCCAGGACGGCAGCAGATTGAAGGCGCGTCTGCCGCCCTCGCGACCCAGAATACGCTTCTCGGCCAATCTCAGATAGTCGATCTCGAGGTCGTAACCCACCGAGCGCCGCCCCTCCCGGAGGGAGACCAGAGCCGTCTGGCCGCTTCCGAGGAACGGGTCCAGAACCTCGTCTCCCTCGCTCGAGTAGAGCCGCACGAGCCGTCGCACCAGTTCTTCGGGGAATGGGCACGGATGGTCGATTTCATTCGGCGGCACGGGTGCGATGTGCCAGACGTTGTTCGCGATGTCGCGCTTGAAGAGGTCGTCGATTTCGAGCGCCTTGTCTTTCCCGCGACGCGGCGCGCCCGGCTTTCGGAACAGCAGGATGTACTCCGTCATGATGTTCGGGTAGAAGTAACCCGGCCTCGGGTGCTGGATGAACACTCCGGCCCGCTTCACCCCGCCAGTGACCTTGTTCCAGATGATGTCCTGGTGGAACTCCCAGCCGACATCGAGCATCCGGCTGGTGACCATCATCGGCGCCGGGTAGTGCTTCCGCCGGTCGAGGATCGTCCCGACCACGATGGCGCAGAAACCGCCGGGGACGGTCGTGCGAAGGACCTCCCGGAACACCGCCTCGATGTTGCCGAGCCAGTCCTCGAAAGTGGCTCCGAACGCCGTGTAGTCGCGTTGCCGGTGCCAGGCCCCGTTGTTCCTGGTGTGGATGTCGTAGTCGATGGAGTTCCAGTAGGGCGGAGAAGTGACCGTCAGGGCCACGGACTCGTCTCGGCACTGGGGCATCTTCACGCAGGACCGGTTGTAGAACCGGAATCCGGGGCCCTCGACGATTTCCACCCGCTCCTCCTGTCGCCCCTCCCGGGCGCGCGCGACGGGTCTTCGCGGCGTCAGCGCGGGGGCGCCGTTGCTCCCCGGTTTCTCGTGCTGCGAGGCCGCGCCCCCGAACACGCTCATTGGAGCTGAACCCCACCGGGCGGGAGTGCCGGCCCGGATCCGCGCTTCTCGTCTCATGTCGCCCGAGTTCCCCCGATGCGGGAACGCCGGGAGCGTAGTACCGGCGAGTGTCAGAAACCGACACTGCCCCGAGCCCGGGGCGGCGCGCCAGGCGAGGAGAGGGGTCACCCGGGGCGTCCCCTCGAGCCCGCTCGCCATCCGGCCCTCGGTGGGCTCGCCGACGACGAGGTGGCGGCCTTCGACTTCGCCGTCGGGTCCCCGCGCCTCGAGATGGATCGCTCCGGCGCTGTCCACCTCCTCGCCCACGGTGAAGACGAGCCCGATGTCCGGGGCGCCGGCGCGGGCGATCAGGTTCGGCCGTCCGGGGCTCGCCTCGTCGAACTCGACGCGGAACCCGTCCACCTCCAGATCCGCGCCGACGCGCCCGGCGAGCGCCGCCTCCTCGCCGGTGACCGA
>CAYGAO010000332.1:0-2634 GCA_964347715.1 uncultured Acidobacteriota bacterium
TCGCCTGATTCCAGTACTTCGAACCCCGCAACTCGACTTCTGAATGGTCCTGCACGGAGAGCCGAGACGGAGCGGGGTTCGCGGGCTCAGGGGAAGAGGTCCATCTGTTGCTCCGCCCGCTTCGCCTCCCGGTCCGGAAGCCGGATCCGGTGGCGTTCGAGGAGTTGCTCTTCGATGTCGGCGAGGTAGGGAGAAGGCGGAAGCTCGCGCATCGTCCCTCTCCAGAGGCGCTTCTTCGCCCGGCTGAGATACAGCTTCGTCTGCGCGCGAGTGACGCCGACATAGAAGAGGCGCCGCTCTTCCTCGAGCTCCGCCGGCTCCCGCTTCCCCCAAGTCAGGGGCAGCAGGCCGTTCTCGCAGCCGGCGATGAACACGACGGGGAACTCGAGCCCCTTGGCGGCGTGGAGAGTGAGCAGCGAGATCCGATCCGCGCGGGGGTCCCAGGTGTCGACCTCGGTGCCCAGAGCGAGATCGGAGAGAAAGCGCTCCCGGTCTTCCCCGCAGGCGGCCGCGAGGGGTAGCAGCAGCTCGCACGCCTCGCGCCGTTGCGCGGCGTCCAGGTCGTCCCGGAGGCTGGCCGCCTCGATCCCTTCCCGGAGCGTTCCCGGCCCCGGGTTCTCGTGCAGCGCCTCGACCACCGCGGCCACGCCGGGGTGATCGAGCAGGCGGCGGTGCGAGCGGTGCTGGAAGGGCATCCCGGAGCGCGCGAGCGCTTCGATGATCGGCGGGACCTGGGTTTCGGTGCGGTAGAGCACGGCGAAGTCGGAGAAGGAGAGGTCGCGCGCCTCGGCATCCGCCGAACGCCCGCTGTCGATGGAAAAGAAGCTGTGTCCGCCGAGCGCGCGCTCCAGGGACTGGACGATGAACTCCGCTTCCGCTCTCTCGGTGGGCGCCGCGTGGATCGCGATGCGCTCGGCCGCGTCCTCCATCGCCGGGACCGAGCGCGGCCCGGAGCCCACCCGCGCGATCACCTGGGTCGAGAGGGTGACGATGTTCCGGTCGGAACGGTAGTTGCGGGTGAGCCGAGCCACCCTCGTCCCCGGGAAGTCCCGTTCGAACTCCTCGAAGAAGCGCAGATCGGCGCCCCGGAACGCGTAGATGGCTTGGTCCGGATCGCCGATCGCGCAGAGGTTTCCGCCCGCCGGCACGAGCAGCTTCACGAGCCGGACCTGCTGCTCGTCGACGTCCTGGTACTCGTCGATCGAAACCCACCGGTAGCGCTGCCGGTACTGCTCCTGAAGTGCGGGCGTGGATTCGAGCGCATCTGCGGCCCGGATGACGAGGTCGTCGAGATCGCACCAGTTGCGGACCTCCATTTCCTGCCGGTAGGTCTCGAGCGCTTCGTCGAGCGCCGCGTCCGCCGGCGGGGTGCGCGTGCGCCGCGCATGCGAGATCGCCGACAGCCGGCGGCGGGCCCGTCTCTCGGAGAGGCCGAGCGTGTCCCGGAGCAGGCGGATGCGTTCGGCGTCCGACGCGATGCGAAAGCCGCGCTGGAGGCCGGCCGCGTTGTGATGCTCCCGGAGAATGGAGAGCCCCAGGGAGTGGAAGGTATGCAACGGGACCCGCTCCCGTGCCTCGGGGAGCAGAGCGCCCAGGCGCTCGCGCATCTCGCCCGCCGCCCGGCGCGTGAACGTGACGGTGAGGCACTGTTCCGGCGGGACGCCGTGGTCCGTGACGAGGTGCGCGATACGGTGGGTCAGGGTCCTCGTCTTGCCGGAGCCGGGGCCGGCGACGACGAGCACGGGACCGGTGACGATCCCGGCGGCGCGACGCTGGTCGGGGTCGAGCCCGGCGAGCGGGCCGGGAGCGGCGCCGTCCTTCGCCGGGGGGGAGGGGCGCCGGGGACGAGACGGCGCGTCCGGCGCGGGTGGAGGTCCGTGCGGAGCCGGTCCCGCGGCCGGCGCCGGGACCGGGCCGGACCCCTCCCGGGGGGCGGGAGTGTCCTCGCGCCCGAAGAGCGAGGCGCCGCGGGTGCGCTCCCGGAGCTCGGCGTCCTCGAAGAGACGGATGGTGCCGTAGACGCCGTCGTAGCCGGCGCTCCGGATCACTTCCTGCTTGCGCAGCCGGGAGAGGGCTTCCGCGACGAGGGGCGATGCGGCCGGCTCGATGTCTTCGAGGGGGAGGGCGTTCAGGAGCGGGAGCTCCGGTCCGAGCCGGCCGAGGAGGTCCTCGTAGTGCGCGGCGATCTTCCTGCTCTTCGGGCCGACCTGGTGGATCTCCGACAGGATCTCGGGCAGGGGGATCAGGCTCTGCATGCTGCCCGCGGTCGCGGGCGGAGCGCTCTCGTCCGGCCGGTCCGCGAGGTCCTCGACCCGGTGCATGACCCCGACCGTGAGCGGCTTGCCGCAGGCCGGGCACCGGCTGCCATGCTCTCGCGTTTCAGCCGGCGAAAGGCGGACCTGACAGTGACGGTGGCCGTCCAGGTGGTACTTGCCTTCTTCGGGGAAGAACTCCAGCGTCCCCTCGTAGCCTCGCCCGGTCTCGAGGGCCGCGCGCAGGGCGAAGTAGTCGAGCTCGGTGTCGAACACGCACACTTCGCGGCCCAGCTTCTCCGGCGAGTGGGCGTCGGAGTTCGACACCAGCCGGAAGCGGTCCAGGGACGACACCCGCCAGTTCATCGGCGGGTCCGACGAG
>CAYGAO010000333.1:0-2609 GCA_964347715.1 uncultured Acidobacteriota bacterium
ATTCCGGTTCCCCTCCCGGAGCGGTGCGGATGCGGGGGACTTTTTCCACGGGCTGTGAAGGCCGCCGCTTCGATTCCCGCGACCAGGCCGATTCGCTCCCGGTGGCGCTCGCGAGTCGGCGCTTCGCCAGCTGTTTCCTCGGCGACGCGCCGCCGATCGGACGGCGCCTCCGGCTGGGAGGAACGCTCGCCAGCAACGGCGAGCCGATGACCGTCGAGGTCATCGGGGTGGTCGGCGACCTCCGTAGCGTCGCGCTCCACGAAGCGCCCCGTCCCGCGGTATGGCTCGTCCATCCCCAGGTCCCTACCGGCGCCCACGCCTTCGTGGCGCGAACGAGCGGCGATCCCGCCGCGTTGCTGCCGCAGCTCCGGCGGGCGATCGGGGAGGTCCACTCCACGATCCCGGTGGCGCTCTCGACCACCATGGACGAGCTGGTGGCGACCTCCGTGCGGCAGCGGCGCTTCGTCCTGGTGCTGCTCGGGGGCTTCGCCGCGCTGGCCCTGGCGCTCGCCGCCGCCGGCGTGTTCGGGCTCATGGCGTTCACCGCCGCCCAGCGGACGAAGGAGTACGGAATCCGCCGCGCGCTCGGCGCTGACCGCGCCGGGCTCATGGCACTGGTGCTGCGACGCGGCCTCCTCCTCGGCGGCGCCGGCATCCTCTTCGGGGCAGGGGCGGCGGCGCTCGCCACCCGGGTCATGGAAGGGCTCCTCTTCGAGGTGACGCCCCTGGACCTTCGGGTGTTCGCCCTCGCGGCGGCCGGGCTCGCCGCGGTGGTGGCGGCGGCGACGCTTGTTCCGGCGCTACGGGCGGCGCGGGTCCGCCCGATCGAGGTGCTGCGCAGCGAGTAGCGCCGAGGGGCTGGCGCGGGTGTGGTCCCCGCGAGTTAGACTCGTCGAACCTTCCGGTCGGGAGAGACACAGAATGCAGACCATTGGCGCCTACGAAGCGAAGACACACCTGCCTCGGCTGCTCGACCGCGTGGCGCGCGGCGAGAGCCTGACGATCACCCGCCACGGTCGCCCGGTCGCCCGGCTGGTTCCGGTGGAGGAGGAAGCGCGGAAGCAGGCCGAAGAAGCGGCTCGCCGCATCGTCGAGCTCCGCCGCCGCCTGGGGCGGGTTCCCCTGGCCGAGTTGATCTCCTCCATCCACGAGGGACACCGGTATTGACGAGCTTCGTTCTCGACAATTCCGTGGTTCTGTCGTGGTGTCTCGCCGACGAGGACCATCCGCTCGCGGATCGCGCGATGGAGCTCGCGGTCGCCGGGGGCGCTGTGGCGCCCCGAATCTGGTGGTACGAACTGCGCAACGCGCTGATCGTGAACGAGCGCCGCGGCCGCCTGAGCCCGGCGCACACCGGTGCGGCGTTGACGGCTATTTCGCGGCTGGGCATCGTGCTCGACTCGGACCACGACGAGGCCGCTCTCTTCGAACTGACGCGGACACGACGGCTCACGGTGTACGACGCCGCTTATCTTGAGGTCGCGATGCGCCGCCGCCTTGCGATCGCGACGCTGGACCGACGTCTCCACGAAGCGGCGACTGCAAACGGCGTCGCGCTGGTGGGCGAGAACCGATCCACCCCTCCGCTGCGCGCATAAGGTCTCGGGAGAGCGTGGGGGGGAGCGGCCATCGGGCGCGGCTCCGGGAGCGGTTCGGTCGGAGCGGGTTCGAGGGGTTCGCCGAGCACGAGATCGTGGAACTCCTGCTGACGCTGGCGATCCCGCGCCGCGATGTGAAGCTCCCCGCGAAGGCGCTGCTCGGGCGGTTCGGCAGCGTCCGGGGGGTGCTGGACGCTCCGCCGGAGGCGCTCCGGCAGGTCGCCGGGATCGGTTCGGTGGCGCCGATCGCGCTCGGGATCATCCGCGCCGCCGCTGCGGTATATCTCCGGCAGGCGGCGGAGCGGAGGTCGGCGCTGCGCGAGCCGGCCCGGCTCAAGGACTTCTGGCGGCTACGGATCGGCTCGTTGCCGAACGAGGTCTTCGCGGTCGCCTGGCTCGACTCGGGGCTGCGGCTGCTTCCGCGCGGAATCGAAGTGCTCCAGCAGGGCACGGTGGACCGCGCGTCGGTGTATCCCCGGCAGGTGGTGGAGGCGGCGCTGCGGCGGGGAGCGGCGGCCATCGTGCTGGCTCACAACCACCCGAACGGCCGGGTCGAGCCGAGCGAGGCGGACAAGGTCACGACCCGCGCCATCGCGCTCGCCGCCGAGACGATTCGGTTACGGGTGGTGGATCACCTGATCGTGTCGGCGGACGAGGCGTTCAGTTTCCGGGAGGCCGGGCTGCTCTGAGGGCGCGCCGTACACTTCGGCGGCCTTGACCGAGCCTCGCTGGCGCAACGGACGCGAAGGGCGGCGGGCTGAACGGCCCCCGCGCGCCCGCTCCCTTCGTCCACCGCTGACCGCGGCGGGCAACGCCCCCTCCCGCCATCCCCGCCCCCGCGCAATTCATTGATTCTGTTAGACTTCCGCACTTTGCATAATGGTACTTACCGGTACCACAAGGCCGGACACTGCCGCGAAGTGCGCGAGAGCGACCGAACCGGTGGGACCGGCTAGCAGCCTGTGGATAAAGTCGGCCCATCGGCCCGTCTGACAATTGATGTCGGCCGTC
>CAYGAO010000334.1:0-2605 GCA_964347715.1 uncultured Acidobacteriota bacterium
GGCGTCTTCACCGGTCGGCACGGCACCTTCGATATCCGGGGTCTGGTCCCGGGCGAATACGTCGTCTGGGTCTTCGGTCTCGGTCACGAAAAAGGATCGGACTGGTTCTATGCCCTGAGGAACATGGACCCAGAACCCCACATCCATGATACGGTCTGGAGGTCGCCGGTGGTAGTGCGGACGGGCGGGCGCACTGGTCCGCTCATGATCCCGGTCCGGCGGGTCGAGCGGTCGGAGGTGAACGAATGAGGTGGCGAGGCTCGATCTTCGCAATCGTGGCGCTGGCAGGCTGCGGAGACGGGGGGCCCGAAGCCCCCCCCGCGGTTCCGGTGACTGCCGGGCCGGAGCGGCTTTCCGTGGAAGTAGTCGAGGGACAAACGGTGACCGTTCCGGTCCGTTACGAAGTATTGTTGTCGGCTCTGGTGAGCGCAGACATCGGTCTGGAGGTATCGTACGGGACGGCGTCGGCGGAGGACATCGTGTTGATGGAGCGGACCGCAGTGCCACTGTATGGGGTCGCTGGAGGTACGGTGGAACTCGGACTTCTCGCGCTTCTGGACGGAGCAGTAGAGGGGGCGGAGACGCTGGTTCTGCGCCCGGTAGAATTACCATCGCCCGACCGTCTGGGGGGGTACATTCGGGTGCGCGATGCTGAAATCGAAGTCGTGATCACCGACGGACCGCATCCGTGCTCCGAGGTTGAGGTCCGCGTGGGGAAGTCTCCAAGCGTGTTGGTGGACTTCGGGTCCACCAGCCGCCGCATCTATGCGTCAGAGATCGAGGTCGTGGCGCCTGCGTCGGAATCTGTAATCGAGTGGTCCGAGCCCGCGGACTATAGGTGGGACGCCAATCCCCCATTCTACTCTCGGACGCGGACCCTCAACGCCTGGCGAGTCGAGTCGCTGGGTGATCGGGTACACCACAGGATGACAGCGCAGTGGTGGAATGGCACCCTCGCTTGGGAAGCGGAGCCTCCACGCTTCGAACTCCAGGTGTGTGGCGGCCCCGGTTACGGAACGTTCGTCCGTTGCTCCCCGACCGAGTGCGCCGTCCACGAGGAAGGTTTCTGACATGTGCTCCGGTCGCAGCGTTCGTGTGCCAGTGCAGAAGGGACGAACCGAATGATTTCCTCCATGTTCCATCAGAACCGGGCGATGTTCGCTATCGCACTGGCCGCGCTGACGGTCGCGGCATGCGACGAGGACTCGCTCCCGGCACCACCGAGTCCGACGACGCCCCGCCCCCTCGTGGCGCCGACGGTTCCCCCGCCCCCGTCCTCGACGCTTCAGAGACCGTCCCCGGCAGATATTCGTTCGGAGCCGGCCGGGACGGTTGCCGCTGCTCTGGCGCCAGAAACAGTCGGTCAGGAGGGGAAACCGAGCGAGGAGAGTGCCGGTTCCGAGCCGCTGCCAAACGAAGGACAACCGGGTTCGGCGACCGTGCCCAGGGACGCCACTTTTCGCATCGTGAGCTTCACTGCGACGGCGGAGACTCACGAGTCCATTCGGGTCAGTTGGCAGATCGCGTTAGATGACATCGTGCTTTCCCGCAACATGGATCTCAGGTTGCATCGCCGGGAGGCGCCGTCCGGCGCGTGGGTCCCGCTGCCCGCGGCTGGCGAAAACGGGTCGAGGCTGGACACCGGACTGAGGTCTTCAACCGAGTATGAATACGAGATCTCGGTCAATGACGACTCTGCTCGCGCCTCCGCGACCACTCTTCCTGCTCCCCCTCCCCCTCCCCCTCCGTGCGAACCACCTCCTCTGCGCGTTACCGCTGATCCATCTTCGGCGAGCGTTATCGAATTGACGTGGCGGTTTACCTCTCCACCTTCCCCTCATTGCGACGACGAATTCACCTACTCGGTAGAGCGCAAGACAACTGGCGACTACGCCACGATCGTTTCAAGCCAGGAGGAGCAGAGGCACTCGGACAGTGGTCTGATTGCAAATACAGAGCATCACTACCGGGTTACGGCGCGCAGCGACGACGGGGAGAGCTCGGGCACCGCTTCGGCGACGACCTTCTGCCCCGCACCCTCGGGGCTCGTCCTGACCGCCAGGGCAATCTCGTCCAGCAGGATATCCTTGAGATGGACGATCGACGGCCTGCCGTCCGGGTGCGAACCGAACTATTCCATCCAGAGGAGGCGGGGTTCGGGCAGCTATCAGGAGATCGTCGGCAGTCAGACCGACAATACTTACCGGGACACGGGTTTGTCGTCGCGGACGACCTACGGCTACTTGGTCACGGGAGCCAATAATGGGGGTTCCGTGAGTGATACGGACTCGGCGACGACGCACCGTCCGCCGACCCCACCACCGCCGCCCCCACAGCCCGAGGTGAGCCGCCCCACGGGGCTGAGCGCCACCGCGGTCTCCCCGAGCGAGATCGAGGTGACCTGGAGTGCGGTCTCGGGGGCGGACCGCTACGACGTCCAGTCAGCGGAGGCGGGCGGTTCCTGGGGAGATACCCTGGATGCGGGCGCCGAGACTTCCTACAGCTATGTGGGACTTACGATGAATACGGAGTACTCCGTCCGGGTGCGCGCGGTGGACGGGAGCCGGACCTCGGGCTGGACCACCCCGGTGAGTGCCACCACCGA
>CAYGAO010000335.1:0-2599 GCA_964347715.1 uncultured Acidobacteriota bacterium
TCCGCGATTCGCCCCACCGTCTTTCGCGGGGAGGGGGAACCCTCCCCGGCGGCGCGGCGCGCCCCGACTGTACCCGGGGGACTTGCACCACCGGCTGTCAGGCGCCGTTGCCGCCGGCGGTCGGGCGGCAGGTGTCGTTGCCGCCCGCGATCCGGCGCGCCGCTACCGGACCCGGATGTCCACGCCGGTCTCGCCGTCCCGGACCTCGATCTCGGCGCCCCTCGCGTGGGTCAGCAGCGACCGCACCAGCCGACGGCCGCATCCGGGCAGCGCTGTGTCCTCGCTCCGGCAGGCCTCCGCCGCTTCGGTGAGCGCCCGGAGCGGTGCCCGAATCCGCACCCGGGCGCCCTCCGGACCCTCTTCCCGGACGCGGACCACCAGGTCCCCGTCCTCGCTGGCGACGAGCACCTGCTCCTCCGCGCTCCGCACTTCGACGAGCACCGCGTCCTCCACGCCCTCGAGGCTCCGGAGCAGTTCGCCGAGGCCGAGGAGCGCCGCCCGCCCGAGCGCATCGAGCTCCTCGTCGCCGGCGGGTTCGAAGAGGTGCTCGGGAGCGAGATGGAGCGCCGCGAGCGGCAACCCGAGCGGTACCGGCGCCGCGAAGTGCGGCACGCCCTCGGCGACGACGGAGACGACCGCCACGCCGCACGCGGAAACGCAGGCGGCGAAGAGCAGCGCGGCGGCGAGCGCCGCGACGAAGAGGATCCCGAGGAGGCGGAGCATCGGTCGCCCTACCGCTGCGGCCCGATCCAGATGTGGACGCGCGAGTCCTCCCCGGTCACGGTGACCAGGTCCCCCTCGTGCCCCCGAAGGCGCCGGATCGCCGCCCGCACATCGAGCACTCCGTCCTCACCGCCGAAGAGCGCGTCGCCCACCCCGACCGGGATGCGGATGGCGATCTCCCCGTCGTCTCCCGAGGCCTCGATCCGCACTTCGTCGCCGTCCATGCGAGCGTTCAGGGCGCCGTCCTCGTCGCCGACGCGCACGGAACTGCCCGGGTTCGCCCGGAGCTCCGCCCAGACCTTCCGGAGATCGTCGATCTCGAGGTCGCCGGCGCCTCTCGGAACCTCGGCGTGTTCGAGGATCTGTTCGCCGATCCGGTCGCCGAACGCTTCCACCGCCGCGAGCGGCAGGTTCACCTCGACCTCGGTGTCGTCGGAGCCGTCCCGGACCTCCACATGGAGCCAGGGCGCCTCCGTCTGGGCGAGCCCGGGCGCTGCGCCGAGGGCGAGGGCCGGGACGAGAAGCGCGACGAAGCGCGCGGGGGATCGTTTCGCGAGAGTTCCGAGCATGTCCGCCCCTAACGAAGCGGCTTCGCCGCCGGTTCCCCCAGAAGCGCGGCGACGACCCGGCCGAGCGCTTTCCCGGCGAGTTCCCCGAGGTCCAGCCCGTCGCCGCCCACATTCCGCAGCAGGACGACCGCCACGCCGGTCTCGGGCTCGATCCAGGCCGCCGCCCGGTACCCGGCGACGCTCCCGCCGTGGCCGTAGGCGGTGAGGGAAGCCCCGTCGGCGTCGTCGAGCCGGCGAGACATGAAGCCGAATCCGTAGCCGAAAGAGAGATCTCCGGCGGCGAAGGCCCGGGTCAGGTTGTCCTTGCGGGCCGGGGCGGGGATCACCGCGTCGAAGGGCGGCCCCGCGGCGCCGGTCAGGAACCGCAGGAAGACGCCGAGGTCGCCCACGGTCGAGTAGAGGGCGCCGTTCGGGACCTTGTAGCCGCGGCCGGCGTGCTCGCGGGCCGGCGTCTCCAGGTCGAGCGAGCCGTCCTCCCCGACCGCGATCCCGGCGGCGATGCGGCCCCGGAGCGCGTCCTCCGGATAGAAGATCGTCGAGTCCATCCCGAGCGGCTCGAGGATCGTCCGCCGCGCGTGCTCCAGGAACGGCTCGCCCGCGGCTCGCTCCACCGCCACTCCGAGCGTCGCGTAGCCGATGTTCGAGTACTGGTACCGGGTGCCGGGTTCGTGGGTGAACGAGGTCTCGCCGAGGGCCCGCAGCGTCGTCCCGAGCCAGTCCTCGGGCGCGCCGACGAGGTGGCGGGGGAGGTCGTCCGGTTCTCGCGCGAGCCCGCCGGTCATCGTGGCGAGCTGGAAGAGGGTCGGGGAATCCGGGAGACCCTTCGGGTTCCTCACCCGGGCGAGTTCGGGGACGAACCGGGCCACGGGATCGCTGCGCCGCGCCCGTCCGGCTTCGATCAGGCGCAGCATCGCCATCGCGGTCACCGGCTTCGTGATCGAGCCGATCCGGAACAGGTGGTCCGCCTTCGCCGGCGTCCCGTTCTCCGGGTCGGCGAGACCGAAACCGCCGGCGAAGACGGCTTCGCCTTCCACGAAGATCCCGAGCGCCGCGCCCCCGCGTCCATCCTCCAGGATGGCGCGGCGGATCTCGGTGGCGGCGCTCCGGGCCACCTCCCGAACCGGGCGATCCGCTTCCGGGGCGGGCGCCCCGCCGCAGGCGGCGAGAGCCACGGCGAAGGAAAGCGAGAGCGCGTGGCGCGTCTGACGGATGTGCGGGCGGGTGTCCGGGAACATGAGTGCGATTATCAGAGGTGGGTCGAATAGCGTACGCGAATAGGCCCACCCACGTTAGGCGGGGGGGGGGGG
>CAYGAO010000336.1:0-2593 GCA_964347715.1 uncultured Acidobacteriota bacterium
ATCTACATCGCCGCGGCCGGCCCGAATTCCCTCCTCCGGAACCGGTTCGGGGAGTCGGGGCCGGCATTCACCCGCGTGGCGGACTCGGGGACCGAAGGGGCGGAGGTCTCGACCTCCGCCACCCTCGCCGACTTCGACCACGACGGCGATCTCGACATCCAGGTGTCGAACTACGCGCCGGCCGCGCTCTCGGGCGACGCGGCCGCGATCCGCGTTCCGGAGGAGATTCCGGGCGCCCCGAACCGCCTCTACCGGAACGACGGGAACGGCGGCTTCACCGATGTCGCCGGCGAGACCCGAACTGCCGGCGGCGAACGGAGGAGCCTCTATTCGCTCTTCTCCGACTGGGACGACGACCGGGATGTGGATTTCCTGGTCGTGAACGACGGGAGCCCGGTGCAGGTCTTCTCGAACGACCGCCTCGGCGGCTTCACCGAGAGCGCCGAGGCGTGGGGCATCGAGACCGCGGCCCGGATGCGCGGCGCGGCTTCCGCCGACTACGACCGCGACGGCTTCTTCGATCTCGCGCTCACCGCCGAAGGAGGCGCGCTGAACTCGCTGCTGCGCGGCCCCGCCGACCCGGCTCTCTCCCCCGACCTCGCCTTCCCGTCCGTGCTCGGCGCCGGCGTTCCCGGCGCTCGCTACGGGATCTCCTTCCTCGACGCCGACCACGACCTGGATCTGGACCTGCTACTCGTCACCGGGTCGCCGGAGGCCCCGGTCGCCTACTACGAGAACGGGCCTTCCGGGTTCGTCCGCGCGGGCGGCCTCGCCGCCACGCTCGAACCCGGCGAAGCGGTGCGGGCGCTCGCGCTCGGCGATCTCGACGGGGACGGCGATCCGGACGCGGTCTCGGGGACCACCCGCGGGCGCCTCCTCGCGTTCGCGAACGACCAGGACGGCGCCGGGAACTGGCTCCGGGTGCGTCCCCGCGGGCTTCGCAGCAACCTCGACGGGGTGGGCACGAAGGTCGAGGTGCGCGTCCTCGGGGTCAGCCAGCGGCGGGAGGTGCGGACGACCTCGGGCTATCTGTCCCAGGACGACGCTCCCGTCCATTTCGGGCTCGGTGCGGCCGTCGCCGCCGATCATGTGCGCCTGTTGTGGCCCGGCGGGGTGAAGCAGGTCGAGCTCGATGTCCCGGCGCTCGAGGTGGCGTCCGTCGAGGAGCTGAACCGGAAGGGCACCTCGTGCCCGGTCCTCTACGCCTGGGACGGCGAGCGCGTCCGCTTCGTGACCGACTTTCTCGGGGGCAGCGCCCTCGGGAACCTCCTCGCCCCGGGCGTCTTCAACACCCCGGACCCGAACGAGGTCGTCAAGTTCGAATCCTTCCCGCCCGCGCCGCGCGAGGGGTTCTTCGACATCCGCTTCGTGAACCAGCTCGAGGAGGTCATCTTCTACGACCGGGCGGCGCTGTGGATCGCGGACCACCCGGAGGAGGTGGATGTCTTCCCGCGAGAGCGGCTGCTGCCCGGCCCGCCGTACGAGGAGCCGGGGCTGATCGCGGTGCGAAACCGCATTCCTCCCTCGGAGGCGGTGCTCTCGGTGGGTTCGGGACCGGACCGCGAGGTCACCCGGGAGCTCGCCCGCGCGGACCGGGAGCAGGTGGACGGCTTTTCCCTGCTCCCGTTCAAGGGATACGCCGAACCGCACACGCTCACGCTCTCCTTCGACGGAGCGCGGGCCGGCGTCGCGCAGGTGCTTCTCCTCCACGGCTGGGTGGACTACGCCGATTCGAGCTCGAACCTCGCCGCGTCGCAGGCGGGCGTCACCGCCGCGCCGCCCGTGATCGAGGTGGCCGAGGGCGCCGGGTTCCGCATCGCGGTGGACCCGATGGGTTTCCCGGCGGGGCTCCCGAAGACGATGGTGGCGCCGCTCGGCGACATCCCGGTCGGACCGGGGCGCCCGCTCCGGATCCGGACGAACATGCGGATCTACTGGGACCGGATCGAGCTCGCCGAGGTCGCCGCCGACGCCCGGGTCGAGGAATGGCGGCTCGACCCGGCGAGCGCCACGCTTCGGTTCGTCGGCTATCCCGAACCGCACCGGCCGCTCGGGCTGCCGCCGACGGAGTACCGCTACGAGACGCGCGCCGTCCGCGATGTCTGGGGGGCGCACGAGGGCGCCTACACCCGCTACGGGGAGGTGCTGCCGCTTCTCGAAGCGGTGGACGACCGGATGGTGATCACCCGCCACGGCGACGAGGTCCGGCTGCGTTTCGACGCCCGCGCGCTCCCGGCGCCGGCGGCCGGGACCCGGCGCAGCTTCTTCGTCCTCGCCGACGGTTTCGGCAAGGACATGGACCTGAACTCGGCGCGCCCGGATACCGTCGGCCCGCTCCCCTTCCACGCGATGCCGGGGTATCCGTACCCGGACGGCGCCTGGCCAGGTTCCCCGGAGCTCGAGCGCTGGCAGGCGGAATGGAACACCCGCACGATCGGCCCCGAAGGGCCGCGCGGCTTCCTCGGCGCGGAGATTCCCGCCGAGGTCACCGCAGGGCAGCGAGACCGGGGCGCCGGCTCCGGGCGCCGCTGACAGTCTGTGGAGAAAGTCCCTCGCGCGCCGCCGCGGCGCGCAGCGCCGCCGGGGAGGGGTG
>CAYGAO010000337.1:0-2578 GCA_964347715.1 uncultured Acidobacteriota bacterium
CCCCTCCCCGGCGGCGCTCCGCGCCGCGTCGGCGCACGAGGGACTTTCTCCACAGCCTGTCAACTGGCGATGGACCGCTCCGTCTCGTCGAGGAAGAACTGCCGGTAACCGGGCGGGGCGCCGAGAACATCCCCGTTCTCCCCGAATCGGAGCGAGTGGATGCGCACTTCGAGGTCACCCCGTTCGAAGAAGAGAAGCGACGCCTCCTCGGGCGTCAGTCTGCTCCGGCGGTCGCGGAGGTCCATGCGCACCCGATCCATCAGGTGATCGCTGTGGGTCTCGACGAGGATCTGACGACCGGACGCCGCGATCTCGCAGAGCAGGCTCCCGAGCGCGGCCTGGGCGCTCGGGTGGAGGTGGACTTCGGGCTGCTGCAGCAGCAACAGGTCGGGTCCCCCGGGGCGACAGAGTTCGATCAGCAGCGGCAGGACCTGGCTGACGCCGTAGCCCACATCGATGAGGTTTCGCCACTGCTCTTTCTTCCCCAGTGATTCGTTGCGCACCTGGATCTGGAAGGGCCCGCCGCCATTGGCCAATGGGCATACCCGCAACTCGTCGAAGAGCCCGGCCGAGCGTCCGAAAGATTCGAGCGCGCGGTGCAGCTCGCTCCACTCGGATGGTTTGCGCAGGCTCAGATCGGCCAGACGGGTCGGGGCATTCGCCCCCTCCGGATCGGTCGTCAGCTCGAGCGGGTCGTAGGTCCGCAGGGGGCGGGACCGCACCGGGGCGCTGCTGCAAGGGCGTCCCATCACGCCCTCGAAGGATTGGAGAAGGCGGAGGACGGCTTTCCGATCCCCGTCGACGGGACTGGCGTTCGAATCCTTCACGCGCTTCGGCCGCAGGGCCCCATGACCTTCGTCATCGCTGCTGGAGTCCCATCCACCCAGCAGGAACAACGATGGGAGAAACCCCTCGATCCCCTGCAGGATCGCCAGTTCTCCGGTGATCTTCCGGCTCCAACGGCCGCGAGAGGTCTCGAACGAGAACCCGCCCGCCGTCGTCCGGAAGACGGTGTCTCCCGAGGAGTATTCGCGAACCGACGGCGTTGCGAACGCCGCCTCCTCCGTGAAGGTGGCTCGAAACCGATGCTGCTCCAGGTCGGCGCGGCCCTGGTGAGGTGGAACAGCGACGAAGGACCCGCTGAACTCCTGCGCCTGGCTCGCTTCCCCGTGCGGGCGGTGCGCGATGTCGCGGAATGCGCCCAGGTCGTACGGAGGTTCGCGGAAGTTCGGGGTGCGGGCGCGGTAACCGAGGTCCAGCAGGGCGCGAACGAGGGCGAGGAACGAGGTCTTGCCGGCGCTGTTTTCCCCGACCAGCAGCGTCAGTGGCGCGAGCCTCGCCTCGACTTCCCGAAAACAGCGGAAGTCCTTCGCGGTGATCCTGGTGATCGTCATGGTGCTCCGGTTGGCTGGGCCGCGCCGGGACTCGTCGCGTCCTTCCCGAGTCGTGAACGGACCCGCGCCGCCGGGATCAGCGGGCGTCTCCCCGGATCTCGGCGACCGAGTTCGCGCCGTTCAGGATCCGGGCGTACACCGACGGATCCACATTCGCGCCGGTGACGACCACGAGGACCTCGCGCCCGGCGAACCGCCCCGGATCGGTCAGCAGCGCGCCGATCCCGAGTGCTCCGGTGGGTTCGGCGACGAGGCGGGCGCACCGGAACAGGCGGCGCACCCCCTCGGCGATCGCTTCTTCGGGAACCTCGACGATTCCCTCGAGTCCGTCCCGGAGGATCGCCCAGTTCCGGAGCCCGATGCGCTCCAGCCGGGCGCCGTCGGCGAGCGTGAGCGACTCGCCGGCGTGGCTCACGAGCTTTCCCCGACGGAGCGACTCGGCGGCGTCGTTCCCGAGCAGCGGCTCGGCCCCGACGACCGGAATCCCGGGGAGTCCGGAGGCGCGCAGGCCGGTGATGATTCCGGAGCTGATCCCCCCTCCGCCGACCGGGACCACCACGACCGCCCGCTCGCGCCGCGCCGGGGAGAAGCGCGCGAGCCGCGCGGCGATCTCGGCTCCGAGCGTCGCGTTCCCGGCGATCACCGCGGGGTCGTCGTAGGCGCTCGTCGCCTCGGCCCCGGGGTTTTCCCGGAGGAGCCGCGCCACCGCCGCCTCGCGCGGTTCTCGTTCCACCTCGACGAACTCCACCCGCGGCCCGTGGCGGCGGACCGCCTCGATCTTGATCCGGGCGGCGTGCGTCGGCATCACGACCGTGGCGCGCTTTCCGAGGAGGCGGCAGGCGAGCGCCAGCGCCTGGCCGAAGTTCCCGGAGGAGGCGGCGATCAGGTGCGAGGCCGCCGAAGTCCGCGCGCGGTGGCAGGCGGCCCGGAACTTGAAACTCCCGGTGCGCTGGAACGTCTCGCTGACGAGCGTGGCCGAGAGCCCGAGTTCCGCCTGCAGCTCGTCGGGGACGACCCAGGTCGTCGGGCGGACGGCCTCGGGGCGGGCGGGGACGGAGATCTTCAACGCGGGCCGCCGGCGAGGATTTCGGGGATCGCGCGGTCGAGGATCCGTTCGGGGTTCGACTCCCCGCTCGCGTCCTGGATCTCGCGGCTCCGGTCGAGGATCCGCCCGACCGACTTCC
>CAYGAO010000338.1:0-2576 GCA_964347715.1 uncultured Acidobacteriota bacterium
CGCCCCGCATCCGCCCGGACGACGGGGTTCCCCATCGCTTCGAGGACGGATTCCCCTGCGGGGCGCTTTATCCACAGGCTGTTGGGTCAGGCGTCTCCGGCGCGCCGCCCGAGGTAGGCGCGCCGCACCTCCGGATCGCGGAGCAGGCTCTCGCCACTCCCTTCCCGGACGATCCGTCCGCCGGCGAGGACGATCCCCCGCCCGGCGATCTCGAGCGCCCGGACCACGTTCTGCTCGACCAGCAGGACGGCGACTCCTTCCGCCCGGATCGCGGCGATCGTTTCGAACACGGTGTCCACGACCCGCGGCGAGAGACCGAGCGAGGGCTCGTCCATCAGGAGCAGCTGCGGCGCGCCCATGAGCGCCCTCCCGATCGCCGCCATCTGGCGCTCCCCGCCGGACAGCGTTCCGGCGAGCTGCCCGGAACGCTCGCGGAGGCGCGGCAGCAGGTCGAGGATGTGCGCGAGCCGCTCGTCGAGCCCCTCGTCGCGCCGCACCGCGAAGGCGCCGAGACGCAGGTTCTCGAGCACGGTCATCTCCGGCCAGACGCGGCTTCCCTCGGGGACCTGGGCGATCCCGGCTTCGACGACCCGCTCGGGTCGCGCCCCGCCGATCGCGTGTCCGGCGAAGCGGATCTCACCCTGCTCCGGAGGGGAGAGCCCGCTGATCGCCCGCAGCGTCGTCGTCTTGCCGGCCCCGTTCGCCCCGAGGAGGGCGACGACCTCCTGCGGCCCCACCCCGAAGCTCACCCCCCGGAGCGCCCGCACGCCCCCCCGGCGCACCTCGAGCCCGGAGATCTCGAGCAGGCTCATCCGGCCGCGCCCGTCCCGGAACGCGCCGAGGCGCCGAGGTACGCCTCGACGACCGCGGGGTCGCGCATGACCTCGTCCGGGGCGCCGACGGCGATCGTCGCTCCCTGGTCGAGTACCTGGATCCGGTGCGACAGGTCGGTCACCGCCTCCATGACATGTTCCACGTACACGATTCCGATGCCGCTCGCGTGGACCTCCCGGAGGAAGGCCACCGTCTCCCGGACCTGCGACGGGTTCAGCCCGGCGGCGACCTCGTCCACGAGGAGGACCCGGGGTCCGGTGGCGATCGCGCGGGCGAGGTCGAGCCGTTTCCGTTCCGCGAGGTTCAGCGAGTGCGTCGGCGCCTCGCGCCGGCTCTCGAGCCGGGTCAGCTCGAGGCACTCGGCCGCCCGCCGCCGCGGCGGGACGCCGCTCGTCCGGCGGCCGAACTCGGCGCCCACGAGCACGGTCTCGAAGACGGTCATCCCGAGGAAGGGGCGGGGAACCTGGAAGGTGCGCGCGAGCCCGGACCGGCAGATCGCGTGCGGGGGCCGGTTCTGGATCTCCCGGCCGAGCAGCCGGACGCGCCCGGCGTCGGCGCGGAGCTGACCGCTCAGCAGGTCGAAGAGCGTCGTCTTCCCGGCTCCGTTCGGGCCGATGAGCCCGAGGACTTCGCCCTCGGCGAGGGAGAGCCCGACCTCGCGCACCGCGGTGAGGCCCCCGAACCGCCGCGTCAGCCGGTCGGCCTCGAGGAGCGGCGGGCCGGGAGCGGTCATCTCGCCCTCCCGAGGGCCCGCCGGGCGAGCGCTCCGAGCCGCGGCGCCAGGCCTCGCGGCTCGACGAGGATCATCAGGATCAGCAGCGCCCCGAAGGCGGCGAGGTGGACATCGGGGAGGCTCGCGAGGACGAACTGCTCGAGGAAGAGGAAGATCGCGGCTCCGAGCACGGGGCCCGCGACGGTTCCGATACCCCCGACGAGGCACATGAGCACGAGGCTGATCGAGAGATCGAACCCGAAGACCTTCTCCGGGACCACATAGAGCGTGAACTGGGCGTAGTAGCTGCCGCCGAGCCCGGTGAGCGCGGCGGCGATCGCGAACGCGGTCACCTGTTGGCGCGCCACATCCACTCCGGACGCGGCGGCCGCGCGGGCGTCCTCGCGGAGCGCCACCAGCCCGAGGCCGAGGCGCGAGCGCCGGACCCGTTCGCTCACCAGGACGGCGGCGAATGCGAGCAGGGCGCCGAGTCCGTAGAGCAGCACCGGCCCCACATCCTCCTCGAGCGGAAGCGTGAGGCCCGAGGCCCCCCCGGCGGCCTCGAGGTGATTCACGGTGATCCGGGTGGCCTCGGCGACCCCGATCGTCGCGATCGCGAAGTAGGGGCCCCGCAGCCGGAGGCACGGCCAGCCCCAGGCGACCCCGAAGGCGGCGGCGAGGACCGCGGCGACCGGCATCGTCCAGAACGGATGGATCCCCGCGAGCCAGAGCATCGAGGTCGCGTAGGCCCCCACCCCGAAGAGCGACGAGTTGCCGAACGAGATCTGTCCCGCGAACCCGCCGACGAGGTTCCAGGCGGAAGCCAGCAGGATGTTCAGGAACAGGAGCTGGGCGAGACGCGCGGCGTAGGGATTCGCGATCAGGAGGGGAGCGGCGCCGGCGACCAGGACGAGCGCCCCGGCGGCGACGAGTCGCCGGCGCGAAGACGAAACCACCATCCCGACCTCAGCAGGTGGTGGAGAAAGTCCCTCGCGCGCCGACGCGGCGCGAAGCGCCGCCGGGGAGGGGT
>CAYGAO010000339.1:0-2569 GCA_964347715.1 uncultured Acidobacteriota bacterium
CGGATCGCCCGAGCGATTCGGGCCGCCATCCTGGGGGGAAAGCGCCCCGCATCCGTCCGGACGATGGGGTTCCCCATCTCTTCGAGGACGGATTCCCATGCGGGGCGCTTTATCCACGGGCTGTCATGAGCGGCGCGGGAGTATCGGCGAAGGCGGCGTTTCGCCGGCGCGGCCAGAATGACGCCCGCCCTGGCCCTCGCGGACGCGGTCCTCACCGCCTACTTCGTCGTCTTGCTGCTGCTGTCGCTCTACGGATCGCACCGGTTCGCGCTCACCTGGCGGCTCTTCCGCCGGGGCGCCCGGGCGCAGGCGGCCGCCGCCGCGCTCCGCGCCCGCGGGGTTCCCCGGTTCGAGAACGACCCGCCCCGGGTGCTCGTCCAGCTCCCCGTCTTCAACGAGCGCCATGTGGTCGAACGGCTGATCCGCGCGGTTGCGGCGTTCGACTACCCGCGTTCGCGCCTCGAGGTGCAGGTGCTCGACGACTCGACCGACGACACCGGCGCGATCGCCGACCGCGCGGTGGCCGGGTGCGCGGCGCGGGGGCTCGACATCCGGCGGATCCACCGCGCCGACCGGCGAGGCTTCAAGGCGGGGGCGCTCGCCGCCGGGCTCGCCGCTTCCGAGGCTCCCTTCGTGGCGATCTTCGATGCGGACTTCGTTCCCCGGCCCGACTTCCTGAAAAAGGCGTTGCCGTACCTGCTCGGCGACGAGCGGATCGGGCTCGTCCAGGCGCGCTGGGGACACCTGAACCGAGGCGATTCGCCACTCACCGAGGTCCAGGCGATCCTGCTCGACGGCCACTTCATCGGCGAACACGGGGGCCGCCACGCCGCCGGCTGCTTCTTCAACTTCAACGGCACCGCCGGCGTCTGGCGCCGCGCGGCGATCGAGGACGCCGGGGGCTGGGAGGGGGACACCCTCACCGAGGACCTCGACCTCTCCTACCGGGCGCAGCTGCGGGGATGGCGGTTCGTCTTCGTTCCCGAGATCCTGGCGCCGGCGGAACTCCCGGTCTCGATGAACGCCTTCAAGACCCAGCAGCGGCGCTGGGCGCTCGGCTCGCTCCAGACCGCGCGGAAGCTCCTGCCGCAGGTCCTCGCCTCGCCGCTGCCGCTCCGGGTCCGGGCCGAGGCCTTCTTCCACCTGACGAACAACCTCGCCTATCCGCTCATGGCGCTGCTGAGCCTGCTGATCGCGCCCGCCCTCTACGCGCGGGTCGGCACCGGGCTCGGGGAGATGGTCCTGCTCGACATCCCGATCTTCGTCGCCGCGACCGGCTCCGTCGTCTCCTTCTACCTCGTCTCCGAACGCCGGGTGTTCCGGCTCGACGACGGGGGCTCCGGGCTCGGCCGGGTCGTGGCGCACCTGCCGCTGGTGCTCGCCGTGGGGATCGGGATCTCGCTCAGCAACGCCGTCGCCGTGGTTTCCGGCGCGCTCGGCCGGCGCACCCCGTTCCGGCGCACGCCGAAGTACGGCGTGACCCGCCGCGCCGGGTCCCTCGGCGTAAAGACCTACCGGGCCCCGGCCGGCGCGCTCCCCGCCTTCGAGCTGGCGATCGGGCTGACGACGCTCGGGGCGGCGCTCCACGCGATGGTGACCGGGGCCGCCGCCGCGGCGCCGTTTCTCCTGCTCTTCGCGATCGGGTATCTCTATGTGGGCGGCCGGTCGCTCCTCGACCGTCGCGCCTCCGGATGAACCCGCTTCGAGACCGCGCCCTCTTCTTCGGCGCCGGACTCCTCTTCGGCGGGGCGCTCGGGCTGCTCCTCGCCCGTCCGGCTCCCGAGCCACCCCTCGCCCCGGCTCCGGCGGCGCCTCCCGCCGCCGCGTCGCTCCCGCCCGAGGTGGACCCCGAAGTCCTCGCGGCGCACCTCGCCGCGGTCGAGGCGCGGCCCGAGGACCCGGCCGCCCGCGCCGCCGTGGGCGAGCTCCACCTCGCCGTCCGCGACTTCGTCGAGGCGGCGTACTGGCTGCGCCAGGCCGAGACGCTCGCCCCCGACGATCTGGACATCCGCAGCCGGCTCGCCTTCGCGCTCGTCGGCGCCGGCGAGGTGCCGGACGCGGTCGCCGCCTTCGAAGCGGTGCTCGCCGAGGACCCGGAGCACCTCGCGAGCCTCGCCGCGCTCGGGCGGCTCCGCCTCTACGCCGAACAGGACCTCGCGGGGGGCATCGCCCTCTGGGAGCGGGCGATCGCCGCGGCCCCGGACTCGTCCGAGGCGGCGGCGCTCCGCGCCGAGATCGAGGCGCTCCGCTCGGCGCACCCGGAAGGGTGAGCGCCCGCCCGTGATCCTCCGCCTCCTCCAGATCCTGCTCGCGGTCGTCGCGGCCCGCGTGGTGTGGGGGGTGATCCGCGCGCTCGCGGGACGGTCCCGGCAGGGTCCCGGGGGCCGCCGCCGGGCCGAGGTCCGCGAGCGCGGCGGCCGCTGCGGCCGCTGCGCCCTCCCTGGCCCCGCGAGCCGCGCGGTGCGCCGGGGCGGGCAGAGCGTCTGCTCCGCCGGGTGCGCCGGCGGCTCCTGACAGGCGGTGGAGAAAAGTCCCTCGCGCGCCGACGCGGCGCGAAGCGCCGCCGGGG
>CAYGAO010000340.1:0-2569 GCA_964347715.1 uncultured Acidobacteriota bacterium
CGGAACGGATCGCCCGAGCGATTCGGGCCGCCATCCGGTGGGGAAAGCGCCCCGCTTCCGCCCGGACGACGGGGTTCCCCTTCTCTTCGAGGACGGATTCCCATGCGGGGCGCTTTATCCACAGGCTGTCAGATCCACCCGGGCGGCGGAAGGCCGAGCCCGGTGTCCTCGGGGAGGTCGAGCAGGCGGTTCATCCACTGCACCCCGCCGCTCGCCGCCCCCTTGCCGAGGTTGTCGAGGGCGCAGAAGACGGCCACCGAGCCGCCGTCGGCCGCCGCCCCCACGACCGCGATCGAGGAACCGACGGTCTCCTTGAGCCGCGGAGTGCGGGCGACGCGGACGAGCGGCGCCCCCGCGTAGAAGTCCGCGAGACACGCCTCGATCTCCTCGGCGCTCTGCCGAGCGGTGCTCCTGCCGAAGACGGTGGCGTGGATGCCTCGGGCGAAGGGCCCGGAATGCGGCACGAAGTGCACCCGGTTCTCCCCGAGGCCGAGCAGGCTCTCCATCTCGGGGCGGTGGCGGTGGCGGAGCGGTCGGTAGGCGAACAGGTTCGCGTGGCGCACCGGGTGGTGCGTCGTCGGCTTCGGCATCCGGCCCGACCCGGTGCTCCCGGTGATCGCGGCGACATGGAGCTCGGGTTCGAGGAACCCGGCGCGCAACAGCGGCGCGGCGGCGAGGGCGACCGCAGTGGCGAAGCAACCGGGGTGGGCGATCCGCCCGGCGCCGTTCCCGCGAGCCTCCGGCTCCAGCTCGGGCAGCTCGCAGCGGAACTCCGCGAGGAGCTCGGGAACCGGATGCGGGGCGCCGTAGATCTCCCGGTAGCGCTCGGGGTCCCGGTGGCGGAAGTCGGCGGAGAGGTCCACGACCGGAAGCCCGATCCCGAGCCGGTCCGCCTCCTCGAAGAGCGACGCGATGCGGCTCGCCGAAGATCCGTGGGGAGCGGCGGAGAAGGCCGCGAGCCGCGGATACGCCCCGGCGGCGCGCCGGAGGAGATCGCCGAGCTCTCCTTCCGGGGTGAACCGCTCCCCGGGAAACGCCGCGGCGAGGTTCGGGAACGACTCCGCGACCGGTTCGCCCCCGTGGCTCGCCGAGACGGCGCCGGCGAGACGCATTTCCGGATGGACCGCGATCCAGCGCAGGAGTTCTCCGGCCACATAACCCGAGCCCCCGAGAACGACCGCGCCGACCGGCCCCGGCCCCGCGCTCATCGTCCCCCGGCCTCGAGGCCGAATTCGGCGCCCAGCCGGTCCAGGATGGCTCGCTGGGCGAGAGCGGACTCGCAGGCGACGAAGATCGTGTCGTCGCCGGCGACGGAACCGGCGGACCCGGGCCATGCTCCGGCGTCGATCCCGTGCGCGACCCGCTGGGCGCCGCCCGGAGGGGTCCTTACCACGACGAGGTGGCGCCCCACCGGCGCAAAGCTCTCGACGAGCCCGGAGGCGGGCCCTTCCCTCCCCGGCGGCGTCGGTCGCCCGGCCGGAAGCCGGTAGCAGCCCCTGACCTTGCGCGCGCCGAGTTCGCGCAGATCCCGGCTCACGCTCGGCTGCGTCACCGCGCACCCCCGCGCCTCGAGATGGCGCACGAGATCGGCCTGGGTGCGCATCGCTCCCCCGGCGATCGCCCGGCGGAGCAACGCGCGCCGCTCGGCGGCGGCTCGAATATTCGGCATATTCCGACAGTATAACCTCTTTATGGCATGAAGAGCAAGCGTCGCCAGTTCTCCCGGGCAGGGGCGCCGGTCGAGCCGCCGGGTATCCCGGCGGGGGCATCCGGATCTCCGTGGCGCAGTCGTTATGCTTCGGGAATGGCCCACGAACGTTCTCGAATCCTCTCTCCTGGCTTCTCCCCTTCGGGTGTCTTCCACGCTGGCGTCCACCGTTCGCGCGCCCGGCTGCGGAGGCCGGCCCTGGCGGCGGGGGCCGCTGCCCTGCTTCTCTCGGCGGTCGCCACCGCGCAGCCCCGGCGGGGCGCGCACGACGAGGTGCACCGGGATCCCTGGAGCGGCCCGGCGCTCCCCGAGCTCCTCGAGCATTCCGAAACCGTCGTCGCTGGCGAAGTGCTCGACATGCGTTCCGAGTGGACGGCGGACCGGCGCTCGATCTTCACCACGGTCACGCTCCGCGCCGACCGCCGCTTCAAGGGGAGCGGCCAGAACCCGGTTCGATTCCGGATTCCCGGGGGGACCGTCGGGGACACCCGGCTCTTCGTGACCCACCATCCGAGGTTCCGCGTCGGCGAGCGGGCGCTCGTCTTCCTCTCCGGCAAGAGCGGCAGGCTTCCCGAAGTCGTCGGGGGGACTGCCGGGAAGCGGCACCTCCGCGCCGCCGAGGACGGGGCGGACCGGATCCTTCCGGGCTTCCTGCTCTCCGCGCCCGCACCGGGCGCCTCGCGCGAGATCGGGACGCTCGACGAGCTGGCGGCGGCGCTGCCGCGCCTCCGGACGCCAGAGCCCAGGTAGCATCCGGTGGATAAAGCGCCCCGCAAGGGAGTCCGTCCTCGAAGAGATGGGGAACTCCATCGTCCGGGCGGATGCGGGGCGCTTTCCCCACCGGATGGCGGCCCGAATCGC
>CAYGAO010000341.1:0-2541 GCA_964347715.1 uncultured Acidobacteriota bacterium
CGTCCTCCCGTCTTCCGACGGTGATCGCGGGTCCGGGCGGGATGCCCGGGACTCCTCTACCAGACGAGGACGAGATCCGGAGCGATTCTGTCCCACGAGAGAGCCCCTTGTGGAAAAGTCGCGTCGAAGTCGTCGGGATCCGTTGCGGTCGTCGCGGATTCGCGACGGAGGCGGGAGCTCGACCGGACCAGCGTCAGCAGCGCGCCGGCTCGCGGGAACCGGTCGCCGAACGCGCCTTCGGACGGAGGCGGCCTCAACAGCCTGTGGATAAGGCGGCCCGCATGGGAATCCGTCCTCGAAGAGATGGGGAACCCCTTCGTCCGGGCGGATGCGGGGCGCTTTCCCCACCGGATGGCGGCCCGAATCGCTGGCGCGATCCGTTTCGCCCGCTTTCGCGGGGAGGGAGAACCCTCCCCGGCGGCGTTCGCGCCGCGTCGGCGCGCGAGGGACTTGCTCCGCAGCCTGTCAGGAACCGAACCCGCCCTCTCGACGGCGCGCCAGCCCGGGGGAGGGCGCCGTCCGCTTCCCGCCGACTCCCGGGAGCCGGCCACCAGGCCGGGCGGCGGACTACGCCGGGTTCCCGACCCGCACCCGCTCCCTCAGAACAGCACCGGTTCCCGCATGTCCGCGCCCGTGCCCGCCGCGATCGAGACGCTCGCGGCCGCCCGCGCCGGCAGCCCCACCACCGCGACGCTCTCCGGCGCCACCGCCCGCCGCGTCCGCCGCCGCTCCAGCCGGAACTCGTTGCGCACGGCGCCCCGGATACAGAGCGCGATGAGCTTGATATCCAGCCCGACGCTCATCCGGGCGATGTAGAGATCGTCGAAGCGAAGCTTGCGGCGCGGGTTCAGGTGGTATCCCCCGGCCGCCTGCGCGAGCCCGACGACCCCCGGCCGAACCCGCAACCGACTCCGGAAGTTCGGGATCGCGCGCTCGAACCGTCGCGCCAGCTCGGGCCGCTCCGGCCGGGGCCCCACGAGGCTCATCTCGCCCCGGAGCACATTCAGCGACTGCGGCAGCTCGTCCAGCCGAAACCGCCGCAACACCTTCCCGACCCGGGTGATCCGCGGGTCCTTCGGGTCCGCGAGCACTGGCCCGGTTCGCCTTTCGGCGTCCCGCCACATCGTCCGGAACTTGAACATCCAGAAGGTCCGCCCGTCTTCCCCGAGCCGCTTCTGCCGATAGAGGATCGGCCCCGGACTCTCGATCCGGATCGCCGCCGCGATCACCGCCCCGATCGCGCACCACACGGGCAGCAGCAGCAGGAAGCCGCCCCCGACGAACGCGAGATCGAAGAGCCGCTTCCCCCGGTAGCCGGGCCGACGATCCCGCCGGGACGCACTCCCCCCCGCATCCCGGGTCCGGATCGTCGATGTCTCCATTGCGCGAGCGCGGATTCTACGGCGCGGACCCGCCGCGCGTCCGTTTCGCGTACCCTCCCCGCGCCTTCCGGCGGTCCGCCCCCGCCTCCGAACCCCAGTGCCGCCGCCGAACCCGCTCTCCGACCTCCGCGAACTCGAAGCCGAGAGCATCGGCATCCTTCGGGAAGTCGTCGCCGAAGCCCAGCGCCCGGTGATGCTCTATTCGGCCGGGAAGGACTCCTCGGTGATGCTCCACCTCGCGCTCAAGGCGTTCCACCCGGCCCCCCCGCCGTTCCCGCTCCTCCATGTGGACACCGGCTGGAAGTTCCGCGAGCTGGTCCGCTTCCGCGACCGCCGCGTCGCCGAACTCGGGCTCGAGCTGATCGTCCACCGGAACCGGGACGGCGCCCGCCGCGGCGTCACCCCCGACTCCCACGGTTCCGAGATATATACAAGGATCATGAAGACGGACGCCCTGAAGCAGGCGCTCGACGCGCGCGGCTTCGACATGGCGTTCGGCGGCGCCCGCCGCGAGGAGGAGCGCTCGCGCGCGAAGGAGCGGGTCCTCTCGATCCGCGGCCCCGGCCACTCCTGGGACCCCCGCGACCAGCGCCCCGAGCTCCGCCGCCTGTTCAACTGCCGCCTGAACCCCGGCGAGAGCCTCCGCGCGTTCGTGCTCTCGGACTGGACCGAACTCGACATCTGGCGCTACATCGCCGCCGAGCGGATCGAAGTCCCGCCCCTCTACTTCGCCGCCCGCCGCCCGGTGGTCGAACGCGACGGCCTCCTGATCGTCGTGGACGACGACCGCCTCCCCCTCGCCGAAGGCGAAACGCCGGAAGCTCGTCTGGTCCGCTTCCGCACCCTCGGCTGCTACCCCCTGACCGGCGCCGTCGAATCCGCGGCGACGAACCCCGGAGAGATCATCGAGGAGCTGCGGGCGACCCGCACCACGGAGCGGAGCGGCCGCGCGATCGACCGCGACACCCCGAACGCCATGGAAGCGAAGAAACGCGAGGGGTACTTCTGACCTCCTGACAGGCTGTGGAGAAAGTCTCTCGTGCGCCGACGCGGCGCGAAGCGCCGCCGGGGAGGGTCCTCCCTCCCCGCGAAAGAGAGCGGAACGGATCGCGCCAGCGATTCGGGCCGCCATCCGGTGGGGAAAGCGCCCCGCATCCGC
>CAYGAO010000342.1:0-2531 GCA_964347715.1 uncultured Acidobacteriota bacterium
CCCCCCCCCCCCCCCGCCACCCTGTGGGGAAAGCGCCCCGCATCCGCCCGGACGACGGCCCATCTCGTCGAGGACGGATTCCCATGCGGGGCGTTTTATCCACCGGCTGCTTGACTGGGGGCCGGGACGCGCTAATCTGAACTCGCCCTGCCGGTTCTCGCAACCGGGTCCACTGGGTGCGCTCGTCCCGTGCGCGGCTCCCGGGTCCGGTCTCCGGGCCCACCTCCATCCGTCTCCTTCCTTCCTCGCGGAGCCAGAACGGGACACTCTTCCGCCCGGCGCGATTCTTCGCAATGCCGAGGGCGGGACAATCGCAAGGTCTTCATGAGCGATCCGGCAAAGGGATTCCTGCTCCTGGCCCTGATCGCCGCCGGTTGCGGCCCGCCGCCTCCCGCGCTTTCCGAGATCACGCTCGAGGGGATCCTGGGGATCCGGCACTCCACCGAGCCGGTGTGGTCTCCCGACGGCAGCCGGATCGTCTTCGTGCGGGACCGGAACCGGCAGATGGATCTGTACGAGGCCGTCCCCGGCTCCGGGGAGCGGCCCCGCCAGCTCACGAGCTGGGGCGCCTCCCACGAGGAGATCTCGAACCTCTTCTGGGGCGCCGACGGGTCGACGCTCCACTTCGCGCGGAACGGCGAGCTCTACCGCATGGATCCGGATCTCGCCGGCACCCTCGAATCCGTCTTCCCGAACGAGCCGGGCGGCGAGTCCGGCTTCGTCCCCTCGGTGGACCGGCGCCGGCTCGCGTTCGTGCGGAACGGGGACCTCCATGTCCTCGATCTCGACGACGGCTCGGAGATCCGGCTGACCCGGACCGCCGATCGGCAGGAGAGCGGGCCGGTCTGGTCGCCGGACGGGCGGTTCCTCGCCTACACCGTCTCGGCCGGCGAGGTCGTCGAAGAGACCCGCGAGATCGCCGGGGAGAAGCTCGTCTTTCGCCGCTTCGCCGGAGCCCTGCCGGACCTCATGGCGGTTCCGGTGGTCGAGCGCGGAGTGGCGCGACGGATCGCCGCCGGTCCGGGCTCCGAGTCCAGCCCGCGCTGGCTCGACGCCGCGCGCCTCGTCTTCCAGGAGGTGTCTCCCGATCACCGGACCCGCTCGGTGGTGCTCGCCGACCTCCGCGATGGATCGCTCCGCACCCTCCACCAGACCGAGGACGAGAAGTGGTGGAGCCTCGCCTACCTGGGCGCCGAGCCCCGCCCCTCACCGGACGGCGTCTTCGTGGCCCTGCTCGACGACTCCTCGGGCTGGGACCGGCTGATCGTCGTCTCCGTCGCCGACGGACGGGCCCACGCGCTGACCCCGGACGGCGAGGAAGCGAAGCGTTTCGCCTGGTCGCCGGACGGGCGCTTCCTCGCCTGGGATTCGAATCCCGACCATCCGGGCCAGCGCCAGCTCTTCATCGCCGCTGCGGCCGATCTCCCGGACGCCGCCCCGAGGCGGCTGACGACCGGGCGGGGGACGAATGTGCAGCCGGGCGACGCCTCCGGGTTCCGGCTCGCTTCGGAGCACGGCGGTTTCTCTCCGGACGGCAGCCGGATCCTCTTCCAGCGCACCGGGCCGCGCGCCCCCGCCGACCTCTTCGTCACCGGGAGCGACGGATCCCGTCCGCCCGAGCGGCTGACCCGCGCGCTCCCCGAGACGCTCGACCCCGGGCTCTTCACTCCGGGCGAGTTCGTCCGTTTTCCGGCCCGCGACGGCGGAGAAGTCCCGGGATACCTGTTCGTGCCGGAGGGTCTCGACCGGTCGGAGACCCACCCGGCGGTCGTCTGGGTGCATGGCGACGGGGTCGCCCAGAATTACGACGGCTGGCACCTCCGCCGCGACTACGCGGTGTACCACTCGTTCCACCAGTTCCTCGTCTCCTCGGGGTATGTGGTCCTGATGCCCGACTACCGGGGCAGCGTCGGCTACGGGCGCGACTACCGGCAGGAGCCCTACCGCGATGTCGGGGGCGGCGACTACCGGGATGTCGCGGCGGCGGCGGATCACCTCCGGACCCTCGAATTCGTGGATCCGGATCGCCTGGGGGTCTGGGGCCTCAGCTACGGCGGGTTCCTGACGCTGCAGGCGCTCACGCTCGACCCGACGCTCTTCGCCGCCGGAGTGGATGTCGCCGGAGTCGCCGACTTCCGTCTCTGGTTCGAGGACCCGGGGGGCCGCTGGGTCGAGGGCCGCATGGGCAAGCCGCCGGACGACCCGGAGGGGTATGCGCTCGGCGCGCCCGCCGACCGGGCGGAGGCGATCGAGCGCCCGCTCCTCATCCTCCACGGCACCGCGGATGTGAATGTGCCCTGGTTCGAGTCGCTCCACCTCGCCGACCGGTTGCTCCGCGCCGGAAAGGACTTCGAGCTCGTCACCTACCCCGGCGAGTTCCACTACTTCCACCGCGAACACATCATCGAGGACGCCTGGCGCCGGGTCCATCGCTTCTTCGACGAGCACCTGCGCACTCCCTGACAGCCGGTGGACGAAGCGCCCCGCATGGGAATCCGTCCTCGAAGAGATGGGGAACCCCCTCGTCCGGG
>CAYGAO010000343.1:0-2526 GCA_964347715.1 uncultured Acidobacteriota bacterium
GCGGCGGGGGGGGGGGCGCCCCCGCGCCCGGCGGGGGGGGGGGGCCCGCGCGCCCGCCCGGCCCCCCCCCACCAGCCCGTGGGAAGAGTGCTCCGAATCGGGGTGGATTCCGGTTCCCTTCCCGAGCGGTGCGGATGCGGGGCACTTTTTTCCACGGGCTGTCAGCGCCCGACGAGATTCCGGGCCCGCCGATCGGCGCCGGGATCCGTCAGCGCGTCGAGGAGCCACCCGGCGAAGTCCGGCCCGTAACGGTTCTGGTGGACGAGCGGGCAGAGCCGCCGCTCCTGGGGAGTTCCGTTCGGGAAGAGCGCGTTCCGGGCGCGGAGGAAGCGCTGCCGGCGCTCGTCGTCCCGCCGCTTCGCGGCGCGGACACTCTTGGCTTCGAGGTCGCCCAGGATCGCGAGGATCTTTCCCCGCGCGCGGGCGGCGGCCCGGGTGAGGCTCCCGTCGATCGCCCCGATCGTCCGCTCGACCTCGTCGAGCCGGGAACGCACCCCGGCCTTCGCCGCGGTGAGCGCCCGGACGGATGCGGGATCGGCGGCCCGCCGGTTCAGCGCCGCCTCGTCGCCGGCGCGGAGTTCGTCGAACCCGATCCCGTCCTCGTCGAGCACCCGCAGCGCCGAGCGGTTCAGGACCGCCAGCTGGTGCCTCGGGATCACGAGCGGGCGCGGCACCTCGTGGAGACCGTAGAGATCGCCGATCTGCGCGTGGTAGGCGATCTCGGCCGGGCCGCCCACATAGGCGACCGTCGGCAGGAGCGAATCCTGGACGATCGGCCGGAGCAGCACGGCCGCGCTCGGCTCGGAGGCCTCGAGGCCGAGTGCGCCGTCCGCGCCGCTCCGGACGCGCTCCCGGACTCCTCCGGCGCCGGTGCGGAAGACGCCGTAACCCTCGGGGGCCGCCTGGGCGCGGAAGCCGGCGGCCTCGATCCGCCGGCTGCGCGCGGCGATCCGGCGGCGTCCCTCGCGCTCGCGCTCGAGCGCCGTCCGGAAGACGCCGAGGACCTGGCGCTTCAGCTCCGGGACCGTCGGGTCCATCACCAGGAGCCCGGTGCCCCGGGTGAGGTGCAGCAGGAACCGTCCGAAGGCCTCGACGAACGAGACCCCGGGGGCCCAATCTCGCGAGAGCGCGGCGAAAAGGTCCCTGGTGAAGGCGGTCTCCGGCAGGGCGGCCCGGACCCCCGCGATCAGTCCGGAAACGGACTCGTCCAGGATCCGGCGGCAGGCGGCGAGCCCCGCCCGCTCGTTCTCGGGCGCGTAGCGAAACGGGCGCGCCGTCCCCGCCCGGTCGAGAACCCAGGCGGTCCGGATCTCCTCGAAGTCGTGATCGTCGCCCTCGATCCAGAAGATGGCGACCGCCGGTCGTCCGGTCTCCGCTTCGAACTCGCGGGCGGCGGCGACCGCCGAGAGCCCCTTGACGAGCCCGTAGAGCGGGCCGCCGAAGAGGCCCGGCTGCTGCCCGGTGACGATCGCCACCGTCGCCGGGTCGGCGAGCCGCTCGGCGGCGCGGATCGCGAGCGCGTCGCCGCCGAAGGCCCGATTCGTCTCGAGGATCGCGGCCGCGGCGCCGACGCGCGGTCCCCCGGAAGCGAGCCGGCGGATCGCTTCCTGCGCCGCTCCCTCGGCGAAGGGGTTCGGCAGGAGGTCCTCGAAGCGCCCGGGATCCCGGGCCCAGGCTTCGAAGAAGCCGCCGGGGGGGAGCGGCAGGGTGCGCCGGAACCCGGCGGAGGGTGGCCCCTCGCTCCTCCGGTCCGCCCGGGTCATCGCCCGATGCCGATGCGGCGGGAGCCGGCGCGGCGGGTCCGGATCGCTCGGTTCACTCCACGATGCCGATGCGGCTGCCCGGAGAGATCCGCGCGACGACCCTCCCGATGACCGCTTCCCGCGGGAGAAGTCCCCAGTGCCGGCTGTCGCTGCTCGCGCCCCGGTTGTCGCCGAGGACGAAGAGGGTCCCCTCCTCGACGCGGATCGGGGCCTTGCGGGGGACCTCCCGGGCGGCGCCCCGGGCCGAAGCGATCTCCGGGAAGCCGGCGGCCGCTCCCCCGGGCTGCCCATCGCCCCGACGGGTCCCGGGGGCGACCAGGACCCGCTCGCCGACGAAGCGCACCGTGTCTCCGGGGACTCCGAAGACGCGCTTCACCAGGATCGTCTCCGGGTTTCGCGGGTTCTCGAAGACGACCACCTCGCCGCGCCCGATCCTTCCGAGACGGGTTCCGATCTTCTCGACGAGGACCCGCTCGCCGGGCCGGAGCGCCGGTTCCATGCTCGCGCCCTCGATCCGGAAGACCTGGGCGACATGGGCGAGGAGCAGCCACGCCGCGACACCGGCGATCAGGGCGGTTCGGAGGAGCCGCGCCAGTGGCGGCCGGCGGGCCGCCGCCCGCGTTCGTCGCCGCACCCTTAGCAGCCTGTGGATAAAGCGCCCCGCATGGGAATCCGTCCTCGAAGAGATGGGGAACCCCATCGTCCGGCGGGATGCGGGGCGCTTTCCCCACCGGATGGCGGCCCGAATCGCTGGCGCGATCCG
>CAYGAO010000344.1:0-2523 GCA_964347715.1 uncultured Acidobacteriota bacterium
CCTGTGGGGAAAGCGCCCCGCATCCGCCCGGACGACGGGGTTCCCCATCTCTTCGCGGACGGATATCCATGCGGGGCGCTTTATCCACAGGCTGTCAGGTGGCTCCGCAGCTACTTCCGCACCTTCGTCGAACGCGATGTCCTGGAGATCCTGCGCGTCACCGACCTCGCTTCCTTCGAGGATTTCGTCCGCCTCGCCGCCTCCCGCACCGCGACCGAGCTGAATCTCACCGGGCTGGCGCGAGACGCCGGGGTTTCCGACCAGACGGCGCGACGCTGGCTCGGCGCGCTCGAGACCAGCCACCTGGTGACGCGCCTCCGGCTCCACTTCGAGAACTACGGCAAGCGCCTGCGGAAGCGGCCCCGGCTCCACTTCCTCGACTCGGGGCTCGTCTGCTACCTCTCCGGCATCCCCGACGCCAAGACCCTCGAGCGCCACCCGCTCCGCGGCGCGATCTTCGAGTCGTTCGTGGTGAGCGAGCTGGTCAAGGCGTTCTCCGCCCGGGGAGAGGAAGCCCGGCTCCACTTCTGGCGCGACACCGCCGGACACGAGGTGGATGTGCTGATGGACCTCGGCGACCGCCGGGTACCCGTCGAAGTGCGCTCCGGTCGCACGGTCCCTCCCGACGCGGTCCGGAACCTCCGCCGCTGGACCGCTCTCCCCGGCAACCCGAACCGGGGCGGCGCGCTCGTCCACGGCGGCGACCGCGAGTTCTCCCTGCGGGGCTGCCGGGTCGCGCCCTGGTTCCTCGCTCGGGGCCGCCCGCGCTGACCCGGGGACTTCGGGGAAGGCCGCGGTGGTTACCGCAGCCGGCGGTAGTTCACCGAGAGCGCGTCCAGGTGCGCGAGGTTCGCTCGCAGCCGGCGACGGAAACCGTCGGGGTCGCGGCGGGGTGACCAGACGACCTCGGCGAGCGCGATCGCCCGAGGATACGCCATGTACTCGAGGTGTTCCGCGGTCTCGATGAACTCGGTCCAGAGCTGTCCCTGAGCGCCGAGGATGCGGGCGGACTCCGCCTCGCCCAGCTCTTCGGGGACCGGTTCGAACCCGTACGCCCGCTCCAGCGGGAGCAGCCGCGGACGGCCCGGCGGTTCCGTTTCCGGGTCTCCCTGAGCGAAGTCGAAATAGGTGCTCGCGCGGGGAGTCATGACCGCGTCGTGGCCGAGTCTCGCCGCCCGGATCCCGCCACCGGCGCCGCGCCACGACATGACGACGGCGCCCTCGGTCATCGGACCCCCTTCCAGGATCTCGTCCCAGCCGACGAGACGCCGCCGGTTCACCGCGAGGAAGTCGCCCAGACGCCGCAGGAACCAGCCCTGCAGCTCGTTCTCGTCGGCGAGTCCTTCGCGCGCGATGACCTCCTGCGCGGCGCGGCTCGCTCGCCACTGCTCCTTCGGCGCCTCGTCCCCGCCGAGATGGATCAGCTCGCCGGGGAAGAGATCGAGCACTTCTCCGAGCACTTCCTCGAGGAACCGGAGCGTGGCTGCGGAGGGGCAGAGGATGTCCTCCATCACGCCCCAGGTCGTGGCCACCTCGTACGAGCCGGGACGGCACCCGAACTCCGGATACGCGGCGAGCGCCGCCGTCGTGTGTCCCGGCGTCTCGATCTCCGGGATCACGGTCACGAAACGGTCCGCCGCATACGCGACCACTTCCCGGATCTCCTGCTGCGTGTAGAAGCCGCCGTGGGGAATGCCGTCGCCGAGGTACGGGTCCAGGTTTCGGCCGACGACCGTCTCCCGGCGAAAGCCGCCGACTTCGACGAGTCGAGGGTAACGGCCGATCTCGATCCGCCACCCCTGGTCGTCCGTGAGATGCCAGTGGAAGCGGTTCAGCTTGTAGCGCGCCATCAGGTCGAGGAAGCGCCGGACGACCGCGGGCCCGAAGAAGTGACGGCTCACATCGAGGTGCAGGCCCCGATACGGAAACCGCGGATGATCCCGGATCTCCACCGCGGGCAGTTCCCAGAGCATTCCCCGGTGGGCGAGTCCGTCCTCGATCTCCGGCGGGAGGAGCTGTCGGATCGTCTGGAAGGCGTGGAAGAGCCCCGCCGGGTCGGCGGCCTCGATCCGCAGGCCGTCCGTTTCGACGAGGAGCGTGTAGCCCTCGGGCGGCAGCGAGCCGTTCGCCGCGACGAGAACCGCGGCCGGCCCGGAAACGAGCGGCAGGTCGAACCCGGTGGAGCGGCGGAACCGGGCGACCTCGCGCGCGACGACCGGAACGAGGTCCGCCGCCGCCGGAGCGACCCGGATGGCGGTCCCGGCGCCGAACCGGAAGCGCCCGCTGCCGGGAACGAGCCGAACCGGCGCCGGAACGACCGGAAACCGCGCCGGGCGCCTGCCGGTCAGCCGGCTGAGTCGGCTCCGGAACCGCCGCAAGGAACGGGCGGGCGCACGCTCCCGGAGGAGCCGCGGGCTCGACAACACCCCTACTGCCGAGGCGGCATCGGCAGGTGGACCCCCACATGGCAGCCTGTGGATAAAGCGCCCCGCGTGGGAATCCGTCCTCGAGGAGACCGGGAAC
>CAYGAO010000345.1:0-2505 GCA_964347715.1 uncultured Acidobacteriota bacterium
CCGCCCTCTTTCGCGGGGAGGGCGGACCCTCCCCGCACCCCTCCCCGGCGGCGCGCGAGGGACTTTCTCCACAGCCCGATGAAGGGGGCCCGGGAGCCGGACGAGCGGCGCCTCGTCGCGCTCGGCGGCGCCCATGTGCTGCTCGCCGTCGGGCTCGCCGCGGCCCTCTCCGGGCGCGCCGGGTTCCTCTGGCACCTCGGCCTCCACGCCGCGCTCTTCGTCCCGCTCGCGCTCGTTCTCGCCCCGGCGCTCTCGGGGCGCGGTAGCGCCGGGCGCCGCGCTCTCGGGATCGTGCTCGGCGCCTGGCTGCTCGGGCGCACCGCGCTCCTCCTGACCCCGCCGGTGCTCTCGGACGACCTCTACCGGATGGTCTGGGAAGGGCAGGTCGTCCTCGCCGGGAAGGACCCCTGGGCGCACCCGCCGGACCACCCCGAGCTCCGGACGCTCGCGGCGGAGTTTCCCGAGCTGCGCGAGCGGGTCGGCTACTGGAAGCTCCCCGCGATCTACCCGCCGGCCGCCCAGCTGTTCGCGGCCGGGGTAGGACGGATCTCGGCGCGTCCGGTGGCGCTCAAGGGGGCGCTGCTCGTCGCCGAGGCGGCGCTGCTCGCCGCGCTCCTCGCGCTGCTGCGGGGGCGCGGGCTCGATCCGCGCCTGCTGGCCGCCTGGGCCTGGAATCCGCTGCCGCTCACCGAGATCGCCGGAAGCGGGCACGGGGACATCGTCGCGATCGCGCTCCTCGCGCTCGCGCTCCTCGCCGCCGAGCGCGGGCGGAACCGGGCCGGGGCCGCGCTCGCCGCGCTCTCGGGCATGGCGAAGATCGCGGGGTTCGCGCTCCTCCCGTTCCTCCTCCGGGCGGCGGCGGGAGCGCGGGAGCGGGCGGCGCTGCTCGCCGCCGCCGCGGGCGCCGCGGCGCTCCCGCTCGTTCCCTTCCTCGGCCCCGAGCGGCTCGCCGACGGCCTCGGGACGCGGTTCGCCGAGTTCGGCGCGAGCCTCGGGTTCTACGCGCAGCACTGGCGGTTCAACGACGCCCTCTTCGGGCCGCTGGCGGCGGTGCTGGGCGCCGCCGCCCGGCCGGCCGTCCTCGCGGTGCTCCTGCTGGCGGCGGGGGTGCTCGTCGCGCGCCGGACGCCCTCGAGCCTCGCGCTCGCGATCCTCGGAGGGAGCGCCTTCCTGCTCTCCCCGGCGGCCCACCCGTGGTACCTGCTCTGGCCGCTGGCGCTGCTCCTGCTCCACCCCGAGCGGCGCGAGCTGCTCGCCGCCGGGCTCACGCTGAGCCTGACCGTGGCGCTCGGCTACCACGCCTTCTGGAACACGCCGCCGGGGGCCGGCTGGTCGCTCCCCGGTTGGGTGCGGCTCGCGGAGTACCTGCCCCCGCTGCTGGCGGCGGCGGCGGCGCGCCGCTGCTACCGCGGCTCGGCTTCGAGCCGCCGGAACCGGGAGATCGCCAGCGCGGCGGCGTAGCCGGCCCCGAAACCGTTGTCTATGTTCACCACGGTGACCCCCGGAGCGCAGCTGTTCAGGAGCGAGAGCAGCGCGGTGAGCCCTCCCCAGGACACGCCGTAGCCGGTCGAGGTCGGGACCGCGACGATCGGGCACGGCGTGAGCCCGGCGACCACCGCGGCGAGGGCGGCCTCCATCCCCGCCACCACCACGAGCGCGTGGAGTTCGGCGAGCCTCTCCGCCTCGACGAGGAGGCGCTGGATCCCGGCGACCCCCACATCGAAGGTGCGCCGCACCTCGGCGCCCATGAGCTCCGCGGTGAGCGCGGCCTCCTCGGCGACCGGGATGTCCGCCGTTCCCGCGGACACGACGCCGATCCCGGCGCCGAGCGGGGTCGGGGCGCCGCGGGAGACCACCAGCGCGCGCGCCTCGGGGCGCCAGACGGCCTCGGGGAGCTCGTCGCGGACCGCCCGGGCGACCTCGGGGCTCGCGCGGGTCACGAGCGTCTGGTCGGCGGTCTTCGACAGCGAGCCCGCGATCGCCGCCACCTGCTCGGGGGTCTTTCCCTCGGCGAGCACGACCTCGGGGAAGCCCCGCCGGATCTCGCGGTGATGGTCGAGCCGCGCGAACGGCGTCCCGCCGTCCTCGCCGATCGCCTCGAAGGGGAAGCGGAGGCGTCGCGCGGCTTCCTCGGGACCGACGCTACCCGAGGCGACCCCGGCCAGCAGCCGCCGGAGGGATTCGTCGTTCATCGGCGGGGGCGCAACGGGGCAGTATGCCCGAGGCCGGGCGTTCCCCGACGACGACCCCGCGCAGCGGAGGGGTCGCCCACAGCCGGAGGTTCGGTCCGAACCTCCGGTTCGGACCTTCCGGTTCGGGCCTTCCGGCCCGGGCGTTCCGGTTCGGGCCTACCGGTTCGGACCTACCGGTCCGGGCGTTCTGGTCGGGGCCTTCCGGTCCGGGCGTTCCGGTTCGGGCGTTCCGTTCCTGCCGTTCCGGTCCGGCGGTTCCGGTTCGGGCGTGCCGGTGCGGGCGTTCCGGGCCGGGCGTTCCGTTCAGGGCGTT
>CAYGAO010000346.1:0-2504 GCA_964347715.1 uncultured Acidobacteriota bacterium
GGGACTCCTCTACCAGACGAGGACGAGATCCGGAGCGATTCTGTCCCACGAGAGAGCCCCTTGTGGAAAAGTCGCGTCGAAGTCGTCGGGATCCGTTGCGGTCGTCGCGGATTCGCGACGGAGGCGGGAGCTCGACCGGACCAGCGTCAGCAGCGCGCCGGCTCGCGGGAACCGGTCGCCGAACGCGCCTTCGGACGGAGGCGGCCTCAACAGCCTGTGGATAAGGCGGCCCGCATGGGAATCCGTCCTCGAAGAGATGGGGAACCCCTTCGTCCGGGCGGATGCGGGGCGCTTTCCCCACCGGATGGCGGCCCGAATCGCTGGCGCGATCCGTTTCGCCCGCTTTCGCGGGGAGGGAGAACCCTCCCCGGCGGCGTTCGCGCCGCGTCGGCGCGCGAGGGACTTGCTCCGCAGCCTGTCAGGAACCGAACCCGCCCTCTCGACGGCGCGCCAGCCCGGGGGAGGGCGCCGTCCGCTTCCCGCCGACTCCCGGGAGCCGGCCACCAGGCCGGGCGGCGGACTACGCCGGGTTCCCGACCCGCACCCGCTCCCTCAGAACAGCACCGGTTCCCGCATGTCCGCGCCCGTGCCCGCCGCGATCGAGACGCTCGCGGCCGCCCGCGCCGGCAGCCCCACCACCGCGACGCTCTCCGGCGCCACCGCCCGCCGCGTCCGCCGCCGCTCCAGCCGGAACTCGTTGCGCACGGCGCCCCGGATACAGAGCGCGATGAGCTTGATATCCAGCCCGACGCTCATCCGGGCGATGTAGAGATCGTCGAAGCGAAGCTTGCGGCGCGGGTTCAGGTGGTATCCCCCGGCCGCCTGCGCGAGCCCGACGACCCCCGGCCGAACCCGCAACCGACTCCGGAAGTTCGGGATCGCGCGCTCGAACCGTCGCGCCAGCTCGGGCCGCTCCGGCCGGGGCCCCACGAGGCTCATCTCGCCCCGGAGCACATTCAGCGACTGCGGCAGCTCGTCCAGCCGAAACCGCCGCAACACCTTCCCGACCCGGGTGATCCGCGGGTCCTTCGGGTCCGCGAGCACTGGCCCGGTTCGCCTTTCGGCGTCCCGCCACATCGTCCGGAACTTGAACATCCAGAAGGTCCGCCCGTCTTCCCCGAGCCGCTTCTGCCGATAGAGGATCGGCCCCGGACTCTCGATCCGGATCGCCGCCGCGATCACCGCCCCGATCGCGCACCACACGGGCAGCAGCAGCAGGAAGCCGCCCCCGACGAACGCGAGATCGAAGAGCCGCTTCCCCCGGTAGCCGGGCCGACGATCCCGCCGGGACGCACTCCCCCCCGCATCCCGGGTCCGGATCGTCGATGTCTCCATTGCGCGAGCGCGGATTCTACGGCGCGGACCCGCCGCGCGTCCGTTTCGCGTACCCTCCCCGCGCCTTCCGGCGGTCCGCCCCCGCCTCCGAACCCCAGTGCCGCCGCCGAACCCGCTCTCCGACCTCCGCGAACTCGAAGCCGAGAGCATCGGCATCCTTCGGGAAGTCGTCGCCGAAGCCCAGCGCCCGGTGATGCTCTATTCGGCCGGGAAGGACTCCTCGGTGATGCTCCACCTCGCGCTCAAGGCGTTCCACCCGGCCCCCCCGCCGTTCCCGCTCCTCCATGTGGACACCGGCTGGAAGTTCCGCGAGCTGGTCCGCTTCCGCGACCGCCGCGTCGCCGAACTCGGGCTCGAGCTGATCGTCCACCGGAACCGGGACGGCGCCCGCCGCGGCGTCACCCCCGACTCCCACGGTTCCGAGATATATACAAGGATCATGAAGACGGACGCCCTGAAGCAGGCGCTCGACGCGCGCGGCTTCGACATGGCGTTCGGCGGCGCCCGCCGCGAGGAGGAGCGCTCGCGCGCGAAGGAGCGGGTCCTCTCGATCCGCGGCCCCGGCCACTCCTGGGACCCCCGCGACCAGCGCCCCGAGCTCCGCCGCCTGTTCAACTGCCGCCTGAACCCCGGCGAGAGCCTCCGCGCGTTCGTGCTCTCGGACTGGACCGAACTCGACATCTGGCGCTACATCGCCGCCGAGCGGATCGAAGTCCCGCCCCTCTACTTCGCCGCCCGCCGCCCGGTGGTCGAACGCGACGGCCTCCTGATCGTCGTGGACGACGACCGCCTCCCCCTCGCCGAAGGCGAAACGCCGGAAGCTCGTCTGGTCCGCTTCCGCACCCTCGGCTGCTACCCCCTGACCGGCGCCGTCGAATCCGCGGCGACGAACCCCGGAGAGATCATCGAGGAGCTGCGGGCGACCCGCACCACGGAGCGGAGCGGCCGCGCGATCGACCGCGACACCCCGAACGCCATGGAAGCGAAGAAACGCGAGGGGTACTTCTGACCTCCTGACAGGCTGTGGAGAAAGTCTCTCGTGCGCCGACGCGGCGCGAAGCGCCGCCGGGGAGGGTCCTCCCTCCCCGCGAAAGAGAGCGGAACGGATCGCGCCAGCGATTCGGGCCGCCATCCGGTGGGGAAAGCGCCCCGCATCCGCCCGGACGATG
>CAYGAO010000347.1:0-2502 GCA_964347715.1 uncultured Acidobacteriota bacterium
CTCCGGAAGCGAGACCTGACCGCAGGTGGACGAAACGGGAGGCGCCTCGCGCCCGAGCGAGAAATCCCGGTCCAAACGACCGCGAGCGCAACGAAACGCGGACCGGACAGGCGGGAAGCCCGGCCGCTCGATCCCGGCATCACTCGTCCGCCGATTGCCCGAGCGAGATGCGGCCGGCGCAACCCACGGAACCCCGAGGATACCCCTGCCCGGCGCCACCCCGCGGGCCGAGCCGACTCCTGGCTCGCCTGGGCCTCCCTGATAGACTCGGCGTGAGACGTGCCGGTGAGGGAATCCGCGAAGACCGGGAGACCCCGGCTCAGGAACATGTTCGTGGTGGCCCTGCTTGCGGTGCTGGCCTCGGTATCCGGCGACGGCCACCAGTACCTCTACTATGAACCCTCCGACAGAGACATGTCGGTGCATCCGAATCACCAGTGGCCCGTACGCTGGAGTGCCGAGGCTTGGCCCGCCGGCGCAACCCTGTCTATCGCCCTGGCCTGAAGACGGGACCTGGGGGTTCGATGAACCCGACGGTCTGTTCCGCGACATCGAGGATGTCGTGCGTGCGGGCGATCACACCCTGTCGCTGTGGAGCGACATCGAGAGCGCCGACATCAGCTGGAAGCTCGACCGGGTCGCGCCCCATGCGGAATTGTCGAGGTATCCCGGCATCGTGATCGTCGCCGAAGAAGACTCACCGGGCCTTTCGAGCTTTGGTTATGCCTTCGTGGGGTTTTCGGGTTGGTCTTCGGCAGGTAGCCGCGAGAGGCGGGCGATCCGGGATTGCGAGGTCAGGTTGGTCGAACCCTGGCGCCTGTACGACATGTACTCATTCTTCAGCCTCTTGGGGCATGAGCTCGGACACTGTCTGGGTCTGGACCATTCGGCCACCTATCCCTACGACAGAAGGGCGGCGGGTTGGGATTGGGGGAATGAGGCGCCCGAACCGTTCTGGGGTTGGAACGGGCTACTCCAGGCTGGTGGCTTATCGGGCCCGGCGCCAAGCCCGAACCATGACGAGCGGGTGGCGGTGTCGGTTCTGCGCCCGCGGGCGGGTTGGCTGGAGGAGACGGGGAGCATCTGGGGGGCGGTGTTCGCGGGCGGTGAACCGGCACAGGCCGTCTATGTCCTGGCGTCACGGACCGCTCCCGGAACCGGGCGGGTCGGACCCGACGTGGGCGTCTTCACCGGTCGGAACGGCACCTTTGATATCCGGGGCCTGGTCCCGGGCGCCTACATCCTCTGGGTCTTCGATCTCAGCCTCAGCAAAGGATTGGACTGGTTCTTTTCGCTGACGCACCTGGATCCGGAAACGTACATCCAGGATACGATCTGGAGGTCACCGGTGGTAGTAGGTGCGGGCGAGCGCACTGGTCCGCTCGTTATTCCCGTCCAGCGACCGGAGGTGAACGAATGAGGTGGCGAGGTTTGCTCTTCGCAATCGTGGCGCTGGCGGGCTGCGGGGACAGGGGACCGGAAACGCCGGTGTTTCCGGCCGACGCGGGGCCAGAACCGCCCGTGGTTCCGGTCGACGCGGGGCCGGAGCGGCTTTCCTTGGAAGTCGTCGAGGGAGAAACTGTGGCGGTTCCGGTCGGTTACCTGGTGTCGCGGTCGCTCGTGGACGAAAGCGCAGAGATCGGGCTGGAGGCCGCGTACGGGACGGCGTCGGCAGACGACATCCTGTTGATGGAGCGGACCGTGGTGCCGCTGGATGGAAGTGCGGGGGAGGGCACGGTAGTACTCGGACTGCGGGCCCTGAGGGACGGGACGACGGAGGGAGCGGAGACGCTGGTTCTGCGCCCGGTGAAGTGGGACTACCGCCCGGACCAGACCATCCGGGTGCGCGATGCGGAGATCGAAGTCGTGATTGAGGACGAACCGCCCCCCTGCTCCGAGGTGGAGGTTCGAGTGGGCGAGTCGCCAAACGTGGTGATCGATGACGGGCTCCTCACCATCTATACATCGAAGATCGAGGTCGAGGCACCTGCATCGGAGTCCGTAATCAAGTGGATCGAGCCCGCGGACCACAGGTTGGACATCAGTCTGGAGGACCCCCCGGTTTACCGGCGGACGCGGACCCTGAACGCCTGGCGGGTCGAGTCGCTGGGCGACCGGGTACGCCACCGGATGACAGCGCAATGGTGGAATGGCAGCATCAGCCCGGGATCGGAGCCTCCACGCTTTGAACTGCAAGTGTGTGGCGGGCCCGGTTACGGAAAGTTCGTCCGTTGTTCCACGACCGGGTGCGTCGCCCACGAGGAAGGTTTCTGACAGGCGACTCCGGTCTCAACGTTCGCCCGCGGTGGCGGAAGGGAGGACCCGAATGGTTTCCGTGATCCATCCGAGGTGGGTGACGCTCGTGGCGACGCTGGCCGCGCTGACGATCTCGGCGTGCGGCCTGCGGCGCGACAATCAAGATGAGACTGCCGCGTCAATCAAGGTGAGACGTATCTGATTAGCGGGGTCTTGGGCCGAGAACGACCGGGTTGAATTTGTACG
>CAYGAO010000348.1:0-2493 GCA_964347715.1 uncultured Acidobacteriota bacterium
CGGCGCTTCGCGCCGCGTCGGCGCGCGAGGGACTTTCTCCACAGCCTGTCAGGAGGCGTCGGAAAGATTCGGGATCCGGCTCAGCGGTAGTAGTTCACGCCGATCAGGACCTGCTGGGTGCGCCAGGAGAACTCGCGCGCGGTCCAGAGGCGGTACTCGGCGCGCACCGCGAGATCGTCGAAGACATAGACCTCGAAGCCGGCGCCGGCGTGGGCGGTCGGCGCCCAGGTGGCCGCGTCGAGGGTGATCTCGTTGCCGAGCGGCACGCGGATTCCCGTCACCGGCTGCTCCTCGCCGTTCGGGTCCGGTGGTTCCGGATCGGCATACACGAAGTCCTCCCGGAGCTCGTCTCGCCGCACGATTCCGCCACCGGCGAGCAGGAACATCTGGAACGGCTGGCGCCGTCCGAGGTGGAAGACGAAGGTGCCGTCGAGGTGGATGCGGTTCGAGCGAAACTGGTAGGCCGGCTCGGCGATCACATCCTCGACCGGCTCGTCCCCGGCGGTGTAGCGCCGGTTCGAGCGCCCGAAGAAGAAGCCGGTCTCGAAGCTGAACCGGTCGTTCGCCCGGATCGCCGCGGATCCTCCGAGCCCGGCGCCCCGACCGAGGTTCAGCTCGGGCCGGGCGAAGGACTGGAGGCCGGCCCCGGCGAAGAGCCGCACCCGATGCCCCTGGGCGACGGCGGGCGCCGCTGCGATCAGGGCGAGCGCGGACGCCTGGAGGAGGCGGGCGGAGCGCCCGGGCCGCCGAGCCTCGGGTCGGCCCCGGATCGGTTCGGGGTGGGCCTCCGGCGCGTGCAATGCGGACGGAATGGTAGCGGAAGCCCCGGGAGCCGCCCCTCCGGCGCGTACCATCCATTCCGCCCGTGAACGAGATCCGCGCTCCGCGCCGCCGCGGCCGGTCGCCGGGCGACGGGTCGGCTCCCCGGGAGGGAGCGCGGCTCGCCGAGCGCGCCGGCTCGGTGAGCCTCGGCGTCGTCATCTCGCGGATCACCGGCCTCCTGCGGATCCAGGCGCTCGCCTACCTCTTTCCGACGGTGCTCCTCGACGCCTTCTTCGCGGCCTACACCTTCCCGAGCACCCTCCGGGAGATGCTCGGCGAGGGGGCGCTCTCGAAGGCGTTCGTGGCGACCTTCGCCGCGGTGGACCAGCGGGATGGCCCCGAAGCCGCCCACCGGCTCTTCACCAGGGTCTTCCGCGCGCTCGTCCCGGTCGCGCTGCTCGTGACCGTGCTCGGGATCGTCTTCGCCCCCGCGATCGTGGATCTCGTCTTCTCCCGCGGCGCGTTCGACCGGCCGCTTCCGGGCGGCGCCCGGTTCGGCTTCGGGACCGTGCGCGAGCTGACCGTCTGGCTGACCCGGCTCGTCTTCCCGTTCATCTTCGTGGTCTCGCTGGCGGCGCTCTTCCTCGGAGGACTCCACGCCCGCGGGTCGTTCTTCTGGCCGGCGCTGGCGTCTTCGTTCTTCAATCTGACGGTGACGGCGTTCGCGGTGGCGGGCTTCCTCGCGGCTCCCGGACTCGGACTCCACCCCATGGCCGGCCTGGCGATCGGGGTCCCCGCGGGCGGCGCGGTCCAGTTCCTCGTCCAGGCGCTGTGGTTCCGCCGGAGCGGCTACCGGGCGGTTTCCACCGGAGGGGTCCGGGCGACCTTTGCCGACCCCGGGTTCCGGCGCGTCTGCCGCCTGTTCGCCCCGGCCGCGGTCGCCGCGGGAACGCTCCAGATCAACGTGATCATCTCCCGGCACTTCGCTTCGGGCGGCGGCGCGTGGCTCACCTGGTTCTCGATGGCCTACCGGCTGGTGCAGCTCCCGGCGGCGCTCGTCGGCGTGGCGCTGTCGCACGCGGCGCTGCCCGCGCTCACCCGCTCGGCCGGGCGCGGCGACGGCGACGACTTCGGCGGCGTGCTCGCCCACGCCGGCGGGTTGATGGTCGTCCTGAGCCTCGCCGCCGCGGCCGGGCTCATCGGCATCGCCGAGCCCCTCGTGGCGCTCGCGTACCAGCGCGGCGAGTTCACCTCCGCCGATACCGTCGAGGTGGCGCGGGTGCTCGTCCTCTTCGCCTCCGGGCTCCCGGCGTTCGGGGCGACGAAGCTGCTCACGGACGCCTTCTTCGCGCTCGGCTCCACCCGGCTGCCGCTCCTCGTGGCGGTGATCGGGACCGGGGTGACCTGGGTCGTGACCCGGACGCTGGTCGTGACCGCCGGACTCGAACACCTGGGGCTGCCGCTCGCCACGGTCACGGTCGCCTGGCTCTCGGCGGCGCTCCTCGCGGCGCTCCTCGCGCCGCGGCTCGGGAAGGATGCCCGGGGGCGGGGACGGGCGCGGGCGGTGTTCGGCGAGGTCTCGAAGAGTGCCGTCGCGGCGTCGCCGCCCGCGCTCGCTGCCGGCGCCGCCGCCGCGTTCGCGGTGCATCACCTCGGCGGGCATTTCGGCGGCGGCGCCGGGGACGCCCTGGTGACGACGCTCGCCGCGCTCGCGTCCGGCATCCTCGTCTG
>CAYGAO010000349.1:0-2483 GCA_964347715.1 uncultured Acidobacteriota bacterium
GGGGCGCGGGGCCGCCGGCCCCCCCCCCCCCCCCCCCCCCCCCCCCCCCCCGAAAGACGGGGGGGCGACTCCCGGAAGCGATTCGACCCACCTGCCTGTGGGAAGAGTGCCCCGCAGCCCCGAATCGGGGTGGATTCCGGTTCCCTTCCCGGAGCGGTGTGGATGCGGGGGACTTTTTCCACGGGCTGCCAGTCGCCGGCGGACTCCGCGCGGAGCCGCTCGAGGAAAGGGCCGAAGCCGGCGTCGTCGAGCCAGAAACGGAGCAGGTTCGTCACCCCGCGGCTCGTGATCGTGGCCCCGGAGAGGCCGTCCACCCGGTGCGGGTCCTCGCCGGGAGGGCCGGCCGCGCCCCGGGCGACCTCGATGACCGGGCCGCCGGGAGCCCCGGAGAACACCCGCCGCCCCGGCCAGAGCGCCTTCCACGCCGGGTTGTCCACCTCGCCGCCGAGCCCCGGGGTCTCCTTGTGCTCGTAGAAGGTGAGTCCGCGCACCGTGTTCAGGTCCGCCTCGAGCGCGAGGAATCCGTGGAGCACCGACCACAGCCCCTGCCCCCGCACCGGGAGCACGACGGCATCGAGCCGCGCGTCCGACTCGACGAGATAGACGACCGAGCGCCGCTCGACCCGTCGCACCCGCGCCGGGTTCTCGGGAGCCGGACGCGAGGTGTCCTGATTCCCGGCCTCGACGAGCGGGTCCACCCCGGAAGCGTCCGCGTCGGGAAGCTCCGCCCCGGTCTCGAGGTCCACGACCACCGCCCGAACGGCGCGGAAACGCTCGGCCATCGCCGTCTCCGACAGCTCCTCGTCGGGATCCGCGAGACCGGCGGCGAAGAGCACGTTCCGCTGCCGCTCCTGCTCGGCGTTTCGCTCCTGGAGCGAGCGGAGCGAGACTGCCGAGCCGGACACCAGCAGCGCGCAGACGAGGCAGACGAGCGCGGCGAAACCGAGGATGTAGCGGGCGGAGTCCACGGGGAGCCGAAAATTCTAGACGGTGGCGGTGCGCCGCGTCGGCGGAGACTGCCGTACCGGGGCCCGGGAAACCGGTTCCGGTCAGCCGGCGGGAACGGGAACCCCGGCGCGGCGGGCGCGACGGCGGACATTCGCCCGCAGCGCGAAGTGGTCGATGAGCGGGGCGAACACGTTCATGAGCAGGATCGAGAGCATCATCCCCTCGGGATACGCCGGGTTCACGACCCGGATCAGGATCGCCAGGACGCCGATCAGGAAGCCGTACACGACCCGCCCGCCGTCCGTCGAGGGAGCGGTGGCCGGCTCGGTCGCCATGAAGACGGCGCCGAAGGCCCAGCCGCCGAGAAGGAAGTGCCAGAAGACGGGCACGGCGAAGAACGGATTCGTGTCCGACCCGATCAGGTTCAGCGCCCCGCCCGTCACCAGCGTTCCCAGGAGGACCGCGAGCATGATCCGGAGCGAGCCGATCCCCGTCCAGACGAGGACGACGGCGCCGAGGAGGCACGCGAGGACCGAGGTCTCCCCCATCGAGCCCGGCACGAAGCCGAGGAAGGCGTCCCAGGCGGACACTCCCGCGCCGCCCGCCGGGTGGAGCGGCCCGGCGAGAGCCTCGGGGCCGTTCAGGCTGAGCCGCGCGAGCCAGGTCGCGCCGCTGACCGCGTCCGGGGCGGTGTCCGCCGCGATCCAGATGCGGTCCCCGGTCAGGTCCGCGGGATAGGCGAAGAACAGGAACGCCCGCGCGGTGAGCGCCGGGTTCAGGATGTTGAACCCGCTCCCGCCGAAGATCTCCTTGCCGACGACGACCCCGAAGCTGATCCCGAGGGCGACCTGCCACAGCGGAACCGTCGGAGGCAGGATCAGCGGGAAGAGCATCCCGGTCACCAGGACGCCCTCGCTGACTTCATGGCGGCGGACCACCGCGAAGAGCATTTCCCAGGCGCCGCCGACGGCGAAGGTCACGAGGAGCACCGGCAGGTACCAGAGCCCGCCGTGGACGATCGCGGCCAGGACGCTGTCCGGGGAGAAGCCGACTCCGAGCGCCTCGATGACGCCGGTGCGCCAGCCGGGGAGCGGCGCCGCGCCCCGGGCGATCGCCAGGTTCGCCTGCAGCCCGGTGTTGTAGAACGCCATCGCGACCGTTCCGGCGAGCGAGACCACCACGGTGAACATGAGGCGCTTCATGTCGAGGCCGTCGCGGGCGTGCGCCGGGCCGGCGGTCGTCTTCCCCGGCGTGTAGAGGAAGGTGTCCGGGGCGTCCCAGACCGGCCAGAAGCGGTGCAGCGGGCGCCCCGGGCGGAAGGGAGTCCCGAGGCGGTCGAGGAGCGAGCGGAGCACCGGGCCTCAGCAGCCTGTGGACAAGGCGCCCCGCAGGGGAATCCGTCCTCGAAGAGATGGGGAACCCCGTCGTCCGGGCGGATGCGGGGCGCTTTCCCCCCAGGATGGCGGCCCGAATCGCTCGGGCGATCCGTTCCGCCCTCTTTCGCGGGGAGGGAGGACCCTCCCCGGCGGCGCTTC
>CAYGAO010000350.1:0-2435 GCA_964347715.1 uncultured Acidobacteriota bacterium
CGCCTCGATCAGCGCGTTCCGGGAATCGGCGAAGCCGGCTCCGGTCTGGTCGCGGCGCTTCTTGACATCCTGGGCGCGGGGGGCGGTCATGGAGGGGTTTCCTTCCGGGGAGGGGCGACAGGTCCTTCCGGGGGGCCGATCAGGCGCTGGCCGAAGGAGCCGTCTCGGCGGCGGGGGCCGTCTCGGGAGCAGCCACGGCTCCGCGGCCGTCGTCCGCCGTCCCGTCCGTGGCGGCCGGGTCTCCCTCCTCGCCGTTCGGGAACGGTGCGAGCCCCTGGAGCTGCCTGCCGTCCTCGAAGGCGCTCGCCACCTTCGAGGTGAAGAGACGGATCGCCCGCAGCGCGTCGTCGTTGCCGGGGATCACATGGTCGATCAGGTCGGGATCGCAGTCCGTGTCCACGATCGCGACGATCGGGATCGACAGCTTCCTGGCTTCCTGGACCGCGATCATCTCGTTCTTCGGGTCCACGATGCACACCGCGTCGGGCAGGCGGTCCATCTTCTCGATGCCGCTCAGCGTCTTCTCCATGCGGCGGCGACGCTTGTCGAGCCGGGACCAGGCCTTGTTCGAGAAACCGCCGAGCTGGGCGTTCTCGGTGATCTCGCGGAGCTCCTGGAACTTCGCGATGGACTTGCGGATCGTCTGGAAGTTCGTGAGCAGGCCGCCCAGCCAGCGGTGGTTCACATAGAACGCGTCCACGCGCGAGGCCTCGGTGGCGATGACATCCTGGGCCTGGCGCTTCGTGCCCACGAAGAGGATCGTCTTTCCCTCGGCCCCGAGCCGGGAGATGAAGTCGAGGGCGGCGCGGAAGAGGGGTAGCGTCTGGTTCAGGTCCACGATGTGGATCCCGCTCCGCGATCCGTAGATGTAGGGGCGCATCCTCGGGTTCCACCACTTCGTCTCGTGGCCGAAGTGGAGGCCCGCTTCGAGCAGGTCCCTCATCGTCACCGTGGCGGACATGAGGATCAGGAGCGGGCTTTCGCCCGGTGGGAGCGGATCGGGCCGGGTCGCCGGCGCCGGTCTGGACGAGCCATCGTCAGCGCTTCGAGTACTGGAATCGCTTGCGGGCGCCGGGCTGCCCGTACTTCTTGCGTTCCTTGCGGCGCGCGTCCCGGGTCAGGAAGCCCCGGCGCTTCAGCTCCGGGCGGAGCTGCGCGTCGGACTCGCTGAGCGCGCGGGCGATGCCGAGGCGCACCGCCGCGGCCTGGCCCGAGAGTCCGCCGCCCCGGACCCGCGCATCCACATCGAAGTTCCGGGCCTGTTCGGTGGCGAGGAGCGGCTGGGTGACCTGGTTGCGGTCGGTGTTCCGCGGGAAGTAGTCGTCGAGCGGACGCCGGTTCACCAGGATCTTGCCGGAACCGGTGCGGAGGTACACGCGGGCGATCGAGCACTTCCGCTTGCCGGTGCCGTAGGCGACGGGTTCCGGCATCAGGAGGAGGCGGGGAGCCGGGCCGAGAGTGATTCCGGAAGCGGTTCGGGCGTCTGCGCGGCGTGCGGATGCTCGCCGCCGGCGTATACCTTGAGCTTCAGGAACTGCGAGCGGCCGAGCCGCCCCTTCGGGAGCATCCCCCTGACCGCGTACTCGACGAGGCGCTCGGGGTGAGCGGCGCGCACCTCGGCGGCGGTCCTCGACTTGAGGCCGCCGGGCCGCCCACTCTGCCGGTAGTACATCTTGTTCTCTTCCTTGCGCCCGCTCAGCTTCGCCCGCGCCGCGTTGATCACGATGACATGGTCACCGCAGTCGAGGAACGGCGTCCAGGCCGCCTTGTGCTTGCCGGTGAGCACCCGGGCGACCCGGCTCGCGAGCCGGCCGAGCGTCTGCCCCTCGGCATCCACCACGAACCAGCGACGCCGGATCTCGTTCGCCCGGAGAAAGGTCGTGCCTGCGGAACGGGACAAGAGTCGTCGGGCCGGTGGTCGTGGGGAGAGAGTGGTCCAGAGTAAAGAAAAAGGGCGCGTCGCTTCCCCGTCGGTTCCGGCCCTCGAACGGCCGGAGGGCGCGGGGTCGCCGTTCGCCCGAAACGGGGAGTATAGGGGCGCAGGCGCGCCACGGTCAACCAGCGAGAACGCGGGAACGCACCGCGCTGGTTCACGAACGGCGAGGGGAGCGCCGGGGAGGGGTGCGGAGGGGAAGCCGGTCCGGGCGGCGGTCGCCGACCTCGGCAGCCTGTGGAGGGAACGCCCCGCAGGGGAATCCGTCGTCGAAGAGATGGGGAACCCGTCTTCCGGGCGGATGCGGGGCGCTTTCCCCACCGGATGGCGGCCCGAATCGCTGGCGCGATCCGTTCCGCCCGCCATCGCGGAGAGGGAGGCCCCACCCCGGCGGCGCTTCGCGCCGCGTCGGCGCACGAGGGTCTTTCACCACAGCCGGTCAGCCCCCCGGCTCCGCCACCAGCGAATCGCTCCACCCGGTGGTCAGCGTCCGCCCCTGCGC
>CAYGAO010000351.1:0-2426 GCA_964347715.1 uncultured Acidobacteriota bacterium
CCCCCCCGCACCCCTCCCCGGCGGCGCTTCGCGCCGCGTCGGCGCACGAGGGACTCTTCCACCGCCTGTCAGGGCGCACACCCGCAGCACATCGTGCGACACCGCCGCCCACCGCTACCTTCTCGACGGCATCGCCCCCGGCGAAGTCGGATTTCCTGCCCGCCCCGCAGCGGCCGTACGCCAGATCCACCACCTCCGCTCCCTCGAGTGGCTCCGGACCCGCGCCGCGAGGCCCCACGACCGCCTCCGGGTCCGGGATGTTCGCGCACAGGAACCGCAGCGGCATCGCGGGACGACCGGACACTGGCCCGCAGATCGTTCTCGCCGATCCCCGGTTGCTCCCGCAGGGAGCGCCGCACCACCAGATAACGCAGAGTGTGCCGGTCCGGCTGCCGCACCGCCAGGTTCGGCACGAACGGCGCCTCCGCGCATTCCCGCCCCTCGCCTCCCCAGACCGCCTGCCAGGCGCTCGTTCGCGGGACAGGACCGGTTCGCATCTCGTCGTCGTCAGATCGAGGACCCCCGGGCATCTCGTCCGGACCGGAGATCACCGTTCGGAAGACGGGAAGGCGAACGAGCCCCGACGGCGGGGTCTCGTGGTGACCGCCGGGTCCACGACCGGGCCGCTGAGCTGCCAGTGCGGCGAACGAGCCCGGACCGGCGAGGTCCCGTAGTGGCGGGATGTCCGCCGCTGGCGCGATCCGTTCCGCCCTCTTTCGCCGGGAGGGAGGACCCTCCCCGTCGGCGCACGAGAGACTTTCTCCACCGCCTGTGGAGCGGGACATCGGAGGTCTGCTGGTGGTGGTCGCCGCGCCCGGGCCGGTGAGATCGCGGAGTTACGCGCCGAGCACCGGCGCGAGATGGCCCGGAGGTGCGATGACTTCAGCGCCACTCACCGAGGGATACGGGGTCCCGGAGACGCCGCCCGATCGTGAGCCCCGGATCGGCGATCCTCCGCGACAGGATCCGGAAGCCCGCGACGCCCGGTCCCCGACGGAACCGCGCGGTTGCCGGGGACCCGGCCGCCCCCTACACTGATTCGATGAACGGCGGGCAGGTGGACGCCGTCGCGGATCCACCTCCCCGTTCCCGCTTCTCGTCCTCGCGCACGCCGGGTTCGCCGGAGATCGGACCGGACCTCGGGAGAATCGCGCGGATGTGGCCGGTACCCGGCGGAGCGGCGGAAGGCGACGCGCCGGTTCGGCGCCGAGGGCGTCAGCACCGGGGCGCGGCTGACCCGCAATGCGCCGGAGCGTCGCCGGAGTCCGTCGCGGGCGACACCCGGAAGAGCGGAGAAAGCCGATGCTGATCCTCGGGATCGAGACTTCCTGCGACGAGACCTCGGCCGCGGTGGTGGCCGATGGGAGACGGATCCTCTCGAATGTCGTCTCGTCCCAGATCGCCGACCACGCCGCGTTCGGGGGGGTCGTGCCCGAGATCGCCTCGCGCCAGCACCTGAAGAATCTCGGCCCGGTGGTTCGCCGGGCGCTCGCCGAAGCCGGCGTCTCGCCGGGGGACATCGAGGCGGTCGCGGTGACTCGGGGGCCCGGGCTGATCGGGGCGCTGCTCGCGGGCGTCTCGTTCGCCAAGGCGTTCGCCTTCGCCCGCGGGATCCCTCTCGCCGGGGTGGACCACATCGAGGGACACATCCGGGCGTGCTACCTCGAGGGCGGGGAGATTCCCCACCCGGCGCTCGCGCTCGTGGTCTCCGGCGGGCACACCAGCCTGTTCCTCGTCGCGACGGAAGGCCGCTACCGGCTGCTCGGCAAGACCCGCGACGACGCCGCCGGAGAGGCCTACGACAAGCTGGCGAAGCGGCTCGGCCTCGGCTACCCGGGAGGCCCGATCCTGGATCGGCTGGCGCGCCTCGGCGATCCGGGGGCGCACCCGCTCTCGCTGCCCCACTTCTCGGACGGCGCCCGGCTCGACTTCAGCTTCTCCGGACTCAAGACCCAGGTGCTGCGCGTGATCGCACGAGCCGGGATCGCCCCGCTCGCGGAGGGTCAGCGTCCCGAGGAACGCGGCGACATCCGGGATCTCGCCGCGAGCTTCCAGTCGGCGGTGGTGCGCTCGCTGGCGCGGTCCGTCGTCCGGGCGCTCGCCGACATCGAAGTGGAGGCGGTGCTCCTTTCGGGAGGGGTCGCCGCGAACTCGGCGCTCCGCGAGCGCTTCCGGGCGCTCGGCGAGGAGCGCGGGCTCCCGATCTTCTACCCGACCGTCGCGCTCTCCACCGACAACGCCGCCATGATCGCCGCCGCCGGCCACCTGGCGCTCGAACGGGGCGAAGAAGCCGGGCCCGAGCTCACCGCGAACACGGAGCTCCGGCTCGGCGAACCCGGCGGCCGGCGCTCGGCCCGCCACCGCTAGCAGGCGGTGGTGAAAGTTCCTCGGGTACCGACGCGGCGCGAAGCGCCGGCGGGGCGCGG
>CAYGAO010000352.1:0-2418 GCA_964347715.1 uncultured Acidobacteriota bacterium
GTCCTCCCTCCCCGCGAGAGAGGGCGGAACGGATCGCGCAAGCGATTCGGGCCGCTGACCCGGTCGCGGCGATCTGGCGATGCGGTCCGCAGACCGCGGCAGGAGCTCCAGGCCGGCTCCTGCCAGCGCGGCTCCCCCGATCCACGCCTGCCGATCATCCACGACCGACGGTCGCCGCGATACCCGCTTCGCCCTCGTCGAATCCGGTCGTCGGGCGTTCCCGGGGGGAACGGTTCGCTACGCTCTGCGTTAGCGTCTCGAACCGGATGGAACCCCGAGAAGACCCTGGACCGCGCTCGCAATCGCTCCGCCTCGGCCACCGGCTGTCGAGAAGGTCCGCGGGGAGGCCGCGATGGATGTAGCGCGGGAGGGGGTGGCCGAGCGTCGCCGCCGGCGGCGCATCGTCCTCGGCGCGGGAGGCGCCCTCCTCCTCGGCGCGCTCGTCTTCTTCGCGCTCCGGCTCGACCCGGCGGCGCCGGTGGTGGACCGGGGGACGGTGTTCCTCGACGAGGTGCGCCGAGGCGAGATGCTCCTGAGCGTGCGCGGCCCGGGAACGCTGGTCCCGGTCGAGGACCGGCGCGTGGCGGCGGGCGTCGCGGGCCGGGTGGCCCGGGTCCACGCGCTTCCCGGGGTCCGGGTCGAACCGGAGACGGTGCTCCTGACGCTCGAGGATCCGGCCCTGGCGCAGCGGCTCGCGAGCGCCGAACTCGACCTCGCGGCGGCGGTCGCCAGCCTGGACGACCGCCGCGTCCAGGTCCGCCGCCGGGTGCTCGACCAGCGCTCGCGCGTCGCCTCGGTCGAGGCGGAAGCGCGCCAGGCGGCGCTGAACGCCGAGGCCGACCGGGAGATCCACGCGGAAGGCATCATCGGCCGGATCGCGCTCGAGGACAGCGAGAGCATCGCCGCCGAGTTCGCGCTGCGCGCCGGGCGCGAGGCCGAGCGGCTGCGGCTCGCCGAAGCGGCGGGGGAGGCCGAGCTCGAGGCGGAGGCGGCGGCGGTCGCCCGCCTCCGGGCGGAAGCGGAGCTGAGCCGGGAGCTCGTGTCCCGGCTCGAGGTGCGCGCGGGGATCGCCGGCGTGCTCCAGGAGGTCTCCGTGGAGGCGGGGCAGCAGGTGGCGGCGGGCGACGACCTGGCGCGGGTGGCCGATCCGGACCTGCTGAAGGCCGAGCTCCGGATCGCCGAGGTCCAGGCGAAGGACATCGAGGTCGGCCAGCCCGCGCAGGTGGACACCCGGAACGGGATCGTGCCGGGCCGCGTCGCGCGGGTGGATCCGGTGGTCCGGGACGGCGCGGTCACCGTGGATGTCGAGCTCGCCGGCGCGCTTCCCCAGGGCGCCCGCAGCGAGCTCTCGGTGGACGGGCTCATCGAGATCGAGCGGCTCGCCGATGTGCTCTGGATGGGACGTCCGGCGTTCGGGCAGGGGGGCGACCGGGTGGATCTCTTCCGGCTCGAAGGCGACGGGGAGTACGCTCGCCGCGCCCGCGTGCTCCTCGGGAAGGCGTCGGTGAACACCGTCGAGGTCGTCGAGGGGCTCGCCGAGGGCGACCGGGTGGTGCTCTCGGACGCCTCGGTGTGGGAAGGGCGCGACCGCATTCGCCTGCGGTGAGCGACGAGGAAACGGAGCGAGGCGCTCCGAACGAACGCCGCCGATCGGCGGGAGGGGACGAGGAATGGCCGAACCGGTGATCGCCCTGCGGGACATCCACAAGATCTTCTACACCGACGAGGTGGAGACCCACGCGCTCTCCGGGGTGAGCCTGCGCTTCGACCCCGGCGACTATGTCGCGATCTCGGGTCCCTCGGGGTGCGGCAAGTCCACGCTGCTCTCGATCCTGGGGCTGCTCGACACGCCGAACTCCGGGGAGTACCGGCTGAACGGCCGCTCGGTGGCGAATCTCGGGATCACCGAGCGGGCGAAGATCCGGAACCGCGAGGTCGGGTTCATCTTCCAGGCGTTCAACCTGATCGGCGACCTGACTGTGTTCGAGAACGTGGAACTGCCGCTCGTGTACCGGGGAACGCCGGCCGCGGAGCGGAAGCGGCGGACCCTCGCGGCCCTCGAACGGGTCGGCATGTCGCACCGCAGAAAGCACTACCCGTCGCAGCTCTCGGGGGGGCAGCAGCAGCGGGTCGCGGTCGCGCGGGCAGTCGTCGGGGAGCCCTCGATCCTGCTCGCCGACGAGCCGACCGGGAACCTCGATTCCAGGAACGGGACCGAGGTCATGGACATGCTCGACTCGCTCCACGAAGCGGGCGCGACGATCTGCATGGTTACCCACGATCCCCGCTACGCGGACCGCGCCGGTCGCACGATCCACCTCTTCGACGGCCGCGTCGTCCCGGCGCCCGTCTGACCGGCGGCAGAGAAAGTCCCTCGCGCGCCGACGCGGCGCGAAGCGCCGCCGGGGAGGGTCCTCC
>CAYGAO010000353.1:0-2403 GCA_964347715.1 uncultured Acidobacteriota bacterium
GGCGGCGCTTCGCGCCGCGTCGGCGCGCGAGGGACTTTCTCCACCGCCTGTCAGGCTTCCTTCTCGAGGGCGTCGAGCACCCGCCGCAGCGCCGGGGCGTAGTCGTTCTTGGCCGGGCAGGCGAAGGTCAGCAGCCCGAGGTCCTCCTCGATCAGCTCGAGCGCGCCGAGCTCTTCGGCTCGCTCCAGGTCCTCCATGAGCAGCGCCCGCAGGAGCATCACCGCGGGGATGTCGAAGGCGTTGACCCGGTCGTACACGCCGATCGGGACGATCGCGCGGCGCGATCCGTTCGTCCCGGTGGTGAGACGGCGGGGGCGGGCGGGAAGGATCCCGGAGAGGAACGCGCGGCTCACCGAGAGAACGCCGGCGCCGGGGGCCAGCCAGCCGAGGAAGCGGCGGCGGCGGTCCTCCTCGAGCACCGTGATCTGGCGGTGGTAGCGCCCGAGAAAGCCCTCGGCTTCCCCGGCTGCCGTACGCCCGGCGAGGATGGACCCGGAGATGGTGCGGGGCGGTCGGGCGCCGGTATCGAGGTCCGGCGCGGCGAGGTCCGGAACCGCCGCGCCCACCGGGACCCGGAGCCGGCGCGGCCGCCGCACCGGGGGGCCGCCGAGACCGATCACCCGGAGCGCGTCGCCCGAACCGGTGCGAAAGAGGCGTCCCGCCGAAGCGAGGTCCTGGGCGTCGAGATGCCACGCCTCGCGGCCCCGGCGGACCGGGGCGAGGCGATGGATGTGGAGCCCGGGCGTTCCCGAGGGGTGCGGGCCCGAGAACTCGGCGTGCCCGACGCGGCCCGAGGCCTCGACCGGGAGCCGGCGCCCCCGCCGGGAGCAGAGGAAGACCGGCCCCCGGGTCAGCCGCGCGACCGCGGCCACTCCCCATTCGAGATCGGTCTCGCGCCCCCGGACGGCGGCCACCGGATCGGGGGCGAGCGGCGCGGTGTCCGTCGCGGTCACGAAGACCGCCTCGGGGCGGCGCTCCGGGTTCGCCACCCGGCCGAAGGGACGCGCGCGGAGCGCGGTCCATTCGCCCGCCTCGAGCAGGAGTTCCCGGACCGCGTCCTCGTCGAGCGCGTCCGGATGGCGCCCCGACCAGCCGGAGGGCGCGGGGCCGTCCGCGACCCGGCCGGAGCGCTCTCCGGAACCCACCTCGATCACCAGCGAGACGAACGAGCGCCGCTCCCCCCGATGGACCCGCGCGACGCGCCCCCCGAGCGGCGCGGTGAAGCGGACCCCGGGGGTCTTCTTGTCCTCGAAGAGAAGGGTCCCCCGGGACACGGAGTCGCCCTCCCGGACCGCCATCGTCGGCCGCATTCCCGGGTAGTCGGCGCCGAGGAGCGCGATCCGCGCCGGGGCCCGCGTCTCGGGCTCGCCCTGCGGAGCCGGCGGCGCCCCGGCGAGCCGGATGTCGAAGCCGCGGCGTACGGGGTGGAGGCTCATCGCTCTGGTCTGCTTCGGGAAGCGGGCGGCGCGCCGCCACGGGTCGGCGGGCGCCGCTCGTCGCGCGGGTTCGTTCTCGGCAGCGCCGGAATTCTCGCACAGGGATCGCCGCCCGACGCGGGCTCGCCGGGGCCGATGCCGCACCGGAGGGAGCCGTTAGAGTTCGCGGCTTCCGGTGACGGCGGACCGGCGCTGCCGATCCGCGGCTCCGAGCGCCGCTCCTCCGGACAGAGGCGACCCGTTTCGGACTCCCGGGCCGAGCCAGCGAAGCGAGTCCGGGGACGACCGCTTCGGGGGCGCGACGGGGCCTCCGCCGCCTCCGATCTTCGGTGAGCCCTCTGGAGGTCTCTCATGGTCCCGATCTTCTCGCTCTGGCTGCCGATCCTGCTCTCGGCGGCGGCGGTGTTCCTCATCAGCTGGCTCGCCCACGCCGTGCTCCGCTTCCACGAGCGGGATGTGCGGGCGATCCCGGACGAGCGGCGAGTCGCCGACGCGCTCCGCCCCTTCGCGATTCCCCCCGGCGACTATGTGCTGCCGCACGCGAACGACCTGAAGGAGATGGGGACCCCCGAGTTCATCGAGAAGATGGAGGCGGGCCCGGTCGCCATCCTCACGGTGCTCCCGAACCGGCGGCAGCAGATGGGCTCCACGCTCGTCCAGTGGTTCCTCTATTCCGTCGTGGTAGGCGCCCTGGCCGGCCAGGTCGCGGGCCTCGGCCACGGTCCGGGAGCGGCGCCGCTGGATGTCTTCCGGGTCGTCGGCCTCGTCGCCTTCGCCGGCTACGCGCTCGGACTGCCGCAACAGTCCATCTGGTGGGGCCGCGGCTGGGGCGCGACGATCCGCACCATGCTCGACGGTCTCGCGTACTCCGTGATCACCGCGTTCCTCTTCGTCTGGCTCTGGCCGTAGCATCCGGTGGATAAAACGCCCCGCATGGGAATCCGTCCTCGAAGAGATGGGGAACCCC
>CAYGAO010000354.1:0-2386 GCA_964347715.1 uncultured Acidobacteriota bacterium
CCGCCCGATGGTCCGCTGCTTCGGCCATCCCCGCCGCCAGCTCGCGGATCGGGGATCAGGGCATCGTGGCGACGGTTTCCGGCTGGATGTGGTAGAGGACCCGGATCTCGCCGGGGCGGCGCCACTCGTAGCGCTCGGTCCCGAGGTACTTCCGGGCGAGGCGGTCGATCCCTTCCTCGGCGCCCTCCTCGGTCACCCGGACCACCCGGCCCCGGATCATGAGCGCCCGGTAGGGGTCGTCGGGGTGGACGGCGGAGAGCGCCACCCGGGCATCCCGGCGGATGTTCCGGTCCTTCACGCGCCCGGTCGCCGAGTTCACCAGGATCAGGTCGCCGTCGGTCTCGACCCACACCGGGGAGACCTGGGGGCTGCCGTCCGCCATCGAGGTCGCCAGGTGGACGAAGGTCCGGGCGCCGAGGAACTCGCGGACGGCGGCGGAGAGGCTCGTCGCCTTCGGCATCGTCTCGGGTCCCGGGGTCAGTTCGACTCGCCGAGCTCGCGCTCGACCTGGCGCCGGAGCTGACCGATCGGAACCGCGCCGCCGATCTTCCTGCCGTTCAGGAAGACCGCCGGGGTTCCGGTCTGTCCGATGTCCAGCGCCGCGTCGAGGTCCGCCTGGACCCGGTCGTGGCTCTCCCCCGAGTTCAGGCAGCGGGCGAACTCGTCGGCGTCGAGCCCGAGCAGCCGCGCGTGCTGCCCCAGCGTGTCCACCGAGAGGTCGGTGTCGGCCCAGAGCGCGTCGTGGTACTCCCAGAACTTCCCCTGCGCCTCGGCGCAGACCGCCGCCTCGTGCGCCTTCTGCGCCCGGGGATGCATGGACCGGAGCGGAAAGTGGCGGAACACGATGCGGATCCGGTCGGCGAGCTCCTCGTCCGTCCGGAGCTCGTCGAGCGCGGTGTTGAACCGGCGACAGTGCGGACACTCGAAACAGGAGAAGACGACGACCTCGACCGGCGCGTCGGCCGGGCCGAGCGTCGCGTGGCCGTCCGTCTCGATCGGCAGTCGGTAGGCCGGCACGGTCAGATCCCAGTCGGCCTCGGCGAGCATCCGGTCGCCGGCCAGCTCGATCTTCCGGCTGAATTTCTGATTCCCGATCTGGCGGCGGAGGTTCTGTTCCACCTCCTCGAACGTCCGGCCGCCCAGCTGCTGGCGGTTCTGCTCGTACACCATCTCGACCTCGGCGTCGGTGACTTCGGGGAGCCCGATCTCCTCGATGTAGTACTGGTTCAGGGTCAGCCCCTGCTCCTCGGCGGCGGCGAGCAGCAGCGTCTCCCGAGCGGCCTGGACCGCGGCTTCCTCGAGGAGGCCGTGCGCCTGGGTGTGGTAGTCGTTCCGGAGCTGCGCGAGGCGCGAGCGATCCTGGTCGGCGAGGTTCGCGAGGGTGATCTCCTCCCCGTTCAGGATCCCGAGCGTCGGCGATCCGACGGTGTCCGGGAGCAGCGAGCCCGCGCGCGGACCGGTATCCCCGGAGGAGCCGGCGGCGGCGCCCCCCGAGCAACCGGAAAGAGCCAGGAGGGAAGCGAGGGCCGCGGGCGCGGCGGCCTTGCGGAACAGACAGCGCATGGGAGACACCTCGGTCGCGGAGCGGGCGCGAACCGCAGGAACCTGTCCGGGGCGGCGCCGCTACTCGCGAGAACCGGGGAGCATACCCCGGCGGGGCGATCCGCCGGGGCTCCCGACGAGCAGGGTGAAGGGGCCGTCGTTCGTGAGCGCGACCTCCATCATCGCCCCGAACCGGCCCGTCTCCACCGGAACCCCGAGCGCCGCGAGCCGGGTACAGAACTCGTCGTAGAGCGGCTCCGCGGCGGGGCCGGGCGCCGCGCGGGTGAACGACGGGCGGCGCCCCTTGCGGCAGTCCCCGAGCAGGGTGAACTGGGACACGGCGAGCACCGCCCCGCCGGTTTCGCGGACGCTCCGCTCGGGGCCTCCCGCCGCCTCCCGGAACATCCGCAGCCCGGCGATCTTCCGGGCCATCCAGTCGGCGTCTTCCGGACCATCCGAGCGATCCACCCCGAGGAACACGAGGAGACCGCCACCGATCCCGGAAACGCGCGTCCCGCGAACGGACACCGAGGCGCGGGAGACCCGCTGCACGACGGCGATCACGGCGTCCCTCCGGACGGCGCACCTGCCGAATGCGCCCCTGCCGGACGCGCCCCTGCCGAATGCGTCCCTGCCGAATGCGCCCCTGCCGGACGCGCGCCTGCCGAATGCGTCCCTGGCGAATGCGCCCCTGCCGAATACGTCCCCGCCCACGGCGCACCTCCCGACTGCGGCCCTGCCGACTGCCTCCCTGACGAATGCGCACCCCCCGCCCGCGCCCCGGCCGCCCCCGCCCCGGCCGGGCGCGCGCCCCCCGCCCGGGCCCGCGCCGCGCGCGCGGCGG
>CAYGAO010000355.1:0-2383 GCA_964347715.1 uncultured Acidobacteriota bacterium
TCCCCGGCGGCGCATCGCGCCGCGTCGGCGCGCGAGGGACTTTCTCCACAGCCTGCTGAGGCCGGCGCGCGGGGAAGCCGGGAAGGATGGAGGCGGCCGCCTCGCTCCGGCTCCGCGCGCCGGCGAAGGTGAATCTGGGGCTCCGGGTCCTCGGACGCCGTCCCGACGGCTACCACGAGCTGGCGACGGTGCTCGCGGCGGTGGACCTCTGGGACACGCTCGAGTTCGAGCCCGGCGGCGACGGCGTCCGTCTCGAGTGCGACGACCCGGAACTCCCGACGGACGGATCGAATCTGGTGCTGCGCGCGGCGGCGCTCCTCGGGGAATCCCTTTCCGGAGGGCTTCCGGGGGTGCTGATCCGGCTCGCCAAGGGGATCCCCGCGGGGCGCGGCCTCGGCGGGGGGAGCTCGGATGCGGCCGCGACGCTCCTCGGACTGAACCGGCTGTTCGGGCTGGGGCTCGGCCGGTTCGCGCTCCACCGGCTGCTCGCCCGGGTCGGGATGGACGCGCCGTTCTTCCTCTACGGCGGGTCCGCATTCGCCGGGGGACGCGGGGAGCAGGTGTTTCCGCTCGCCCGGGTCCCCGCGCTCGCCCTCGTCCTCGTCGTCCCGCCCTGGGAGGTCCGCACCCGGGACGCCTACCGGGGGCTCCGGGGGTCCCTGCCGCGTTCGCTACCGGGCGAGGCCGCGGCCCGGAGGAGTACACTCGCCGGTTCTGTCGCGGCGGGTTCCCGGCCCGGAGAGGAGGCGCTCTGGAAGTGTTCGGCGAAGGACCCGTTCCCGAACGATCTGGAGGCGTCCACCGCGCTCGGGGAGCGCGAGCGGGACCTCGGCGTCCCGGAGATGCGGCGCCTGCTGGCCGCCGCCGGAGCGATACGGACGGCGATGTCCGGCAGCGGTTCCGCGGCGTTCGGGGTGTTCTCGGGCGGCGCGGCCGCCGCGGCCGCCGCGATCTCCGTCTCCCGGGCGGTCTCCGGGCGGGGGGGGCGGGCGATCGCGACCCGGACGATCTCCCGCGCCGAGCACCGGGCGGCGCTCTTCGGGCGTCCGCTCGGGGTCCGGTCGGATGGGGCGTGGCCGAGTGGTCAGGCGCCGGGTTTTGGTTCCGGTTCACGAGGGTTCGAATCCTTCCGCCCCAGCCAGCGGTCCGGTGGTGACCGGTCCCGCGCGGACCGGCTCCCGCGCGGTCGCCGGATGACGATTCCCCGGTGACGGATTCCCGCCGCTCGCCCGGCGCTCCCGCAGCGGAGAGCTGCCCGGCCGCCGTCCACGGGTTCGCGGGACGGCTCGTCGTCCTCGGAGGCTCCTCGCACCCGGAACTCGCCACCGCCATTGCGGACCACCTCGGAATCACGCTCGGCGAAGTCCATCTCGGGCGCTTCCGGGACGACGAGGTCCGCTTCCAGATCCGGGACAACGTGCGGGGCGCGGATGTCTTCGTGATCCAGTCCACCTCGCCGCCGGTGAACGAGAACCTGATGGAGCTGCTCATCATGGTGGACGCCCTGAAGCGCGCTTCCGCGGCCCGGATCAACGCGGTGATCCCGTACTACGGCTACGCGCGGCAGGACCGGAAGGACCGGCCCCGGGTCCCGATCTCGGCGAAGCTGGTGGCCGACCTGCTGACGGTCGCCGGCGTCCACCGGGTGATCGCGATGGACCTCCACGCCGGCCAGATCCAGGGCTACTTCGATATCCCGGTGGACCATCTCTACGCCACGCCGGTGATGTTCGAATACCTCCGGGGGCTCGACCTGGATCGGCCCATCGTGGTGTCTCCCGACGCCGGGGGAGTCGAGCGGGCGCGCGCCTACGGGAAGAAGCTCGGGGTCGGCATCGCGGTCATGGACAAGCGCCGCGGCAGCGACAACGAGGTCGAGACGATCCATGTCGTCGGCGAGGTGCGCGGGCGCTCCGCCGTGATCGTGGACGACCTCGTGGATTCGGCGGGAACGCTGGTGCGGGCGGCGGAGGCGCTCCGGAAGGCCGGCGCGGTGCGCGTGCTCGCGGTCTGCACCCACGCCGTCCTCTCGGGCTCCGCGGTGGATCGCGTCGAGAGCGGGGGCCTCGAGCGGCTCATCGTGGGAGACACGATCCCGCTGGCGCCCGGGGTCCGGGAGCGGAGCACCCGCATCCGCGTGCTCTCGGTCGCGGGCCTCTTCGCCCGGGCGATCGAGCGCGTCCACGGGGAGACCTCCGTCAGCTCGCTCTTCGTCTGACCCCGGTCGGGACCGTTTCGGGACGCGCGACCTGCGGGACTGATAGCAGCCCGTGGAAAAAGTCCCCCCGCATCCGCACCGCTCCGCGAAGGGAACCGGAAACCACCCCGATCCTGACTTTATCGGTTTGGAGGAAAAAGTCATTGATTCCAGGGGACTTGTGGA
>CAYGAO010000356.1:0-2294 GCA_964347715.1 uncultured Acidobacteriota bacterium
GGGAGGGAGAACCCTCCCCGCACCCCTCCCCGGCGGCGCTGCGCGCCGCGTCTGTGCCCGGGGGACTTTCACCACAGCCTGCTACGGCGAGGGAACGCTCTACTGGCCGACGGACACCCGGGGGTTCGATCTGGAAACCCTCGCCGAGGGTCCCGCTCCGGGCGGTTACTTCTACGCGGCGAAGCGGTTCGCGACCGCCGAACACGGCGGCACCCACCTCGACGCGCCGTACCACTTCGACGCCGGCGGCGACCTCGTCGGCGATATCCCGCTCCGCCGCCTGATCGCGCCGGGGGTCGTCGTGGATGTGAGCGAGAGGGCGGCGAGCGACCCCGACACCCGCGTGAGCGCCGGGGACATCCGCGCATTCGAGGCGGAACACGGCGAGATCCCCGCCGGCGCGGCGGTGCTCGTCCGCACCGGGTGGGCCGAACGGTGGCCCGACGCGCTCTCGTATCTGGGCGACGACGAACCCGGGAGCGCCGACGACCTCCACTTCCCCGGCCTCGGCGAGGACGCGATGCGCCTCCTCGTCGAGCGGGGCGCGGGCCTCGTCGGGATCGATTCCGCGAGCGTGGATCACGGGCCGTCCGAGGACTTCGTGGTCCACCGGGTCGGCGCCGCCGCCGGGATCCCGAACCTGGAGAATGTCGCGGATCTCTCGGGGTTGCCGCCCACCGGCTTCCTGCTGATCGCCCTGCCGATGAAGATCGAGGCCGGGACCGGCGCTCCGGCGCGGATCGTGGCGCTGATCCCTCCCCGGGACTGATCCGGCCGCGTCGCCGCCCGTGCCCGACCGGTCGCGCGGGCGGCGGTTGCTCGCCCTCCTCGTCGAGTCGCTGCGGGGGTCCGACCGCGACCTGACCGCGGGCCCGATCGCGCCCTCGGTGCTCGTGCTCGCGGTGCCGATGGCGCTCGAGATGGTGGGCGAGTCCATCTTCGCGGTGGTGGACGCGCTCTTCGTCGCCCGGCTGGGGCCGGCGGCGCTGGCTTCCGTCGGGCTGACCGAGACCGCGCTCGACCTCGTGTACGCGGTGGCGATCGGGTTCTCGTTCGCGGTCACCGCGGTCGTGTCGCGGCGCTACGGCGAGGGGAACCGCCGGGCGGCGGCGCGCGCCGGGGTCCAGGCGATCGGTCTCGGCCTCGGGGTCTCGGTCCTCTTCGGCGCGGTCGGGGTGCTCGCGGCTCCCCAGGTCCTCGAGCTCATGGGCGCCGACCGGGAGACCGTCGTCGTCGGGACCCCCCACGCCCGGATCATGTACGCGGGGATGGCGACGATCATCCTCCTCTTCCTGAACAACGCGATCCTGCGCGGGGCGGGCGACGCGCAGGCGGCGATGCGGGCGCTCTGGCTCTCGAACGGGATCAACATCGTCCTCGACCCGTGCCTGATCTTCGGCCTCGGGCCGTTCCCCGAGATGGGTCTTCCGGGCGCGGCGGTGGCCACCACGATCGGGCGCGGGATCGGGGTGCTCTACCAGTTCCGCATCCTGTTCCGGGGCTCGCGCCTGCGGATCCGGCGCGAGGACCTCCGCGCCGAGTGGAGGGTGCTCGGGAACCTCTGCCGGGTGTCGGCCGGCGGCGTCGCGCAGATGCTCGCCGACATGCTGCCGTGGATCGTGCTGATCCGGATCATCTCGAGCTTCGGCACGATCGCGGTGGCGGGCTGGGTGATCGCGATCCGGGTCGCGCTCTTCGTGATCCTGCCGTGCTGGGGGCTCTCGAACGCCGCTTCGACGCTCGTCGGCCAGAACCTCGGGGCGGGAAAGCCGGATCGCGCCGAGCGCGCGGTCTGGATCACCGGCGGCTGGGCGATGGTCTTCATGGTCCTGGTGACCGGGGTGTTCGTGGGCTTCGCCCCCGGCATCGCCTCGGCGTTCACCGACGAGACCGAGGTGCTGGCGGTCGCGGCCACCGCGCTCCGCGTCGTCAGCCACGGGTATGTCTTCTACGCCTGGGGGATGGTGATCCGGCAGGCGTTCAACGGCGCCGGGGACACCCGGACGCCGATCTGGATCGACCTGATCTGCTACTGGCTCTTCGAGATCCCGCTCGCGTGGGCGCTCTCGCGCACCGCGCTCGGCGTGGACGGGGTGTTCTGGGCGGTCGCGGTCGCCTACTCGCTCTCCGCGGTGGTCAGCATGCTCTGGTTCCGCCGGGGCGGCTGGAAGACGCAGCAGGTCTGACGGCCCGAATCGCTGGCGCGATCCGTTCCGACCTCTTTTCGGGGGGGGGGGGGGGGGGGGGGGGGGGCCGCGCCCCGGCGGCGCCCCCCCCCCCCCCCCCCCGCGCCC
>CAYGAO010000357.1:0-2278 GCA_964347715.1 uncultured Acidobacteriota bacterium
GAGCGCGGCAAGGGCGAGCCCGACGGTGACGATCGCGACCGTTTCCTGCGAGACTCGGATACGCGTTCTCGTGGCGTCGTTCATTCGCTTACCCTGCGCCCGATACGCCGTGCGGTCAAGCGCTCCGCGAACCGGTGGGCCGGTATCCGGTTGACCATGCACGCGGGTCGAATGGCGTTCGTTTCAGGACCGGCCGGAGGCCGGCGAGCGACATCGCCCCCGGTGCCGGAGTGGGAGGAATCGATTGGCGGCGTTCCATGGGCGTATCCGAGCAAGGGATTCGGGAGCAGCTTCCCATGTCTCGGGGCGCACGGATATGGGCAAATCGCTCGATGGTCGTAGGCGATCGCCTCGCTCTTGCGGTGGCGCGCCCCTCTCTGCGGCCGGGACCGTGGCAACCTTGCCGGCCATGGGACCGGCGCGGCCCAGGGCCGGTTCGATGATGCGACCCCGCATCCGTCCGGGCGCCTCGGACCCCGCCGGGCCGGGGGCTCAGGAGAACTCCTGTCCCCGGGGCATCGCGCCCCTTCGGCGGGGGTCGTCGATGATCGCGCTCTCCTGGTCGTAGGGCTCGAAGCCCGCCCGCTGGAAGGCCGCGAGCGCGGCGGGATGGTCGTGGTTCGACATGCACACCCAGAGCCGCCGGGTGGGCTTCGACCACGCTTGGTCCACCGTCCAGCCGAGCAGGTAGGTGCCGAGACCGCGTCCCGAGAACTCCGGGATCACCCCGAGATGGACGAGCTCCACCTCGTCCGTCCGCCGCCGATCGAGCTCCGCGAAGCCCGCCGGCACTCCGGCGACATAGAGGACATGGATCTCGACCTCCGCACTGTGGATGACCGCGATCAGCTCATCGTCGCTCCAGCACCGCCGCTCGTGCCACAGCCACGGGCCGCCCACCGTGTTGTAGAGGTAGCGGTAGAAGGAGGCGGTGGAGCGCTCGGCGCGCAGAAGGGTCAGCTTGCCGCCGCGGTGCAGGGCGGGGCGTCCGGGGGGGCGGGTCATCTCGAGGAAGGTGGTCACCCACTCGATTCTGCCCCTCGGCACCCGCCCGGAGCGGGGCGCGTCCGCCTGCCTCTCTCCTACCGGAAGGCGCCTGACGCGGTCTTCGTCCCTGGACTTCGCCATGCGGCCATTATCCACTCCCGGACCCGGACGGGCGAGACTGGACAAGGCGCCGGCGGGATCGCTTCCGGTTTCGGTTTCGGCCGAGAGCTCGAGACGCAGGCCCATGCGAGCGGCGCTTGTCGGCGATCATCCGGTCCCGCCGCGTGTCCGTCCGAGCCACACTGACGAGCTCGCCCCTGCGGCGGCGGGACCGAGGAGCGCACCGCCGCCGTAGGTCCGATCCTCGGTCCCGCTCGCGCGGCAAGCGTGCCAGCAGCCTCGCGCGAGGTGCGGCCTCAGCCGGAGTCCGGCGCCCGAACCGGGAGACGACGGGGTTAGAATTCCGCGCCGCCCCCTCCGAGCGGCGATGCCGATCCCGATGCGAAGAGTATACAGCTCGGACAACTTCATGCTGATCGGGCACCTGCGCCAGGTGCTCGAGAACAACCACATCCGTTGCGTGGTGCGCAACGAGCATCTCCTCGGGGGCGCGGGCGAGCTGCCGCCGCTCGAATGCTGGCCGGAGCTGTGGGTGCGGGACGACTTCCAGTTCGAGAAGGCACAGGAACTGGTGAACGCCCATGTGGAGGACCACTCCCGTCCCCGCCGCGCCTGGCGCTGCCCGCATTGCGGGGAGCCCCTCGAAGGACAGTTCACCGAGTGCTGGCAGTGCGGAGCGGAGAGGCCCCGGGACACCTGCTGACCTCCTTCCCCGGACCTGCGGGCGATGCAGGCCACCAGGGTGGAGGCTGGTCACGAGCCCGATCGGCCGAAGCATCCGTATCGCCTCGGGAAAGGCCGGGGCCTCGATCCACCCGGCATCGGGCCTCCGGGGACGCGGCATGCGCACGCGAAGACGGCGCACGTACTGTTCCGCCGGACCTGGCGGGCGACACGCCGGGGGACCGGCTCCCGGGAATCTCCGCCGGGGTCCGGAGCCACTTCACGCTGGCTGAGCATCCGATCCGGAGGGACCGGAGTACTCTCGTCAGTGCCGGCAGGGCAGTCTGTGGGCTCCGTGGCAGCCGCCACTTGGCCGGACCTCGTTCGGGGCTCGCCATCCGAGCTACTGAACCCGGTCCGGAAGCGTAGCGTGAAACGACCGTGACCGGGGTCCAGGGTCATTTCATGCTGCGTCCGGACCTGTGCTTCGGGGCCGGGGGGATGGCTC
>CAYGAO010000358.1:0-2275 GCA_964347715.1 uncultured Acidobacteriota bacterium
CCCGCCCGCGGTCTCCTCGCGGCGGAACACCTTCTCCTCCCACGGCCTGCCCGCCGTCCGGTCGAACAGCACCAGGTGCCCTTCCCCGGCACCGCAGCGGTCCAGGTAGGCGCGCGTCTGTTCGAGCCCCTGCCGAAGCGCCCGGTCCGGGCTTCCCCGCACCAGCTTGCACTCGATCACCGCCCGCTGCACCTCGCTCCCGCCGCCCACCTTCCAGAGGATCAGCAGGTCGGCGCGCCGCCGCCCCAGGCCGTACTCCCGCTCGATCCGCCCCCCGGCGTTCACGATCCGCTGGCAGAACGCCTGCAGCAGCAGTTGCGGCCCCGCTTCCCGATACTGGAACCGTTCCAGCCAGTGCTCCGAGTGCTCCCGGAAGAACTCCTGGAACGCCGACAGCAGCGCCGCCACCCGGAGCCGGCCGTCGGCCCCGATGTACCAGGCCGGCTGCTGCCAGCCGAAGGTCATCATCTGGGTGGTGTAGGTCAGGTCGCGGGGGATCACCTCGCGGTAGATCGGATTCGCGATCTCCGCCGGACCCTCGGCGCGCAGCAGCCCCAGGTCGCGCACATACTGCAGATCGTCGGCGCGGATCGAGGCGGCATCGGCGACGCCGTTCAGCAGCGGCTCGATCACCCGGCGCACGCGCTCCTCCTGGAGCTTGTCGGTCAGTTGGTCCAGGTGGGTCTCGCGGCGGAGGATCAGCTGTTCGCGGGCGTCGCGGATCGCCTCGGCGGTGATCGGGCGGCGTCGGTCCCGCCCGGACCGGTTCCCGAAGCAGGCCTCGTAGGCGAGGGCGTTCACCAGCCAGGGCTGGCCGCAGGTGAAGTCCCGCACGGCCGCCAGCGCCCCGGCCGTCCACTCCTGTCCGGTCTCCTCGGTGTGTTGAAGTAGCAGCCGGTCCACTTCCTCCGGCGAGAAGTCCCGGAGCCGCAGGGACTTGGCCTTGATGTTGAAGGCGCTGCCGCCGGAGATCACCGCCTTCTCGGCGCTGGAATGGATGCGGTAGTCGCGCACATCGCGCACCCCGCAGAGGATCACGCTCTGCGGAAAGCCGCCGGGGCGGTCGGGGTACCCGGCGCGCAACTGGCGGAGCACCGACAGCAGGGTGTCGCCCACCAGCGCGTCGATCTCGTCGATCATCAGCACCAGCGGCCTCCGATCTGCCCGGGCCCAGCGTCGCAGCGTCTCCTTCAGGGCGTCGTGGGCGGCGCCCGCCGCCAGCGCCTCCGGCCAGATGTGCGCCAGCCGTCGTTCGCCGAGGGTGTCTTCCTCCGCGCTGGCCAGCGAGCGCAGGATCGCGCGCATCGCCGCCCCCACATCCTCGCGGGCGGACTGGCCGATCTCGACATTCACATAGACGGCGCGGTGATCGCCGCCCCGGTTCAGCTCGTCGGCCAGCGCCAGCAGCGCCGAGGTCTTCCCGGTCTGTCTGGGCGCGTGGAGCACGAAGTACTTCTTCTGCCGGATGAGCAGCAGCACCTCGTCGAGTTCGAGGCGCTCGAGCGCCGGGATGTGGTAGTGGTCCTCCGGGACGACGGGTCCTGCCGTATTGAAGAAGCGCACGAGGTCAGTATGCCGCACTCGCCGTCCCCCGGACGGCTCCCCTGCTCCGGGAGCAGAGTCCGGCCCGGCGGAGCCCGGAAGCCGGGCGTCACGCCGAGTAACGCCCCCATGCCCCCCGGGGAGGAACCGGTCGGAGCGGTCGTCCGGCTGCGGAGCTCCGCCATGGAGGATGCGAACGAGTCGCTCGATCCACACCCGGTCGAGCGCCTCGAAGCCGGCCCCGGGAACCGTCGGGCCGATGACTACAATCGGCCTGATGGCCCGGCGGCTCCCGTGGGTGTGGGACTACGACCTGGACGCCGCCGAATTCCAGGCGCTCCTCGACGGTCGGGCGACCCGGGGGCCGCTGGATCGGGACTGGGCGGCGGTGCGCCTCCTCGACCATGCCCCCTACCGGGAGGTCGTCCGGCGGCTCGGTTTCGCGCGGCTGATCGAGGGCTGGCCGCGATGGCGCCTTCGCGTTCGCTCCGAGAGCCGTCGTCGCGGCTTCGATTTCCTGGTGGCGTGGCTGCCGGAGCACCACCCGGAGCTGCTGTAGCAGCCTGTGGATAAGGCGCCCCGCATGGGAATCCGTCCGCGAAGAGATGGGGAACCCCATCGTCCGGGCGGATGCGGGGCGCTCTCCCCACCGGATGGCGGCCCGAATCGCCTGCGCGTTCCGTTCCGCCCTCTCTCGCGGGGAGGGAGGACCCTCCCCGGCGGCGCTTCGCGC
>CAYGAO010000359.1:0-2203 GCA_964347715.1 uncultured Acidobacteriota bacterium
CCCGGCGGCGCTGCGCGCCGCGTCGGCGCACGAGGGACTTTCTCCACAGCCTGCTAGCAGCGACTCCGGCGACGCGCCGCACCGCGGGCCGGACGAGCCGGCGGAGCTCGAGATCCGGACGGGATCCGACCCGCCGCCAGCCCGAATCCGGGCCGGACGAACCGGCCGGACCCGCGGCTCCGCTTCCGCGGGTCCGGGCGGGACCCGAACGCCGAATTCCGTTCTCCCGCAACGCCTCCCGCATCGAGTGGGACAAAACCGACCGAAATCTCGTCTATGGACCTGAGGAGGTTCCTCTCTTGTCCGACGCCCCGAAGAAACCGTCCACCCCCCGCCCTGCCGAGATTCCGATCCCGGACCTGCTCCGGGTCCTGCGGCGACACCGCCGGATCCCGGATGCCGCGGCCCCGCAGCTCGCCCGGATCGAGCGGCTCCCGCCGAACCTCCAGGAGACGGCGCTCATCGCCGAGGGCGTCGTCTCCGAGGAAGACATCGCCCAGGCGGTCGCCCGGGACACCGGGCTTCCCTTCCGGGCGATCGATCCCCTCGAGCTGAACGCCGAGGTGATCACCCAGGCCATCCCGGCGCCGTTCGCGCGGCGCCACACGATCTGCGCGCTCTCGAAGGACGGCGACACGCTGCGGGTCGCGGTGGCGAACCCCTACGAGCGGGGCGCGATCGCCGACCTCGAACGCTACCTGGGCGTTCAGGTCCGGGTCGTGGTCGCCACGAGGTCCGACATCGAGGGCATCAACGGAAGCCTCTACAACCTCCGCACCTCGCTGCGCGCCGCGGAGACCGAGCTGACGGACGAGCAGGGGGCGGGCGGCGCCGTCGCCCCCGGAACCCAGGAGTTCGTCTCCGAGTCCGAAGCCGCCGGAGATCTCGAGCCCACCACCCGGCCGGTGGTGGCCGCGCTCGACAGCATCCTCCACCAGGCGTTCGAGCACCGCGCCTCGGACATCCACCTCGAACCGAAGCGGGACCGGGCGGTGGTGCGCTTCCGGGTGGACGGGGTGCTGCGCACGATGCACACCTTTCCCCGGATCGTCTATCAGGCGGTCGTGAGCCGGCTCAAGATGCTGAGCGGACTCGACATCGCCGAGAAGCGCCGGCCTCAGGACGGACGCTTCAAGCGGATCGAGCCGGACCAGGAGATCGAGCTCCGGGTCTCGACGCTCCCCACGGTCTTCGGCGAGAAGGCGGTGCTCCGGGTGTTCGATCCGGCGGCGCTGGTCTCCTCGCTGGACCAGCTTCGGCTCGCTCCCGACGAGGAGGGGCGGCTGCTCGAGATGCTCGGGCGGCGGGAGGGGCTCGTCCTCGTCACCGGGCCGACCGGGAGCGGCAAGACGACGACGCTCTACTCCGTGCTGCGCCAGGTGGCGACGCCGGAAGTGAATGTGGTCACGATCGAGGACCCGGTGGAGCTGGTCCACCCGGCGCTCAGCCAGGTGCAGGTGAACCCGCGGATCGACCTGAGCTTCGCGGCGGCGCTCCGGAGCGTGCTGCGCCAGGACCCGGATATCGTGATGGTCGGCGAGATCCGGGACCCGAAGACCGCGGAGATGGCGGTGCAGGCGGCGCTCACCGGCCATCTCGTCCTCTCGACGCTGCACACGAACGACGCCCCCGCCGCCGTCACCCGCCTCGCCGATCTCGGCGTGCCGCGGTTCCTGCTCGGCACGACCCTGATCGGGGTCCTCGCGCAGCGACTCGTGCGCACGGTCTGCGAGCGGTGCGCCCGCTGGACCGTGATCTCGCCGCCGGAGGCGGCGGCGCTCGCCACTCCGGAGCTCGCCGGACGGAGGGCGCGGCGCGGGCGCGGCTGCGCTCGCTGCCGGGACACCGGCTACCGGGGGCGCCGGGGCGTGTTCGAGATCTTCCCGCTCGACGCCGAAGCCCTCGCGGCGATCCTCGCGGGCTGCAACGCCTCGGATCTCGCGCGACTGGCCCGCCAGCGCGGCTGCGCAAGCCTTCGCCAGTCGGCGGTCCGGCTGCTGCTCGCCGGCGCGACCACGCTCGACGAGGTGGCTCGGGTCACGGGAACCGGGCGCGACCCGGGCGGGAGCACCGGGATCGTCGAGCCCCAGACCGCGCCCCTCCCGACCACCCACCAAGCCGACGCCGCATCCCCGCCCCAACCCCGAACCTCCGAGCACCGACCACACGCCGAACCCCACGAAACCGCACACCGCCCGACAAC
>CAYGAO010000360.1:0-2202 GCA_964347715.1 uncultured Acidobacteriota bacterium
GTCGGGGCGGTGTTCGGCGCCTTCGGGTTGCTCTTCGTCGCCCTGCGGCTCACGGCCTGAAGGGAGGAACCCGGCCTTTCCGGAACGCCGGGTTCCCCGCCCGGTCGCGGTCGTTCGGACCGGGCGACCGGATTCTCCGGGGGAAAGGGGCGCGGGCGGCCGGATGGACTCGGAACGGCACACCCGGCGCGCGCGACAGGAACGCGACGGAGGGCGGGGCGTGGCGGGTGGTCGGGGAAGTCCGGGAGCGCGACTTCCGCTTCGGAGAAGTCCGTCGCCGCGATGGAGTCCTTCCGTTTCAGCTCCTCGATCAGCGGGTGGTCCGGATCGAACCCGCGCGGCGGGCACTTCAGCGCGTCGCCCCGGAGATCGAGGGCGCGAGCGAAGCCCGGAGCGGTCGGTGATGCGCGTCCACTCGCCGGCGAGTTCCGCGACCTCCCGGCGGATCCGCGCCGTCGTGGCGGCGTCCCGGCGTCAGCCGCCGAACACCCGCCGTCGGGTTCGAGGTGGAGCCAGAACCCGGGCGCGTGCGCCTGCTCGTCCGCGCTCTCGCCGGAAGTGGGCGCCGGGAGTCGTCTGGCAGGGGGACTCGCCGCGGGGGATCCGGAAGAGCGAGCCGCCCACCGGACCGGTGCTGGCAACGAATCGGGGACCGATCCCGGCTGGCTCCCACCCCACGCCCATCCAGAAGCGCGCCTTCGATCTCCTCCGCGTCTCTCCCCGCTCGTAGCCAGAACCGCGCACCCCCGAATCACCCTCGATCCCCGACCAGACAAGCCGTTCCGCGCCTTCGATCCCCGGAACTTCGGGCTGGCGGCGCCCCGAACCTCCGGATGGAGTCCAGCATCGGTTCGCGCGCCTCGGCCTCGTGGCGGCGCCGGTTCGCCCGGAACCGGGCGCGACCGTCGTTCGGGCGCAGGTCGCGGAGGAAACGAAAGAGTGCGGGAGGAATCGGCGCGCTCGCGGGAATCTCCGGTACTACCGGATTCCGGCCGTCGGAGCGTTCGAACGGTCGAACGCGTACCCTGTCCCGCGCCGCGATGGACGAAGAGAGCGATCCCCGGATCCGGCGCGTCGAGATCGCCCTGCCGACTACGGACCTCGACGGGGACCTGCGCTTCCTGACGGAGCGGCTCGGCTTCCGGCTCGAGCGGATCTGGCCCGCCGACGACCCCGCCTTCGCCGCCCTCACCGGCCACGGGGCGGCGGTCCGGCTCGAGCGGAACCCGGTTTCGGCGCCGGTCGGGCTGCGCCTCGGGGTGGACGACCCGAGCCGATTCCCCGGCGAACTCGTCTCGCCCGGCGGCCACCGGATCACCGTCGAGGCGGTGAACCCGCCGCTCACGGCGCCCGAGGCCGCCCCCCGGTTCCTGGTCCGCCGCCTCGGGGACGGCGCCTGGATCCCGGGACGGGCGGGGCTGCTCTACCGAGACCTGATCCCCGGCCGCCTCGGTGGCGCCATGATCGCCTCGCACATCCGGATCCCCGGCGGCGGGCCGGTCCCCGACCTCGTCCACTACCACCGGGTCCTCTTCCAGCTGATCTTCTGCCACCGGGGCTCGGTGCGCGTCGTGTACGAGGACCAGGGGCCGCCCTTCGACCTCGAGGCGGGCGACCTCGTGATCCAGCCGCCCGAGATCCGGCACCGCGTCCTCGAAGCCTCGGCCGGAGCCGAGGTGATCGAGATCGGCGTCCCCGCCGAGCACCTGACGAGCATGGACCGGGAGCTCGAACTCCCGACGCCGCACCTCCGCCCCGACCGGGATTTCTCCGGCACCCGGTTCGTCCGCTCCCGCGCCGCCGAGGCGAGGTGGACGGAGGGTCCGGTTCCCGGCTTCGAGATCCGGGAGACGGGGATCGGCCGGGCGACCGGGGGCGTCGCCGAGGTCGTCTTCGCCCGTCGGCTCCCCGGCTCCCCGGCCCCGGTGTTCCGTCACCGCGCGGACATCGCCTTCGGCTTCGTCCGCTCCGGCGCGATGACGCTCGCGCCGAAGGGGAGCGCGTCCGTCGCGCTGCGGGCGGGCGACGCCCTCGTGCTTCCCCCGAACTCGCCGGCGACCATCACGGATCCCGCAGCCGACCTCGAGATCCTCGCGGTGGCGCTCCCGGCCGACTGCGCCCCGGCCGGACAGGCTGTGGAGAAAGTTCCTCGCGCGCCGACGCGGCGCGAAGCGCCGCCGGGGAGGGTCCTCCCTCCCCGCG
>CAYGAO010000361.1:0-2202 GCA_964347715.1 uncultured Acidobacteriota bacterium
CCCCGCACCCCTCCCCGGCGGCGCTGCGCGCCGCGTCGGCGCGCGAGGGACTTTCGCCACAGCCTGTCGGTCCACCGCGTAGCCGTAGCGGCGGAGGAGGTTCCGCGCCGGCTCCCGGCGCAGGAAGTCCAGGAAGCGGGCGGCGGCGGGCCGGTTCCGGCCGGCTTCGAGGAGCACCGCCTGCTGCCGGATCGGAGCGTGCAGGTGATCGGGGACGATCCAGCGCGAACCGCCGGGGCGGCGAGCGATCTGGGAGAGCGACACGAATCCGAGGTCGGCGTTCCCGGTCTCGACGAACTGGAGGACCTGGGCGACATTCGCGCCGATCACGCGCCGCCCGACGACCGCCTCGGCGGCCCCGAGCGCCACCACCGCCTCCCAGGCGGCCCGCCCGTAGGGAGCGGTCTCGGGATTCGCGAGCGCGATGCGGTCGGCGCCGGGGTCCCGGAGCGACGAGGGCCCGAGATCCATCCCCGTCTCGCGGCCGTAGAGCGCGAGGCGCCCCACCGCGTAGGTGAAGCGCGTGCCGGGGACGGCGTGCCCGGAGCGCTCGGCGCTCGCCGGCCGCGCGGCGTCGGCGGCGAGGAAGACCTCGAAGGGCGCGCCTTCCGAGATCTGCGCGAAGAGCTGTCCCGTCGAACCGAAGCTCGACCGCACCCGGTGGCCGGTCTCCCGCTCGAAGGCGACGGCGATCTCGCGGGCCGGCTCGGCGAAGTTCGCTGCCACCCCGACGAGGATTTCGTCTTCGGGCGCGCCCGATCCGCAGGCGACCGCGAGGAGCGCGACGAGGGGCCCGGGACGAGCCCGGAAACCCCGGAGGGGGGTTCGCCCGAGCGGGGCCGAACCAGAGCGTCGAAACAGCGGAACGAAACCCGGGGGCCGAACGGGAACGAGCCCCGGGGTTACCGGTGCGCGGTCATCATGATCTCGACCCGGATGCCGGCGCCCATGAGCTGGGCCTCCACGGTCGCCCGCGCCGGCGGGTTCGCGCCCACCACCTCGCGGTAGGCCGCGTTCATCGCGTCGTAGTCGCGCATGTCCTCGAGGAAGACGAGCGCGTCGTCCACATCCGCGAAGCCGAGCCCCGCGGCCTGGAGGGCCGCCTCGAGCCGGGCGAGCACCGCGCGGGTCTGCTCGCCGGGATCCTCGCTGCGGTCCGGCCCCGGCGGGACCATCCCCGAGAGGTAGAGCCGGTCGCCGGCCCAGATGCCCGGGGAGATCAGGCTGCCCGGACGGGGCCCGTCCGGAGCGAGCACCTGCCGCTCGGCGCGGCTCGCGACGCACTGGACCTCGGCGCGGAAGAGCGGGTTCGCGAGCCGGGCCTCGACCGTGGCGCGCGACGGGGGAGCGTCGGGGAAGGTCTCGCGCCAGACCTCGTTCATCTCGGAGAAGGTGCGGGGGTCGTCGAGGAAGACGCGGCAGTTCGCCACCTGGCCGTAGTCCATCCCCGCGGCCTCGAGGACGAGGCCGATGTTCCCCATGATGCGCCGCATCTGCTCGCCGACGCCGCCGGCGACCGGCTGGAAGGTGTCGGGATCGCGCGCGGTGGCGCCGGCGACGAAGAGGGTGTCGCCCACCTCGATGCCCCACGAGTAGGGCAGCTCGGGGCTCGTCATCGCGTCCGGGTTCACCACCCGGCGTTCGGCGCCGGCCCCGGCCGCGACCGCCGAGATCTCGACGAGCGCGCCGGGAATCGCGATCCCGGCCTCGACGGTGGCGCGGGTCGGGGGATCCACGGGGAAGTACTCGCGGTACACCTCGTTCATCGCCTGGAAGTGGCGGATGTCGGAGAGATACACGTTCACCGCCGCCACCCGGGAGAGATCGAGCCCGTTCCGCTCGAGCGCGGCCTCGAGGTTGTCGAGCGTCTGGCGGACCTGCGCCCCGATACCGCCGGGAACGAGTTCCAGCGTGCCCGGGACATTGCCGAGCGCCCCGGCCAGATAGACGAGATCGCCGCTCTCCCGGAACTCGGAGAACGGCAGCCCCAGGTCGTTCGCGTCGGCCCCGGAATCCTCCGGCTCGGGCGGCCCGCCACCGCAGCCGAGCGCGAAGACGAGGGCGATGGATCCTGCCGCGAGTCGGGTCATGTCAGGCCTCCGGGAGAGAAGACAACAGGCTGTGGAGAAAGTCCCTCGTGGGCCGACGCGGCGCGAAGCGCCGCCGGGGAGGGGTGGGGGGAGGGTCCTCCCTCCCCCCGAA
>CAYGAO010000362.1:0-324 GCA_964347715.1 uncultured Acidobacteriota bacterium
GGTGCGGTGTAGGGGTTCGATCCGCGTGGTGCGGTGCAGGGGTTCGATCCGCGCGGTGCGGTGTTCGGGTCCGGTCCGCGCGGTGCGGTGTTCGAGTCCGGTCCGCGTGGTGCGGTGTCCGGGTTCGATCCGCTCGGGGCGCTGGCCGAGCTCGGTCCGTGTGGTGCGGTGTCCGGGCTCGATCCCTGTGGTGTGGTGTTCGGGTTCGATCCGCGCGAGGCCCTCGCCCGGAAGCCGCCCGGCGCCGGCGCCGGCCCCCGCGCCGGCGCCCGAGAGCCCGCCCCCCCCCGCCGCCCCCCGCCCCCCCCCCGCCCCCGCGCACAG
>CAYGAO010000362.1:334-2186 GCA_964347715.1 uncultured Acidobacteriota bacterium
CGCCGGCGCCGGCGCCGGAGAGCAGGACCGCCAGCGAGAGCGCCGGACCCACCCCGGCCCCGGGGAACTGCGGGTGCACCGGGGGCCTCGTCCTCTCTCCGAACGGCGAGGATACCGCTCCGGCGCGGCGGAGAGGTATAATCCCGCCGCCCGTGCCGCCACCCGTCGAGTTCGAGACCCACCCGTCGCGCTACCGGCACTGGCGGCTCGAGACCGGGGGGAAGCTCGCGTCGCTCACGCTCGCGGTCGAGGAGACCGCGGGGATGCGGCCCGGCTACGCGCTGAAGCTGAACAGCTACGACCTCGGGGTGGACATCGAGCTCGCCGATGCGGTGGAGCGGCTCCGCTTCGAGCACCCCGAAGTCCGCTGCGTGGTGCTCCGCAGCCGGCTGAAGCGCGTCTTCTCCTCGGGCGCGAACATCTACATGCTCGCCGGCTCCTCGCACCGCTTCAAGGTGAACTTCTGCAAGTTCACGAACGAGACCCGGCTCGCGATCGAGGACGCGAGCGCCGGGAGCGGCCAGCGCTACCTCGCCGCGCTCTCCGGCATCACCGCCGGCGGCGGCTACGAGCTCGCCCTCGCCGCCGACGAGATCCTGCTCGTGGACGACGGTGCCTCGGCGGTCTCGCTGCCGGAGGTGCCGCTGCTCGGCGTCCTCCCGGGCACCGGCGGGCTCACCCGGATGGTGGACAAGCGAGGCGTCCGCCGCGACCGCGCCGATGTGGTCTCGACCCTCGTCAAGGGGTTGAAGGGCCCGCGGGCGCTCGAGTGGGGGCTCGTGGACGCCGTCGCGTCCCGGAGCTGTTTCGAGGCCCTCGTGCGGGAGCGCGCGAAAGCGCTCGCCGCCGCCGCCCCGCCGGGCCCGCCCCCCGGGTCGGGCATCGAGCTCGAACCCCTCGCCCCCGAAGTGGAGGACGACTCGCTCCGCTACCGGTTCGTCGCGCTCGCGCTCGATCGCCCCGCCCGCACCGCGACCCTCACCCTGCGGGCGCCGGCGCCGTCGGATCCGGTCTTCCCGAGCTCTCCCGAGGAACTCGCTGCCGCCGGCTCCTCGCTCTGGCACCTCCGCCTCGCCCGCGAGCTCGACGACGCGCTCTGCCGGCTCCGGTTCGACGAACCCGGGATCGGGGTCGTGCTGCTCCGCGCCGCCGGCGATCCCGACGCGGTGCGTGAAGCCGACTCCCGGCTGCTCGCGCTCTCCTCCGCGTGGCTCGCCCGCGAGGCCCGCCTCCGCACCGCGCGGGCGTTCCGGCGGCTGGACCAGACCGCGCGCAGCTTCTTCGCGATCGGGGAGGCCGGCGAGGCGTTCGTCGGCACCCTCGCCGAACTGCTCCTCGCCGCGGACCGCAGCTATCTCTGCGACGACCCGGACCACCCGGCCCGGGTCGGGCTCACCGGGGCGAACTTCGGCGCCTACCCCATGGGAAACGGCCTCTCCCGGCTCGAAAGCCGGTTCCTCGCCGCGCCCGAGCGGATCGAGGCGCTCCGCGGGCGGGGGCCGGCCGCCGCCGCCGAGGCGGTCGAGCTCGGCCTCGCCACCTTCGCCCCCGACGACCTCGACTGGGACGACGATGTCCGCCTCGCGGTCGAGGAGCGCACCGGGTACTCGCCCGACGCGCTTACCGGGATGGAGGCGTCGCTCCGCTTCGCCGGCCCCGAGACGATGGAGACGAAGATCTTCGGACGGCTCTCGGCCTGGCAGAACTGGATCTTCCAGCGACCGAACGCGATGGGCGAGCGTGGCGCGCTCACCGTGTACGGCCGGCCCGAGCGGGCCGCCTTCGACTGGGAGCGCACCTGACAGGCTGTGGAGAGAGTCCCTCGCGCGCCGACGCGACGCGAAGCGCCGCC
>CAYGAO010000363.1:0-2181 GCA_964347715.1 uncultured Acidobacteriota bacterium
CCTCCCTCCCCGCGAAAGAGGGCGGACCGGATCGCGCCAGCGATTCGGGCCGCCATCCGGTGGGGAAAGCGCCCCGCATCCGCCCGGACGACGGGGTTCCCATCCCTTCGAGGACGGGGATTCCCATGCGGGGCGTTTTATCCACAGGCTGTCAGGATCCCGAGATACCGGTCGTGGACGAACAGGCGGCCCCGGCGTCGCCCGGTGATCTCCCGCGCGATGCCCCACGCCACGAGTCGTCCCATCGCCGCGCTCGCAGCGGGGAAGGAGAGCCGCGTTTCCGAGCTGGCTCGGGACAGGGACAGGATCGGTAGCGCCTTCAGGGCGTCGTACACCCGGAGGACGGAGCCGGCGCGCCGGCCGCCTCGTTGCTCGATGGCGCTCCTCTCGTCGGCGAACATCTCCCGGGCCCGGAGCGCCGTCGCGACGGCGTTCTCTGCCGTCGTGCGGACACCGTCGAGGAAGAAGCCGAGCCATGCCTCCCAGTCCCCCGTGCGGCGCACTCCGTCCAGCAGGCGGTAGTAATCGCTCCGGTGCTCGTTGAAATGGAGGCCCAGATACAGGAGGGGCTCGCGCAGGAGACCGGCGTGGTGGAGCAGCAGCGTGATGAGCAGCCGGCCGATGCGGCCGTTCCCGTCCAGGAAGGGGTGGATCGTCTCGAACTGGACATGGGCGAGTCCCGCGCGGACGAGGACGGGAAGCCCGTCGGTCGCGTGCAGGAAGCTCTCGAGCTCGGTCATGCAGTCGGGTACGGCGCCGGGGGGCGGCGGCGCGAAGACGGCGTTCCCGGGCCGGGAGCCGCCGATCCGGTTCTGCGAGCGCCGGAACGCGCCGGGGTCCTTCTTCGCTCCGATCCCTCGCGACAGCAGGATGCCATGCATCTCCCGGAGGAGCCGGTTCGAGAGCGGGAACCCGCTCCGCAGGCGCTGCAGCCCGTGTTCGAGGGCGGCCACGCAGTTCGAGACCTCGGTGACATCGTCGAGCGGAACGCCGGGCCGTTCCTCCGATTCGAAGAGCAGGAGGTCGGAGAGCGATGACCGTGTACCTTCGATCCGGGAGGAGAGCACCGCCTCCTTCCGCACGAAGGCGTGGCGGAAGAGCGCCCGGTCCGGTAGCAGATCCGAGATGCCGTCGAGTCGGCCCACGGCGAGGGCGGCCGACTCGAGCGTCGGGTGGAGTACGCCGAGATCCACCGGAGGCGCCGGGGGCAGCGGCGCGGGCACGAAGGCGCGAACCGACTCGCCGGCGAGGTCCATCGGCTGGTAGGTACCGGGTGGGCTTCGACGCATGCGGGGCCTCGTTCAGAAAAGTGCAATAACGGCTCTCTCTATTATGCTTTGTGGCTCGAAACGATAATAGCGGAATGGAGGACGAGCGGGACCGGGCGATCATGCGCGCCGCCCTCGCCGAGGCCGGGGAAGCGGCCCGCGCCGGGGAGGTGCCGATCGGCGCGGTGGTGACCCGGGACGGCGCGCCGGTGGCCTCCGGGAGGAACCGGGTCCGGGAGCTCGGCGATCCCACGGCGCACGCCGAGATCCTCGCGATCCGGGCGGCGGCGCGCGTCCTCGGGAACTACCGGCTTTCCGGCTGCGACCTCCATGTGACCGTCGAGCCGTGCCTGATGTGCGCCGGGGCGATCGTCCACGCCCGGATCCGCCGCCTCGTGCATGGCCCGCCGGAGCCGAAATTCGGTGGGATAGAATCGCGGGTCGCGCTGCGTGACGCCGGACTCCCGCACCGGGTCACGGTCGTCTCGGGGGTGCTGGCCGACGAAGGGCGGGCGCTGATCCGGGGCTTCTTCCGGGAGCGGCGGCGGACCTGACACCCCGCCGGCGCGGCGCGCGAACAGGGCCCGGAGAGGTACCGAAGTGGCCGTAACGGGGGCGCCTCGAAAGCGCTTTGTCCGGTGAAGAGCCGGGCACGTGGGTTCGAATCCCACCCTCTCCGCCCGCCCTCCGGAGGAGCGAGCGGCCCGGCATCCCGGCGGCATCGCTCCGCTCTTCGTCGCGCCTCCGCCGCAACAGCACCGGGGGGCGGCGTTCGCCCGAAACGCCGTGATCGAACGGGAGTCCCGGAGGTCCCGGTTCCCTCTTGCCGGGACGGGGCCGGAGGGCAGGTAGCGTCAGCAGCCGGTGGATAAGGCGCCCCGCATGGGAATCCGTCCTCGAAGAGATGGGGAAC
>CAYGAO010000364.1:0-2174 GCA_964347715.1 uncultured Acidobacteriota bacterium
GCGCAGGGGCGGACGCTGACCACCGGGTGGAGCGATTCGCTGGTGGCGGAGCCGGAGGGCTGACAGGCGGTGGAGAAAGTCCCTCGCGCGCCGACGCGGCGCGAAGCGCCGCCGGGGAGGGTCCTCCCTCCCCGCGAAAGACGGCGGAACGGATCGCGCAAGCGATTCCGGCCGCCATCCGGTGGGGAAAGCGCTCCGCATCCGCCCGGACGACGGGGTTCCGCATCTCTTCGAGGACGGATTCCCTTGCGGGGCGCTTTGTCCACCGGCTGCTGAGGTTCGGCGGACGCCGGCCTCCTCCGGACCGGCTTCCGCTCCCCACCCTCCGGCTCCCGTCGGTCGCGCGGCCCGGCGCGGGCGCCGGGTGGAGCTCGTGCTCCCGGAGCAGGAGATGGAGGCGCTCGTCCGCCTCGACGCGCTCCCGATCCGCTGCCCGCGCCCGGAAGCGGACGCGCCGTCGCCTGGCCGGATCCGCACGCCCCGGCTCCGAAAACCTCCGACCCCGGCTGCGCTTCGCCCCCAGGCCGTCGGCCCGTCGCTCGCCCGCTCCCGGCCTCCGGGTGGTCCGCGGCTTCGCCCATCCCCGCCGCCAGCTCGCAGGTCGGGGTCGGGGATGCGGAGCGGGGATTCGGGCATTCCCGTGCTACCCTTCGGGGATTGCCTTTCGGCGGACCCGGTCGCGGTTCGCCGGACGGAATCCCGACCTTGCCCGCGCCCGAAGTCCGCTCCGATCGTGGGCCCGCCGTCCCCGGACGGCGCGAGGGTCCGGCGGCCGACGAAGCTCCGGGCCCGATGAGCCAGCCGGCGGGCCCCGGTCCGTCGGCCGGAATCCGAGACCGCCGGTGGGCGGAGCGGCGTACCCAGCGGGAGCGGTCCGGGACCCGGCTGATCGGGTGGGCCGGCGAGGACTGCCCGGCGCCGCGCAACCACTTCCACAGGCTGTCGAACCCCTCCGGGGGCGAACGCCGGTCCGGGCCCCGGCCCCGACTCCGTTCCCCCGGACACCAGCCGAGATGACCCCGGAGAGAAGCCAGGGATGAGCATCGAACACGCGGAGACGCCGGGTTTCGACCTGGAGCTCCTGCGCGACTTTGGAGCCGAAGGGCACAGCGAAGAGGTCAAGGCGCTCGTCGCGCTCGGGAAGGAGCGCGGCTACCTGCTGACCGAGGAGATCCAGGAGGCCTGGGGGGAGATCGATCCGCCGGACGACTTCCTCGAGACCCTCTCCGAGCTGGGCGTCCCGATCTACGAGACCGAGGAGGAGTACGAGAAGGCGAGGGAGTCGCAGGACGCCGCGCTCGACCTGACCCCGAGCGCGATGGAGCGGACGAACGACCCGGTGCGGATGTACCTGCGCGAGATGGGCGTCGTGCCGCTGCTCGACCGCGAGGGCGAAGTGCGCATCTCGAAGCGCATCGAGCGCGGCAAGAGCCGCTCGAAGCGCGCGATCACCCGCCGTCTCTACATCACCCGCCAGCTGCTCGACGACTTCCGCCCGCAGGTCGTCGCCGACACCTTGCAGTTCCGCGAGAACTTCGAGGTCGCCGAGGGCGGAACCACGATCCGCCACGAACAGCACCGCGAGCGGATCCTCGAAGCCCTCGACAAGCTGGAGTGCCTCTACAAGCTGTACCGGAAGCGCGTCTCGCTGCTGCGCCGGGTGGCGAGGCGCACCCACGCCCATCGGCGCCGGTCCTACCAGGCGGCGCGGACGCGGATCGAGATGAGCCATGTCATCTGGACGCTCCGTCCGACCGACGGGCTCCTGAACCGCTGGATGGACGAGCTCCGGGCGCTGCGCGACGAGACGGCGGCGGCGACCCGGGAAATCGAGGTCTGTCGCGAGCTCCGCAAGCAGGTCCCCAACGCGACGGACAAGACCGCGCTCCGCCGCGAGATCCTCAGGCGGCAGCGCTCCGCCCGGAAGACGCTCGACCGCGCCGGACATGTCATGCCCGAGTTCGGCAGCTCGAAGAAGCTCCGGACCGCGCGCGAGGCGATCCTCCCCGAGCTCGACGCGACGATCCGCAACATCGATCTCGGCGAAGAGCAGGCGCAGCTCGCAAAACAGGACCTGGTCCAGGCGAACCTGCGCCTCGTGGTCTCCATCGCCAAGAAATACACGAACCGCGGGCTGCAGTTCCTCGATCTGATCCAGGAAGGCAACATCGGCC
>CAYGAO010000365.1:0-2167 GCA_964347715.1 uncultured Acidobacteriota bacterium
AACGAACCCTCCCCCCGCAGGCCGTGCTGGTCCCCCTGCTCCACGCCCCGACCCCAATCGTCTCTTCCCTCCTCCGCGGTCCACCCACCACCGAGCTCAGAAGTAGCCATCGGCCCGTCCTGGTCGCTCATCTCCTGCTGGAGACCGTCTGGCGGTCGGCCTGTCTGTCGAGGGCAGTCGCCGTCGAAACTTCCGCCATCCCCGCGCTGGGCGGCGCCGCGCCAAAGTCTCCTTCGCCGTCCTCGACCGGGGAGGCAGCTCCGTCGGCCTTCCGGCCTCGCTGTTCGCATGTCGCAGGCGGCGGACGCTCGATGCCCACGGGCCATTCGGCATCGGCCGGCCAGTGATCAGACAGGTACTGGAGAGCGCGTCCGACGCGGCGCGTCGTGATCGAATGGCCCGCGCGCAGGCGGCCCACCGTGGCGCCGCTGCCGGTGCACAGGCGGGATACGGTTGCCACTCGACGACCCGTGCAGCCCGCGAAGAGGGAGCACAAGGTGATGAGGTCCGCCGTTGTGCGATCCATCGCTCCATTGTGTCTGAAATCGCACAGTCAAGTCAAGGGGGCGGACCGGCGGCCCAACCGGCGGGGACCAGCCGGCTGTTCGCCCAGTGGGGGACGCCCAGCGGATCGGATCACAAAGTCCCGTGTTTACAAGGGGCTGGAGGACGAAGGGGCGCCTTCGGCGCCGAGGAGAATCGCCCGGGTAGGTGGCCGCGCCCCCCGGGTGGCGGCAGCATCCGGCGCCGGGAGTCCGGGTCCAGGCCGAACTCTCGCCCGTACCGATGCCGCGCCGGACCGATACCGTCCGCTCAGTCACTCCCGCGCAATTCGCCGCCACCGCGATGTTCTGGCGGCGCGGGCGCTCCCGGGCCTCCTGGCGCCACTGTGCGCCATCCCGCTCCCGGGGCCGCCGCCCGGCGCCCACGCGCCGGCGACAACAGCCACTTCGGTTCTGCCCTGCGTCGAGTCGGACCCGACGCGCCCGAGCGCACGGAGCCAGCGGCTACCGTTATCGTGTTCAATATGACACGATCGGACGGCATCCGCCTCCTCCGCACACGGGTCAATCGGTTGATCCGGGAGGAGGGGCTGCGGCCGCTATCGGCCCGCACCGGCATCCCGATCGGCCAGCTCCGCAGCGTCTCGTCGGGTCGCGCGGTCCGCAGCGCCAATCTGGAAGCGATCTGTGCGGAGCTCGGCTTCGAGTTCTATGTCGGTCCGCCTCGTTCCCGGCCTCCGGCACCTGGATCCCGCGCTTCGGAAGGCAGACTCGATCTCTCGCCCGATCACCTGCGGGATATGGAGACCGGCGCGAGGGCGCTCGTCCGGCTGGTCGTGCGCGCCGGCGGCGACCCGTTCCCGCCGGGTGGAAGGACGCCCGAGCCGGGGAGTCGGGACGAAGGGCGGGACCTGCCGGACGGGGGCTGGGTCGAAGTGCGGCGGCTGGCGGCGTCTGCCGGCGGCGCGGTCGTTCTGGCCGAGAGTGTCGATGGCTATCTCGCGTTCCGGAGAGACTGGCTCGCGAGTCACGGGATGAGTCCGGCGAGCTGTGCGGTGATCGGGGGAATGGACGCCTCGATGGAGCCGACGCTCCCCGAGGGCTGTTCGATCCTCGTTGATCGCGCCCGGCGAACCCGGCGGCCGGATCACGTCTACGCGGTCCGAACCTCCGACGGTCCGGTGGTGAAGCGGGCCAGGCGGGGCGGGAGCGGCGGCTGGATCATGGCCAGCGACAACCCGGAACATCCGTCGGCGCCGTGGCCGCCGGATGCGGAGATCATCGGCGAGGTTCGCTGGGTGGCGACCCTGATCCGCTGACCGCCGCGCGTCGCAAGGGGTCGGCGGGCGGCTGCCGAGAGCGACCGCCGACTCGCTGGCGCAGGCAGGGAGCGCGGCTATTCGGCGGGAGGGTAATTCTTCCCGTTCGCGGTGACGCGCCATTGCCGCGCCGCAGCCCTTCACAGCCCGTGGAAAAAGTCCCCCGCATCCGCACCGCTCCGGGAAGGGAACCGGAATCCACCCTGATTCGGGGAGGCGGGGCACTCTTCCCACGGGCAGGTGCGTCGAATCGCTTCCGCGAGTCGCCCCACCGTCTTCACGGGGAGGGAGAACCCTCCCCGCACCCCTCCCCGGCGGCGCTGCGCGCCGCGTCTGTACCCGGGG
>CAYGAO010000366.1:0-2162 GCA_964347715.1 uncultured Acidobacteriota bacterium
GGCGGGGGGCTGGCCCCACGGGATGGCGGCGGTATGCGCTGGCGGGAGCCGCGCCGGGGCGGGGGGGGGGGGGGCCGCCCCCCCCCCGCCCCCCTCCCCGGCGGCGCTTCGCGCCGCCTTCGGCGCGCGAGGGACTTTCTCCACAGCCTGATATATTGGCCGCGAGGCGTTCTTCTCCGGGGTTCCCATGCGTTTTCGCCTGCCGTCCCTCGCTCTCGCGCTGGCGCTCCCGCCCCTCGCCCTGAGCGGTCCCGGCTGCGCGGATGCGAACGAGGCGGCCCGGCTGGTTCGGGTCACCGAACTCGTCGGGTACTGGGCGGTGCGCGGTCGGGACGCCGAGGGGAACAACTACATCCGCCCGGCGGCGCGCTTCCGGGTGCGGAACGAGAACGCCGAGCCCATCAGCTACATCCGGGTGATGGCGGTCTTTCGCCGCGAATCCTCCCCCGAGGAGCAGTGGGGCGAGGGGTACTTGCATTCGGTCTCCGAGGAGGCGCTCGACCCCGGTACGGCGACGGAGGAGCTGACCCTCCGCGCCGACTCGAACTACCTCTCGAAGGGCGCGCCGGAGCGGATGTTCGAGAACGCGCTCTGGGAGGATGTCGAGATCGAGATGTTCGTCCGGGTGCCGGGGTCCGACTGGGTCTCCCACGGCCGGACGGTCGCCCTGCGGCGGCTCGGGCCGCCCGGCGTCGAGAAGTACCTCGAACCCATCGAGGACGAGCCGATCTACGGCGAGGAGCCGGAGGAGCCGCCGGAGGAACCCGTCGAACCGTCGGAGCCGGCGGCGACGGGCAGGGGCTCCGGCCCGGCCTGAATCGTCCGGACGCCCCGGGGACCGGAAGACCGCCTGGCGTGGTCTTCCATGGCGAAGCGGTCCGTCATCCCGGCGATGTAGTCCGAGACCACGCGCTCCGGGGACGAGGGCCCGATCCGGCGCCGGAAGTGGGGCGGGAGGTCTTCGGGGTGGTCGAGGTAGTGGCGGAAGAGGTCGGGAAGCAGGCGGGTCCCGCGTTCGGCGGCTTCGACGACCCGGGGGTGCCGGTAGAGGTTCTCGTTCAGGACCCGCTTCAGCTCCCGGAGCTCCTGCGCGCGATCCTCGGGGAGGCCGACGACCGCGGCGGGCGGCGGCGGGGAGGGTTCGGTTCCCCGCTCGGCGCCCGAAGCGGCGATCCGGCGTTCGGTCTCCTCGACGAGACCGGTCGCGAGTTCCGAGATGACCCCGCGCAACAGACTCCGCACGGCGATCCGGCGTTCGGCGCGCTGGCCCCAGGCCGGCCAGTGCCGGCGGAAGAGCGCGGCCGGCGCGAGGTCGGCGACGCCGATGAGGCCGGAGGCGAGCCCGTCCTCCATGTCGTGGGCGCTGTAGGCGATCTCGTCGGCGTGGTCGGCGATCCGGGCCTCGAGCGGGGGCGGGGAGAGGCCGCGGAGCGCCTCCGGGACGAATCCGGAGTGGCTCGAGTGGGCGAACACCCCGTGCCGGGTCTCGAGCGTCAGGTTCAGGCCGGGGAAGTCCGGGTAGGCGCGCTCGAGCTCGTCCACGATGCGAAAGGACTGGAGGTTGTGCTCGAAGCCGCCGTGGTCCTCCATGAGCCGGTCGAGGACCGTCTCGCCGGCGTGGCCGAACGGGGTGTGCCCGAGGTCGTGGGCGAGCGCCACCGCCTCGGTGAGATCCTCGTTCAGCCGGAGCGCCCGGGCGAGGGTGCGCGCGATCTGGGCGACCTCGAGGGTGTGGGTGAGCCGGGTGCGGTAGTGGTCGCCCTCGTGGCTGATGAAGACCTGGGTCTTGTACTGGAGCCGGCGGAACGCGCTCGAGTGGATGATCCGGTCCCGGTCGCGCTGGAAGGCCGTCCGGAAACCCTGCGGCGGCTCCGGGTAGCGCCGCCCGGCCGAGGTCGCGCTCCGCCGGGCGACCCGGCGGAGGCGGGCGTCCGCTTCCGCCCCGAAGCAGCGCCCGCCCCGGGGTTCAGAGGGCACGGAACCGGGCGGCCGGCGCGCGATGACGAACGGAGCGGTCCCGCCGGGCGGCCTCGTCCGGGGGCGTCGCTCCGGGCATCTACCAGCCGGCGGATGAAGCGCCCCGCATGGGAATCCGTCCTCGAAGAGCTGGGGAACCCCGTCGTCCGGGCGGATGCGGGGCGCTTTCCCCACCGGATGGCGGC
>CAYGAO010000367.1:0-2142 GCA_964347715.1 uncultured Acidobacteriota bacterium
GAAGGAGCGGGCGGCGGCTTCGAGGTCGTAGCGGGCGAGCAGCGGGAAGCCCGCCCGCGACAGGTTCTGGGGCGAGTCGGCGTCGTGGCGCTCGCCGGTCCGCGAGCACTCGAGGTGCGAGATGAACGAATGGCGGGGTCCGGCCACGGGAGCGTCAGACGGAGAGGATGCTCGCCTCCTTCTTCGAGGCGATCTGCTCGAGGCGCTTCACCCGCTCGTCGGTCAACTGCTGTACCTCGCGCTCGAAGTCGTGTTCGAGGTCCTCGGAGAGTTCCTTGTCGCGGGCGAGTCGCTTCAGCCGCTGGTTCGCGTCGCGTCGCACCTGCCGGATCGCGTTCTTGTGCGCCTCGGCCATCTTGCTGATCCGCCTCGCGAGCTGCGCGCGCCGCTCCCGGCTTAGCGGGGGAATCGGGATGCGGAGCAGCACCCCGTCCGTCGAGGGGTTCAGGTCGAGCTCGGCGGCGCGGATCGCCCGGTCCACCGGCCGGAGCATGTTCCGCTCCCACGGCTGTACGATCAGCGTGCTCGCGTCGGGCGCCTTCAGGGTGGCGACCTGATTCAGCGGCAGCATCTGGCCGTAGTAGTCCACGCGAACCGCGTCGAGGAGGGCGACCGAGGCGCGCCCGGTGCGCACCCCGGCGAGTTCCTGCTCGAAGATCGAGACCGTCTTGTCCATGCGCTGTTTCAGGTCGTCCAGGATGGGGTGTTCCATGTCACTCGGCTCCCTTGCTCGTCAGTGCGGATTCTCGGGTGCGGTCAGGTTCGTGCGAGACCCGGGTCCCGACCGCCTCGCCGCGCGCGGCCGCCCGGAGGTCGTCCTGGTGGCAGACGACGATCGGCAGGTCGTTCTCCTTCGAGAGCGAGACCGCGGTGGTGTCCATGAAGCGGAGTTCCTGACGGATCGCTTCGAGGTAGGTGAGCCGCGCGATCGGTCTCGCCTCGGGATCCCGCTCGGGATCGCTGGTGAAGACCCCGCGGACGCGCGTCGCCTTGATCAGCAGGTCGGCGCGGATCTCGGCGGCGCGGAGCGCGGCGGCGGTGTCCGTCGAGAAGTAGGGGTTTCCGGTTCCCGCCGCGAACAGCACGATACGGCCCGATTCGAGGTGGCGGAGCGCCCGCCGGCGGATGAAGGGTTCCGCCACCTGGCGGACGGTGATCGCCGACATGACCCGGGTCTGGAAGCCGCGCCGTTCGAGCACCGCCTGGAGCGCGAGCGCGTTGATCAGCGTGGCGAGCATCCCCATCGAGTCCGCGCTCACCCGGTCGAGTCCCCGCGCCTTCTCGTCGAGCCCGCGGAAGATGTTCCCGCCGCCGATCACGCAACCGGTCTCGACCCCGTCCGCGTGGATCGCGCCGATGGTGCGGGCCATCCCCTCGACCGCTTCCTGGGAGATCCCGAACGATCCCGCGCCCCCGAGCGCCTGCCCGGAGAGCTTCAGCAGGACGCGGGCGGGTCGGGGCACGGCGGCTCGCGACTGGCTCGGGAGCGCCTCGGTCGGACCGGGGTTCGGGGGCTACGCCTCCGCGCCGGGCCGGGAGGAATCCGGCGCCGCGTCGCCACCGCCCCGTTCGAAGCGGACGAAGCGCCGCACCTGGATGTTCTCCCGGATGGCCTGGGCAGCCTCGAGGATCCGGTCCTGGACGCGGATCTTCCTCGCGTCGTCGAGCGCGTAGGGCTGCTCGAGCAGCACCCGCTCGGAGAGGAAGCGGTCCAGCTTGCCCTGAACGATCCGGTCGAGGATCTCGGGCGGTTTCCTCCGGTTCTTCGGATCGTTCGCGAGCTGGGCGCGGATCAGCTCGCTCTCGTCGGCGATCACCGCCTCCGGAACCTCCTCGCGCCGCACCCAGCGCGCCGGGGCCGGGTAGGCGCAGGCGATGTGGACCGCGATGTCGTTCGCCAGCTCGCGGAACCGCTCGTTGCGGGCCACGAAGTCCGTTTCGCAGGAGAGCTCGAGCAGCACCCCGATCCGGCCGCCGTGGATGTAGGAGTGGATGATCCCCTCGCCGGCGGCGCGGCCGGCGCGCTTCTCGGCGGCGGCGGCGCCCTTCTCGCGGAGGAGCCGGACGGCCCGGTCGAAGTCGCCGTCCGCCTCGATCAGCGCGTTCCGGGAATCGGCGAAGCCGGCTCCGGTCTGGTCGCGG
>CAYGAO010000368.1:0-2135 GCA_964347715.1 uncultured Acidobacteriota bacterium
CCCTCGCGCGCCGACGCGGCGCGAAGCGCCGCCGGGGAGGGTTCTCCCTCCCCGCAAAAGTGGGCCGAACGGATCGCGCAAGCGATTCGGGCCGCAGCCGGCGGGCGGAACGCTCAGGACGGCGCGATCTCGGCGAGGTCTTCCCGGAGCGCCGCGCGCTGATCCCCGGTCAGCGCGGTCTCCCCGGCGAGGTCCGGGTGGTCGCAGCCGACGGCGACCGGCGTCTCGCCGCCGGTGTCGAAGCGGAGGTACTGGACCGAGGAGAGGCGGTCCTCGCCGACCTGGCGCGGATCGAAGGTGGCGAGGGCGCGCCGGCCGTCCTCGAGGCGGAGGTAGAGGTGTTCCACGAGTCCCCGAAGGCGGCGGAGCCGCCGGTCGCGCTCGGCCGGGTCCGGGATCTCGATGAGCAGCGTCGCCCCGATCTCGCCCGCTCCCCCGAGGAGCTCGTTGTAGGTGCGGAGCTCGTGCTCGATGTCCGATTCGCGGACCATGCGCTCGACCCGGACCATCTCGAGCACCTGGTAGCGGATCGTCTCGTGGTTCTCGAAGAGGAAGGTCAGGCAGTCGCCCACCGGGATCCGGCGCCGGTCCTTCGCCGCCATAGCCCGGGCGCGGATCCGCGGGCGCTCGTCGCCGTAGGTCTCGAAGTCGAGGATCTCGGCGCGCCGGACCGGGTGGCGGGCGCGTCCGCCGGCGGGAGCCGTCACCGCCGAGGGTCGGGCAGCCGGGTCGGGAACCCGTCCCGCCGATAGGCGCGGGCGAGGAGCGTCATCGGGTGGAGGGGCTTCTTCCCGGCGTGCTGTTCGAACTGGATCGCGGCGAGCGGGCAGTCGGTCGCCCAGACCTCCGCATCGGCCGCCTGCATCGAGGCGAACGCCTTCTTCCCCGCCTCGCGCGAGGGCGCGAAGCCCTCGGTCTTCATGGCGAAGGTCCCGTCGTGGCCCGAGCACTCGAGCGTCGCCACCGGCACGACCCCCGGGATCTTCCGGATCAGGTCGCGCGCCCGGAACCCGACGCCCTGGGCGCGGAGGTGGCAGGGGGCGTGGTAGGCGACGCGCCCGCCGGGGGTCGAGCGGAACCGGGTGCTGAACCGCTCCTCGCGCCGGATGCTCCAGAGGTGCTGCGAGGGGTCGCGGACGGCGGTGGCGAGCCGCTCCGCGCGGTCCCGGTCTTCCGGAGCGACGAGCGTCGGATAGTCCTTCCGCATGAGCATCGAGCAGGTCGGGTTCACCGCGATCACGAGCGATCCGGCCTCGACGAACGGGGACAGCAGGTCGAGGTTCCGCTTCGCGGCGCGCCGGAGCGAATCGAGGTCGCCCGCCTCCCAGGCCGGCATCCCGCAGCAGCCGAGCCCGGGGACGCAGTCGGTCGGAACCCGGTTCTCGTCGAGCACCGCGAGGGTGTCCTTCCCGATGTCCGGCTCGTTGTTCTGGACATAGCAGGTGGGGAAGAGCACCGCTTCCCGCGCCCCCGGGGGCGAGGCGGCGGGGCGCTCCCGCCCGGCCCAGCCGTCGAAGGGTTCGCTCGCGAACGGGGGCAGGAGCTTCTCCCGGTGGATCCCGACGAGCCTTTCGAGGCAGTAGCGCGCGGGGCGCGTGTGCTGCAGCGGGGCGGCGAAGCGCGGCGCCAGCCGCTGGAGCCTCGCGCTCCGGTCGGGGTCGGCGAGGAGCCTCTCCCGGAGCGCGGCGCGCCCGGAAGGGGGGCTCTCCTTCCGGCGCACCGCGGCGTGGCGGTGGGCCAGGTTCGGGAAGTCGAGCTGGAACTCGTGCCCCTTCCCCGGCGTGTAGGGGCAGGCGAACTCGCACTGCTTGCACTGGAAGCAGCCGGCGAGGACCTCCTCCTGCTCCGCCTCGGCGAGCGCCCGGGGGTCCCCGTCCTTCGCCTCGTCGATGATCCGGAAGAGGTCCTTGAAGGTGTCGCAGTACTTGAAGCACAGGCGACAGCCGTGGCAGATGTCGAAGACGCGGTCGAGCTCGGACCGGAGGCTCCCCGGGTCCCAGTAGCGCGCCTCGCCCGGGTCGTAGCTGAGGTTCTCGTCGGGCAGCACCGAGAGCGGCGCGACCCGGGGCTTCCTGCTCATCAGCCCGTGGAAAAAGTCCCCCGCATCCGCACCGCTCCGGGAAGGGAACCGGAAT
>CAYGAO010000369.1:0-2135 GCA_964347715.1 uncultured Acidobacteriota bacterium
GTTCCCCATCTCTTCGAGGACGGATTCCCATGCGGGGCGCCTTGTCCACAGGCTGTCAGCCGGTCTGCGGCGACCGGCGCCCCCCGGCGCGGGCCCGGATCAGGAAACCCGCGAAGGCGGCGAGTCCGACCCCGTTCGTCAGCGAGAGCAGCGCGTCCGGGGCCGGCGGAGCGAGGAGCAGCGCGGCGGCGCCGAGCGCGACCGCCCGCATCGCCGGCCCGAGCGGGCCGAACAGCCAGCCGACGATCCCGGCGGCGAGCAGCACCACCACCGCGAGCCCGAGCCCGAACGCCGCCACCGCCCCCGGGAGCCCCCGTTCGCTCGCGATCAGCAGCAGCTCGGGACGGAAGACGAAGAAGTAGGGCAACGCGAAGCCGGCGAGCGCGAACCGGAACGCGGTGAACGCCGCCGGGATGATCGGCGTTCCCGCGATCCCCGCGGTGGTGTACGCGGCGAGCGCCACCGGCGGGGTGACCATGGACATCATCCCGAAGTAGAAGATGAAGAAGTGGACCGACAGCGGGGGCACGCCGAGCTGGCCGATCACCGGGCCGATCAGGATCGCCATCAGGAGGTAGCAGACCGCCGAGGGGAGCCCCATCCCGAGGACCACCGACCCCACCATGATCAGGAGGAGCGCCGGGAGGATGCCGTCTCCGGCGACCGAGAGCACCGTCGCCGGAAATCGGGTGCCGAGCCCGGTGAGCGTGACCATCCCGAGGATCACCCCGACGGACCCCGCGGCCGCCACGAGCGGGGCGGCCCCCGCGGCGATGCGCTCGAGTCCGCCGACCAGGCGCGCCCGGTCGAGACGGGTCGCCCGGCGGAAGAGCGAGATCAGCAGCGCGATCCCGAGCGCGAGGCTCACCGCCCGGAACACCGTGCGCCCGACGAGGAGCGCCGCCACGAGCGCGAAGAGCCCCGCCCCGAACACGATGCCCGCTTCCACCGGAACCCGCGAACCGGCTTCCTCGCCCGCGGCCTCGTCTTCCCGGTCGGTTCCCGGGTGGCGGCGGGCGTGGAGGTGGACCATCGCGATCAGCGCCGCGTAGTAGAGGATCGCCGGGAGGATCGCCGCCCGGATCACCTCGGCGTAGCGGACCGGCGGGTCCACCAGCTCGAGCATCATGTAGGCGCCGGCGCCCATCACCGGGGGAACGAGGGCGGCGCCGGAACTCGCCGCCGCCGTGATCCCGGCCGCCGCGCGCGCGGTGAACCCGGTACTCCGCATCAGCGGGATCGTCACCGTGCCGGTCGTGGCCGCGTCGGCGACCGCGCTCCCCGAGAGCGATCCCATCATCGCGTTCGCGGCCACCGAGACCTTGGCCGCGCCGCCGACGGTCCCGAGGAACAGGCGCCGCGCCGAGGCGGTGATGAAGCGGACCGCGCCGGTCTGCTGCAGCACCGCTCCGAAGACCACGAACAGGAACACGTAGGCGAACATGACCTTCATCGCGATGCCGAACACCCCCTGGCTCTGGAGGAAGCCCTGCGAGGCGATCCGGGAGAACGAGTAGCCCCGGTGCGGGAAGAGGAACTCCGGAAGCCAGGGACCGACGACGGCGTAGAGCACGAAGAGGCCGGTGAGCACCGGGAGCGCCGGGCCGATCACCCGCCAGGTGGCCCCGAGTACCCCGGCGACGCCGACGAGGCCGATCGCGATGTCGAGCGCGCTCTCGGCTCCGGCGCGGTCCCCGAGGGTGGAGCCCGCGAACCCGCTCCAGTAGAGCACGAAGCCCGAGCTCGCCGCTGCCGCCGCGACGCCGAGGAGATCGAGGACCCGTCGCCACCCCGGGTCGTCCGGCTTCATCCGGATCAGAAAGCAGAGCGGCAGCCCGAGGAGCGCGAAGGTCGCGAGCTGCGCCTGGGGGGAGAGCCCCGGGCGGTTCACCTCGACCAGGACGAACCCGGTGAGCAGCAGCGTGAGAACGCGGATGGACCAGCGCCGGAGTCCGTCCCCCGCACGCACGCCCGCCCGGGCCCGCGCGGGCGCCGTCTCGCTCAGGTCCCGGTCTCCGTCGCTGGCCGGGACGCGCCGCTCGGAGCCCGGGCGGCGGAGTCCACGGGCCGTCGACTACCTGGCTGTGGAGAAAGTCCCTCGTGCGCCGACGCGGCGCGAAGCGCCGCCGGGGAGG
>CAYGAO010000370.1:0-2133 GCA_964347715.1 uncultured Acidobacteriota bacterium
TCTGCCCACCTCCGCGGTCCACCCACCACCTAACCCACCCGCTAAACAGATACGATCTGACCTGGGGTGTGGTCAACCATGTCGCGGAAATCGTATGGGCCGGCGGAAGAAAGAACGATTCCAGGCTGATTTCCGTGTCCCACGAATACATTCATGTCTATGTGAGGGATCACGCGGGTCTCGTTCGTCGCGGCGTGGAGTGGAGGCAGCGAAAGCGAGGCCTCGAAGACATCTACCGGCAGTATCGGCGATTGCGCCGGGAGAACGGCGACGATCATGCCGCCATGACTCGCGGCCTGAAAGACTGGTACGCAGGCCTGGCGGATTCCCATCCGGCGAAGGACCACCGGCACTACTGCCAGGTGGATGCGCGGGGTATCTACTTTCCGGACAACATTTCGTGGCCCGGGGGTGGCGGGCCTGCTTACGAAGTGCTGCACCCGGTGACCGGCAAGCCGGTGGCCGTGCCATCGCGCGGCTGGATGACGAGCGACCCCGACAAGATGCGGCAGTGGATTGAGGACGATCGCATCCATTTCGGCGCGGACGAGTCCAGCGTACCGAACATCAAATCCTATCTGAGAGATCGGGAGTACCAGACTCCATACAGCGTGATCTACAAGGATGGTCGTGGCGCCACGAAACGCTTGCGCGACATTCTGGGAACGGACGACTTCGGCTATCCGAAGGACGAGACGATCATCGGGGATTGCGTGGGAATGCTCACCGGGAACGGGGACGTCGTCGCCGACTTCTTCGCCGGCTCCGGGACGACGGGCCACGCTCTCATCCGTCTGAATCGCTCCGACGAGGCGCGGCGGCGGTATGTGCTCGTGGAGATGGCGGAACACTTCGACACGGTCCTGCTTCCGCGCCTGAAGAAGGTCGTGCATTCACCGGACTGGAAGGACGGGAAGCCGGTTTCCCGGAAGGGGATTTCGCAGTTCTTCCGGTATCTCCGGCTCGAATCGTACGAGGACACGATGGACAGCCTCACCGTCGTGCCCCGGAACGAAGGCGAGCTCGGACTGCATCCCGACCTGGTGGAGGACTACCGGCTCCGTTACGCGCTGGGGGTGGAGACGAACGAAAGCGCCACCCTGCTCGGATCCGAATTCCGGGACCCCTTCGGCTACACCCTGTCGGTGGTGCGGGACGGCGAGCGCCGGGAGACTCCGGTGGATCTCCCCGAAACCTTCAACCTTCTGCTCGGACTCCGGGAGTCCCGGCGCCGTCGGATCGAAGGCGTGCTCGCGATCGAGGGCGAGAACGCCGGGGGCGAGCGCTGCCTCGTCCTCTGGCGCGACCGCCGCCGCACCGACAACCGCGCCTTCGACGCCTGGTTCAGGGCGCACCGGGACGAGTTCGCACCGTTCGAGCGCGTCCATGCGAACGGCGACCACACCCTGAACGCTCTCGCCGGCGCGGACGATTCCTGGCTGGCGACCACCATCGAACCGGCCTTCCGGCGGCTGATGTTCGAGGAGGACTGACACCGGTCTTCCCGGCGGCGCCGCTTCATGCCCGGATCCCGCGTCCGCCGGAGACGGCGGCCGCGCCTGCCCCTCGGCGAGCTGCTCGCGCTCCAGAGCCTCGTCTGCCGCGCCTTCGGGACCCGAACCGTCCGCGCGGCGCTCCAGAAGTTGGCCGAGGCGGCGGATGGCGACGGTTCGCTCTCCCCCGAAAGGCGGGAGGAAGCGATCACCGGGTTGGGCGGCCATGCGCTGCCCGAATTCCCGTCCTGGGAGCGGAACCTCCGGCGTCACGAGCGGCGGCTGCGGCTGACCCCGGAGCACGGGCGCGGCCTCAAGCCGCACCAGTACCTCGCGCTGCTGTTCACCGAGTACTACCTCGACCGCTATTTCACCCGTCCCGACGAGCTGCTCGCCGAACTCGACGGCCTCCGGGCCTCGGCGTTCCCGAGCCTGCCGCGCTACGAGCGGTCCGACCTCGAGATGTTGGCGTTCCAGAGCGCCACCGGCTCGGGCAAGACGCTGCTGATGCATGTCCACATCGAGCAGTACCGGCACTACGCGCGCCGCGCCGGCCGCCGGCTGAACGCGGTGATCCTGCTGACGCCGAACGAACGCATGTCGGAGCAGCACCTGCGGGAGCTGCGTACGAGCCGCCTTC
>CAYGAO010000371.1:0-2132 GCA_964347715.1 uncultured Acidobacteriota bacterium
GCGCGATCCGTTCCGCCCTCTTTCGCGGGGAGGGAGGACCCTCCCCGGCGGCGCTTCGCGCCGCATCGGCGCACGAGGGACTTTCTCCACCGCCTGTCAGTCGGGCGACGGCGGCGGCTTCCGCGAGAGGAGCCGGCCGACCAGGAAGACCGCCGCGCCCGCGGCGGTGAAGGCGAGCATCCGGCGCTCGGCGTTCGCGCCGAAGAAGAGCGCCGCCGCCCCGGTGACGAGCAGGATGCCCACCTGCTGGAGCGCGCGCCCGGCGAAGTAGCGGATCCAGCCGAGCGTGACTTCCGGAGGGAGCCGTTTTCGGGTCATCGCCGACGGAAGCGCTTCTCGATGAACGAGAGGTCGAGTCGGAGCGCGGTCGGGCGACCGTGCGGGCAGGTGGAGGGGTTCGGGGTCTCCCAGAGACGGCGCAGCACCTCTTCCATTCTCGGAGCCGTGAGCGCCACGTTCGCGGTGACCGCGGCGTGACAGGCGACGCGGGCGAGGATCCGGGCGCGGGCGTCGTGCGCCGCGTTCTCGGTGCATTCCTCTTCGGGGGCGCCCAGCGAGCGACGGAGCACTTCGAGGCCCCGGCCGACGCCTAACACTTCGGGAACTCCCCGCAGGAGCCAGGCGTCGGCGCCGAAGGGTTCGATCGCGAAGCCCGCGGCGGCGAGCCGCTCCTGCTCCCGCAGGAGGGCCGCGGCCTCGACCGGCGTCAGGTCGAGCGTCGCCGGCTGGAGGAGCGACACCGTCGCCGGCGTCGCCGTCCGTTCCATGAGCTCGTTGAAGATCACGCGCTCCTCGGCGGCGTGCTGGTCCACGAGCAGGAGCTCGCTCCGGTCCTCGGCGAGGATGTAGGTGCGGCGGAACTGGCCGAGGACCGCGGGCGGGGTCGAACCGAAGTCGAGCCAGGCGCCGGAGCGGCCGGGGCGCGTCGGATCGGGTTCGGGCCGGTCGGCGTCGGCTCCGTAGAGCAGCTCGCCGATCGCCTTCCCGTTCCAGGGACCGCCCGGAGGACCCGCTTCGCGCGCCCGCCCGCCCCCGGCTCGCGGGCGGGCGCCCCCCGCGCCGAGGTCCACCCGCTTCGGCGAGCCCTCAAGCGCCGCGAGTACCCCCTGGAAGACCGCCCGGAAGGCGGCGCCCGGATCGGCGAAGCGCACCTCGCTCTTCGCCGGATGGACATTCACATCCACCGCTCCCGGGGGGATCTCGAGGAAGACGAACGCCCGGGGCGTTCCGGCGAGGCTGGACAGCCGGCGGTAGGCCTCGGTGACGGCGTGGAAGAGCCTCCGGTCGCGCACCGGCCGCCCGTTCACGAAGAGGACGAGACGCGACGAGGCGCCCCGCGCCGCCATCGGCGGCGACAGGAACGCCCGCACCGAGAGCTCGCCGGAGCGGGCTTCCACCGGGATCGCGTCCCGGCTCCAGTCCGGTTCGAGCTGGGCGAGGCGGGCGGCGGCGTCTTCCGCCGGTTCGAGCGCGAGGACCTCGCGCTCGTTGCTCTTCAGTTCGAAGCGCACCTGAGGCCAGGCGAGGGCGAGGTTCCGTACCGCGGTCGCGATGTGCGCTGCCTCGGTCGGCTCGGCGCGGAGGAACTTCCGTCGGGCCGGCGTGTTGAAGAACAGGTCGCGCACCTCGACGACCGTGCCCGGCGGCATCCCGGCGGGGCGCTCCGAGGGCTCGGCGCCGCCCTCCACCCGGATCTCCCAGCCTTCGTTCGCGTCCGCTTCGCGGGTGGCGAGGCGAAACCGGGACACCGAGGCGATCGAGGGCAGCGCCTCGCCCCGGAACCCGAGCGAGCCGACCGCCGCCAGGTCGTCCACCGACTCGATCTTGCTCGTCGCGTGGCGCTCGACCGCGAGCCGCGCGTCCTCGCGGCTCATGCCGACCCCGTCGTCGGTCACCCGGATCCCGGTCTTTCCGGCGCCCCGCGACACCACCGAGACCACCGTCGCGCCCGCGTCGATCGAGTTCTCGACGAGTTCCCGGACGACCGCCGCCGGCCGCTCCACGACCTCGCCGGCGGCGATCTGGTTCGCGACTCCCGGGGGAAGCCGGTGGATCCGCCCCATCAGGCTGTGGAGAAAGTCCCTCGCGCGCCGGCGCGGCGCGCAGCGCCGCCGGGGAGGGGTGGGGGGGGG
>CAYGAO010000372.1:0-2092 GCA_964347715.1 uncultured Acidobacteriota bacterium
CCCCCCCCCACCCCTCCCCGGCGGCGCTGCGCGCCGCGCCGGCGCGCGAGGGACTCTCTCCACAGCCTGATGAGGCATCGCGAACCCCTGGCGGGGGCGTCGCGTCGCGAACGGGGATCCGGGAGAACCGGACCGGGCGATTCCCGATGAGCCATCCCGAACCCGGGACCCCGCGGGGCCGGCTCGCCGTCCTCGAGGACTCGCTCTCGGTGGCCGCGCTCGTCCTGATGGCCGCGATCCCGATCGTCGAGGCGGCGATCCGGCCGCTCTACGCGACCGGGATTCCGGGCTCGACGATGTGGGTCCAGCACCTCGCGCTCTGGGTCGGCTTCGGCGGCGCGGCGATCGCGGCGCGGCGTGGCCAGCTGCTCTCGCTGAGCGTCGGGCCCACCGCGGCGCCCGAGGCGTTCCGGCCGCACCTCGTCTCCTTCTCGGGCGCCGTGGGCGTCGTGGTCTCCGTGGTCCTCGCCTGGGCGAGCGTGGTCCTGATCCGGGCCGAGTGGGAGGGCGGGCGCGAGCTGGCGCTCGGGATTCCGGTCTGGGTCGCCGAGGGAGTCATGCCCGTCGGCTTCCTCCTGATCGCCTGGCGCCTCTTCCGGCGGATCCCGGCGGTCTGGGGCCGCTGGGCGGCGGTCCTCGGGCTCTTCGTCCCGTTCGCGCTCGGGTTCGAACCGCTCGCGCTCGGCGGCATCACCTGGCTCCTCCTCGGGCTGGTCCTGGTCGCGGCCGCGCTCGGCGCGCCGATCTTCGTGGCGCTCGGGGGCGCCGCGGCGGTGCTCCTCCGCGCGGAAGGGGATCCGGTCTCGGCGATCGCCGCCGAGGCCTACAGCATGGTCACGAAGCCGACGCTCCCCACGATTCCGCTGTTCACGCTCGCCGGATACATCCTCGCCGAGGGGGGCGCCCCGAAGCGGCTCGTCGGGCTCTTCCGGGGGCTCTTCGGCTGGATGCCGGGAGGCGTGGCCGTGGCCGCGATCGTCGTCTCGGCGTTCTTCACCTGTTTCACCGGCGGGAGCGGGGTCACCATCCTGGCGATGGGGGGACTCCTCTTCCCCCTCTTGCTCGCCGACGGCCACCGGCCCCGGTTCGCGACCGGCCTGCTCACCTCGGCGGGCTCGCTCGGGCTCCTCTTCCCGCCGTCGCTCGCGGTGATCCTCTACGGACTCGTCGCCGAGGTGGACATCCCGCGGCTCTTCGTCGCCGGGTTCGTCCCGGCGGTGATCGAGATCGCCCTCGTCGCCGGGTTCACGATCTTCGCCACGCGCCGGTTCGCGGGGAAGCGGTCCCGGTTTTCGGTCGGCGGCGCGGCGCGGGCGCTCTGGGACGCGAAGTGGGAGGCGGCGATTCCGTTCGTCGTGCTCGGCGTCGTGCTCGGCGGCTTCGCCACCCTCGTCGAGGCGGCGGCGATCACCGTCCTCTACTCGCTCTTCGTCGAGTTCGTGGTCCACCGGGAGGGCAAGAAGCTCTCCGACCTGATCCGCATCGGGGGGAACGCGGTGACCCTGATCGGGGGGGTGCTGCTGATCCTCGGCGCCGCGCTCGGGCTCACGAACTACCTGATCTTCGCGGACATCCCGGGGCTCGCGATCGAATGGGTCCAGTCCTTCGTGACCTCCCCGCTGTTCTTCCTCCTGCTGCTGAACCTCTTCCTGCTCGCGACCGGCTGCCTGATGGACATCTATTCGGCCGTCGTCGTGGTGGTCCCGCTCGTCGCGCCGCTCGGACTCGCCTACGGCGTGGACCCGCTCCACCTCGGGATCATCTTCCTCACGAACCTCGAGCTCGGCTACCTGACGCCTCCGGTGGGCATGAACCTGTTCCTCGCCTCCTACCGCTTCGGCCGGCCCCTCGGCGAGGTGTACCGCGCCGCCCTGCCCTTCCTCGCGATCCGCGCCGGCGCGGTGCTGCTCGTGACCTACGCGCCGTTCCTGACCCTCGCGCTGCCGGGGCTCGTCTTCGACTGACAGCCCGTGGACAAGGCGCCCCGCATGGGAATCCATCCTCGAAGAGATGGGGAACCCCGTCGTCCGGGCGGAGGCGGGGCGCTTCCCCCACCGGATGGCGGCCCGAATCGCTTGCGCGATCCGTTCCG
>CAYGAO010000373.1:0-2088 GCA_964347715.1 uncultured Acidobacteriota bacterium
GGCGGCGCTTCGCGCCGCGTCGGCGCACGAGGGACTTTCTCCACCGCCTGTCAGTCCGTGAAGCGCTTCGCCACCTCGAAGAGCGTCCGCACGCCGAAGCCGGTGGCGCCCTTCGGGAAGTACTTCCAGCGCTTCTCGACGAGGAACGGCCCGGCGATGTCGAGGTGCGCCCACTTCGCCTCCGGCGGCACGAACTCCTCGAGGAAGAGGGCAGCGGTGATCGTCCCGGCGTTGACGCCCCCGATGTTCTTCAGGTCCGCCGAGTCGCAGCGGAGCTCGTCGCGGTATTCGGCGACGAGCGGCAGCTCCCACAGGACCTCGCCGTGGGGTCTTCCGGCGGCGATGACCGCGGCGACCCACGCCGGATCGTTCCCGAGGATACCGGCGACTCCGGTTCCGAGCGCGCGCACCGCGGCCCCGGTCAGGGTGGCGATGTCCACGATGTGCGTCGCGCCCTCCTCGCCGGCGCGGGCGAGGGCGTCGGTCAGCACCAGCCGCCCCTCGGCGTCCGTGTTGTCCACCATGATGGACTTGCCGTTCCGGGCGCGGAAGATGTCTCCCGGGCGGGTGGCGTTCGGGCCGGGATAGTTCTCCGCCGCCGCCACGATCCCGGTGACCGTCGCCGGGAGTTCCTCCCGCGCGACCGCGGACATCGCCCGGAGCACGGCGGCGGCGCCCGACATGTCGCCCTTCATCGTCCACATCCCGGAGGGCGGCTTCAGCGAGATCCCGCCGGTGTCGAAGGTGATCCCCTTGCCGACGAGCGCGAGGTGCGAGCCGGCCGCGCTCGCTCCCTCGGGGCGGTGGCGCAGCACGATGAGACAGGGAGGGCGGTGGCTCCCCTGCCCGACCGAGAGCAGGCCCGGATACCCCTCGGAGCGGAGGGCTTCCCGGTTCCAGACCTGGACCTCGAGTCCGGTCTCGGCGGCGATCCGGTGCGCCTCCCGGGCGAGCGTCTCCGGGGTGACCGCCTCGCCGGGTTCGTTGATCAGGTCGCGGGCCCGATTCACCTCCCCGGCGAGCCGCGCCGAGCGGGCGACCTCCGCGCGGACGCCGTCGAGGGCGTCGCCGGGTACCGCGATCCGGACGGACGGCGCGCGGGTCTTCCCGGGGTTCTTCCGGTAGCGCCGGAAGCGGTAGGCCGAGAGGAGCGCGCCCTCGGCCACCGGGCCGGCGAAGCGGGGGCCGGCGCCGCCGTCGAGGAGGAAGACCACCTCGGCGAGGCCGAAGTCGCGGGCGTGGTCCACCGCCCGGCCGGCGAGGATGCGGACCCGGTCCTCGAGGTCGTGGTGGGACACGGCGCGGGTGTGGAGCGCGAGCGTCGAGGCGCTCCGCGGGCCGCCGTGGCCGGCGACCGACCGCTTCACTGCCCGATCGCCGAAGATCCGCTTCGCGTTCTCGACGAAGTCGGACTCCGAGGGCGCCTGCGGCGCGGTCAGGTTCAGGTCGTCGTCGAGGAGGTAGGCCCGGAGGGTGCGAGCGCGCCCCGGCGCCTCGGTGACGACCTCGATCGCCGGTGTGTCAGTCATCGTTGCGGGTCTCCTCCGGCAGCTGCGGGAACGCCTGGTTCCCCGGCGCCTCGCTCATCTTCGCTGGTCCCTCCGACAGCTTCGGGAAAACCTGGTTCCCCGGCGCCTCGGTCATCATCGGTGGTCCACTCCGGCAAGCTCCGGGAACGCCTGGTTCGCCGGTCGGTCATCTGCGTGGGGTCCCCGCCTGGCCAGCCCCGGCGACCCCGGTCCGCTCGCGGAGCGGCCACCGCCGCCCGGGCCCGGAACCACCCGGTTCGCCAGCGCCTCGGTCATCGTCGCCGGGTCTCCTCCGGCGGCCTCGGGAACGCCTGGTTCGCCGGTCGGTCATCTGCGTGGGGTCTCCGCCTGGCCAGCGCCGGCGACCCCGGTCCGCTCGCGGAGCGGCCACCGCCGCCCGAGCTCGGGACCACCCGGATCGCCGGCGCCTCAGCAGCCTGTGGGAAAAACGCCCCGCATGAGAATCCGTCCTCGGAGAGATGAGGAACCCGGTCGTCCGGGCGGATGCGGCGCGCTTTCCCCACAGGGTGGCGGGGGGCGGGGCGCGCCGCCCCCGGCC
>CAYGAO010000374.1:0-2072 GCA_964347715.1 uncultured Acidobacteriota bacterium
CCGGCGGCGCTTCGCGCCGCGCCGGCGCGCGAGGGACTTTCTCCACAGCCTGCTGACCGAGGCCGCACCGCCGCCCGGATCGGGTCCGGGGCCGCCTCCCGGCGGGCTCCTCTCCGACTGGCTCGCGCGCGGGGTCGAACCGATGCTCGCCGGCGCCCGGACGCCCTTCGATTCGGACGACCACCTGTTCGAGGCGAAGTGGGACGGGCTGCGGTCCATCGCGTTCTTCGGCCCGGTGGTGCGCCTGCAGGCGCGCAGCCTCCGCGACCAGACGCCGCAGTTCCCGGAGCTCGAACGGGCGCTCGGCGCGCTTCCCGGCTCCGGGGCGCTCGACGGCGAGATCGTCGTCCTCGACGGGGACCGGCCCAGCTTCCCGCTGGTCATGGAACGGAACCGGCAGCGCGGCGCCGCCGCGATCCGGCGGGCGCGGGCGCGCGCGCCGGCGTGGTTCGTCGCGTTCGACCTCCTCTGCCTGGACGGCGAGCCCCTCACCGCCCGGCCGCTCCGGGAGCGGCGCCCGGCGCTCGAGGCGCTGCTCTCCGAGCGCGGCCCGGACGCGAACTTCCCGATCTTCGCGAACCCGGCGGTCGTCGGGGCCGGGCTCCGCTTCTTCGACCGGATGCGCGAGCAGCGGATGGAGGGCATGGTCGCGAAGCGCCTCGCGAGCCCGTACCGGATCGGCGAGCGGAGCGACGACTGGCTCAAGGTGAAGGTGCGGCCCCGGACGAGCTGCGTCGTCTTCGGCACGCTCCACCGGCGCCCGGACGGCCCGGTGCGCTCGCTGGTCGTGGGGGCATGGGGCCCGGACGGGCCGGTCTGGCTCGGCAACGTGGGCAGCGGCCTCGACACCGCCACCCGCACCGCCCTCGAACGGGAGCTCCGGCGCCTCGAGGCCCCGCCGCCGCCGGGGTTCCGGGCCTCCGGCGAGGGGACGATCCGCTACCTGCGTCCGCTTCTGGTCGCGAGCGTCGAGTACCTCGAGGTCACCCCTTCCGGCCACCTCCGCCACCCCGTCTTCCTCGGCTTCGAGGACCGGGCCCCCCGGTCCTGCGCCCCCCCGACGCCCGCGGTCAGATCAGATCGAGAAGGTCGCGAATCACCCGGGCGGTGAGTCCCCAGACATCGCGCCGCCCGTAGCGGTAGTGGAAGATCACCCGCCTCTCGCCGGAGGCGGTCGTCCGGATCTCGGTGGATTCGCAACCGGGCAGGACAGCGAGCGGAATCTCGAAGATCTCGGCGACCTCGGCGTTCGCCCGAAGCGCCGCCCCGGGCCGGACCAGCCCCAGGAACGGACTCAGCCGGAAGCCCTCGACGGTGAGCCGGTCGTCGAGGCGCCCCAGCACGCCCACCTCGCGCGGGTCGAGGCCGATCTCCTCCTGGCTCTCCCGGAGCGCCGCCCGCCGTTCGGTTCCGTCGCCCGGTTCCATCATCCCCCCGGGAAACGCGAGGCGCCCCGGCTGCCGGCGGAGCGCGGGTGACCGGCGCGTCAGCAGGAGGCGATACCCCCCTTCTCCGGGGAGCAGCGGGACGAGCACCGCGGCGGACCGGAGCTTCCGGTCGAGCAGGCGCGGCGAGCGCCGGGCGAGACGCCAGGCGAGCCGAGCGGGCAGGTCGTCCGGCGGATCACCCCGCAGATCTTCGGGCTGGTGGCACGGCGCGTCCTCCGGCGGATCGCCCCGCAGGTCGTCGGGCTGGTGGTCCGGCGCGTCCTCCGGCGGATCGCCCCGCAGATCTTCGGGCTGGTCGTCCGGCGCGTCCTTCGGCGGATCGCCCCGCAGATCTTCGGGCTGGTGGTCCGGCAGGTCGTCGGGCAAGTCGTCGGGCGGGTCGTCCGCCAGGTCTTCCGACAGATCGTCGGGCAGATCGCCCGGCAGGTCGTCGGGCGGCTTCCCGGGCCCTGCGGACGATGCGGTTTCTCGCCGGCAGCCGGGCGGACGGACCGCCGCGGCGCGCCTCAACAGCCTGTGGATAAAGCGCCCCGCATGGGAATCCGTCCTCGAAGAGACGGGGAACCCCATCGTCCGGGCGGATGCGGGGCGCTTTCCCCACCGGGTGGCGGCCCGAATCGCTGG
>CAYGAO010000375.1:0-2058 GCA_964347715.1 uncultured Acidobacteriota bacterium
GTAGCGCCGCGCCGTCTCCGCCGCGCTCCACCCCGCATTCGAGCGCAGCACCCACCCGATCGTGGGCCGGGCGCTCTACGAGCGGCGGTTCACGCTGGCGGAGGCTCTGGAGGCGGCGCGACGGGAGAGCTCGGCGGCGACCCGGGAGGCGGCCACCCCGCGGTCCTCGAGCAGCACCAGCAGGTGGTAGAGGAGGTCCGCGGCCTCGGACGCGACCTCCGCCCCGGTCCCGGCAGCCGCCGCCAGCGCGACCTCGACCGCCTCCTCGCCGACCTTCTGCGCGATCCGGCGGGTCCCGGCGGAGAGGAGCCGCGCCGTGTACGACGCCTCGGGCCGCTCGGCGGCGCGCTCCCGGATCGTCCGCCCGAGCGCGGCGAGGACCGGGCCGAGCTCCTCCGGATTCGCTTCGGGTCCGTGGAGCGGCTCGAAGAAGCAGGAGACCGCCCCGGTGTGGCAGGTCGGTCCGACCGGATCCGCCTGCACGAGGAGCGCATCGCGGTCGCAGTCCGTCGAAAGCGAACGGAGGCGCAGCTCGTTCCCCGAGGTCTCTCCCTTCCGCCACAGCGCCTGCCGCCGGCGCGAGAAGAAGTGGACGAGGCCGGTCCGGGTGGTCTCGGCGAGCGCCTCCGCGTTCATCCAGCCGAGCATGAGCACCCGGCCGGTCGCCGCGTCCTGGACGATCGCGGGGGCGAGCCCGGCGTCGTTCCAGCGGACCCGCTCGCTCACTCGGGGAAGAGGTCCGCCTCCGGCGGCCGGACCACGACGCCGCGAGCGGCGAGGAAGCGCTTCGCCTCGGCGACGGTGTGGATCCGGCGGTGGAAGATCGAGGCCGCGAGCGCGGCGCTCGCCCCGGTGCGCTCGAAGACCTCCGCGAGGTGGGAGAGCCGCCCGGCGCCGCCCGAGGCGATCACCGGGACCCGGACCGCCTCGGCGGCGGCCCCGACCTGGTCGAGGTCGTAGCCGCCTTCGGTTCCGTCGCGGTCCATGCTCGTCAGCAGGATCTCCCCGGCGCCGAGATCCTCGGCGCGCCGGATCCACTCGATCGCGTCGAGCCCGGTCGGCGTGCGGCCCCCCCGGACGAACACCTCGTAGCCCCCGCTCGGGCGCCGGCGCGCGTCCACCGCGGCCACGATGCACTGGGATCCGAACCGGCGGCTCGCCTCCCCGATGAGCTCGGGGCGTTCCACCGCGGCGCTGTTCACCGAGACCTTGTCGGCCCCGGCGCGCAGCAGCGCGTCCACATCGGCCGTCGAGCGGACGCCGCCGCCGACGGTGAACGGGATCGTGAGCGCCTCGGCCACCCGGGCGACGGTGCGGACCGCGGCGCCGCGCTCTTCCCAGGTCGCGGTGATGTCGAGGAGACAGAGCTCGTCGGCCTCGCCCTCGTCGTAGGCGGCGGCGCACTCCACCGGATCGCCCTCGTCGGTCAGATCCACGAAGCGGACCCCCTTGACGACCCGTCCATCTCGGACATCGAGGCAGGGGATGATCCGCCGGGCGAGCATCGTTCGATTGTAGGCGGCGGTCCCCCCGGATCGCGCCCGCTGGAATCGGTCCCCGCTGGAATCGGTCCCCGCTGGAATCTCCCCCGCCGGATCGCGCCCGCCGGATCGCGCCCGCCGGATCGCGCCCGGTGGATCGCGCCCGCTGGATCGCGCCCGGTGGATCGGGCCCGCCGGAATCGTGTCCGCTGGATCGCGCCCGCTGGATGGCGCCCGCTGGATGGCGCCCGCTGGATGGCGGCCGCCGGAATCGTGTCCGCTGGATCGCGTTCGTTGGAATAGCGCTCGCTGGATGGCGCCCGCCGGAATCGTGTCCGCCGGAATCGTGTCCGCCGGAATCGTGCCCGCTGGAGTCGCGCCCGGCGGGTCGTGCCCGCTGGAGTCGCGCCCGGCGGGTCGTGCCCGCTGGAGTCGCGCCCGTTGGAGTCGCGCCCGTTGGAGTCGCGCCCGTTGGAGTCGCGCCCGGGGGGTCGGGCCCCGTGGAGTCGCGCCCGGTGGCGTGGCGCCGGCTGGATGGCGCCCGCTGGATCGCGGCCGCCGGAATCGTGTCCGCCGG
>CAYGAO010000376.1:0-2043 GCA_964347715.1 uncultured Acidobacteriota bacterium
CCGAGGGCGCGGGACAGGGAGTCGTCGCCGAAGCAGTGCCCGAGCTCTCGCCGTCGTCGCCAATTGCTGTAACTCTATAGTTGTACAAGGTATTTGCACTTAGACCACTGTCCGAATGGCTCCGCCCCTCTTGGCTCGAAACAACCGTTTGATAGTTTCCTGTCGTCTTGCGTTCAACTCGGTAGGTGAAAGTGCATTCCCGGGGAGGCTCCGAGGTAAAATCCCATCTCACCTTGATCAAGCTCGCCGAAGATGCGTCGGCGGTAACTGTCAAAGGAGGTGGGACGCACACCGGACCCGGATCAGGCTCAGGAAGAGTGGTCGCGGAGGCCGTAGCCCACAGTTCGTCTACGGACAATCCGTACTGATACTCGGTTTCCGGCAGAAGCCCGGTATCCAGCCTCGACCCGTCGAGGCCAGATGCGGGAAGCGATACCCAGGCGCCGGATGGCGCTTCCCGGCGCCCCAGGCTGATCACCGGGTTGCGGGAATAGGTGATGTCCTCGATCGAGACGCTCCACCGGACCCGTATGGAATCGTGCGATACCTCTGTCGCTCTGAAAGAATCGATTCTGTAGATCGGTTGGACGTCGCGAGCTCCGGTCTCGGAGCCAGGTTGCCCTTGTTTCGGCGGCGGCGCGGAACCGGCGCTCTCCTCGGCTGGGCCAGTCGACTCCAAACTGGCCACTTCCGGCACGGAGGCGATGGCAACCGTTCCGCCCGGAGCCGAACGCATCTCCGTCGGAGACGGTGCCTGACGGGTGGTCGACGGGGGCGACGGCGCCACGACGGGACGGGGTGCTGTCGGACTCGGGGGCGCCGAGAGCGAGTCCGCACCACATGCCCAGGACGTCAGCGCAGCCAGCACGACCGCGAGCGTCGCCGATCGCTGATAAATCCCAAAAACCATTCGACTCGCCCCTGCCGCCACGGTGGGCGACGGCCGCGGAAGGAGTCGCGACGGAGCCGTTCGACGACGGCTGTCCTCACGGCGACACGCGGAACCGGCACGGTTCGATGACGAGTCCTGCCAATCCACGCGCATGATCCAGCCCCCCTGCACGATGTCAGAAGCCTTCCTCGTAGACGGCGCACTCGGTCTGGGAGCAACGGACGAACTCTCCGTAACCGGGCCCGCCACACACCTGCAGTTCGAAGCGTGGAGGCTCCGATCCTCGTCTGATGTCCCCATTCCACCATTGCGCAGTCATCCGGTGGAGTACCCGGTCGCCCAGCGACTCGACTCGCCAGGTGTTCAGTGTCCGCGTCCGGCTGTAGACCGGGGGTGTGACGTCCCACCTGTGGTCCGCGGGTTCGATCCAATTCATCACCGGATCCGACGCAGGCGCCACGACCTCGATCTCCAAGGCGTAGATGGCGAGGCCCGGTTCATCCATCAATACGTCCGGGGAATCCCCCACCCGAACCTCCACCTCGGAGCAGGGGGGTGGTTCGTCCGTGATCACGACTTCGATCTCGGCATCGCGCACCCGGATGGTCCCGGGCGGACTGTAGTCCCACTTCACCGGGCGCAGAACCAGCGTCTCCGCGCCCTCCGCGGTCCCGTCCCTCAGGGCTCGCAGTCCGAGTTCCACCGTGGCCTCCCCATCAATCCCATCCAACGGCACCGTGGTCCGCTCCATCAACAGGATGTCGTCCTCCGACGCCGTCCCGTACGATGCCTCCAACCCGATTTCTGCGCTTAGGCGCTCCTGCGACGGCGACCTGACGTAACGGACCGGAACCGCCACAGTTTCTCCCTCGACGATCTCCAGGGAAAGACGCTCCGGCTCGGGAGCCACCGGAACGGCGGGCGCTTCCCGTCCCGCGTCGGCCGGAATCGGAAGTGTTGCCGGACCGCTGTCCCCGCAGCCCGTCAGCGCCACGGTCGCGAAGATCAAGGCTCCCCACCTCACTCGTTCACCTCCGGTCTCAGGACCGGAATCACGAGCGGACCCGCGCGCTCGCCCGCGCGCACGACCACCGGCGATCCCCAGATCGTATCGTGGATGTGTGTTTCCGGATCCAGGTGCGCCAGCGAAC
>CAYGAO010000377.1:0-2028 GCA_964347715.1 uncultured Acidobacteriota bacterium
ATCCATTGCGGTCAACGAATCCCGAAGCTCGGAGTCTGAAGCCGTCATGCCGACTCTTGAAGAGCCTTGGTGCGCCCCGATGGCGCGGGAGGCTTCGCCCGCCTTTCCGGCGCACAATGGCGAGCGGCCACCTCCATCGGGGCCGCGTGGCCGGGTACACCTCGACGGGACGACCAGGAGCGAGCGAGACCGAAGCCCGTGCGATGTCCGCCGCGAGTGACGCCGCCGCGATGAGCGACCGGCATGCGAGGAGGGCCGGCCGCGTGCTCCGCTCGGGCGGAATCGTCGTCTACCCCTGCGAGGGGGTGCTCGGCCTCGGGTGCGACCCCTTCCGCGGCGAGGCGGTGCGTCGCCTGCTCGCCCTCAAGCGCCGTCCCCTGCGCATGGGACTCATTCTGATCGCGAGCGCTTTCGACCAGATCCGTCCGCTCATCGCCCCCCTGCCGCCGGGCGTCATGGGGGAGGTCCTCCGCTCCTGGCCGGGTCCCGTGACCTGGATCGTGCCGGCCGCCCCTCGCGTTCCCGACTGGCTGACCGGCGGCCGGGACACGCTCGCGGTGCGCGTTACCGCCCATCCGCTCGCGAGCGCGCTCTGCTCGGCCTTCGGCGGGCCGGTGGTCTCCACCAGCGCGAACCTCCGGGGCCGGTCTCCTCCGCGGCACCGGCTGGCGCTGTCCCGTGCGTTCCGCTCCCGGGTCGACTACGTGATGCCGGGGAAGATCGGCGGAGCGGCGGGTCCCACCGAGATCCGGGACGCCCGCAGCGGCGCCGTCCTGCGCACCGCGGCGGGGTGAGCATGGCGCCGGACGAGGACCGGCTCGCCGGGGCGCGGGACCTCTTCCTCTCCTTGCAGCGGCGCCTCTGTGCCGGGTTCGAAGCCCTCGAGCCCGAGGCGCGCTTCGGGAGCGACGACTGGGAGCGTCCCGGGGGCGGAGGCGGCTCCACCCGGGTGCTCTGCGGGGGCGAGGTCTTCGAGCAGGCCGGCGTCGCCTTCTCCCACGTGCACGGTGCGAGCCTGCCGGAGGCGGCGAGCGAGCGCCGTCCGGAGCTCGCGGGTCGCGCGTTCCAGGCGCTCGGCGTCTCCACCGTCGTCCATCCCCTCAACCCCTACGTGCCGGCCGCGCACTGCAACGTGCGCCACATGGTGGCGGAATCGCCGGGGGAGGCGCCGCGGTGGTGGTTCGGGGGCGGATTCGACCTCACGCCCTCCTACTGCTTCGAAGAGGACGCGGTCCACTGGCACCGCGCGGCTTCGGACCTCTGCGCGGAGTTCGAGCCCGGCCTCTACCGGCAACTGAAGCGATGGTGCGACGAGTACTTCTTCCTGCGCCACCGCAACGAAGCGCGGGGCATCGGCGGGATCTTCTTCGACGACCTGAGCCGCTGGCCCTTCGAACGCTGCCTGGAGTTCGCGGGAAGGGTCGGCGCCACGTTCCTGGACGCCTACCTGTCCATCGTGGAACGGCGCAGGGGCACCCCCTGGGGCCGGCGCGAGCGCGACTTCCAGCTCCACCGGCGCGGGCGTTACGTGGAGTTCAACCTGATCCGGGACCGCGGCACCCTCTTCGGGCTTCAGTCCGGCGGGCGCACCGAGTCCATCCTGATGTCCCTCCCCCCGGTGGCGGCCTGGGGGTACCGCTCCCTCCCCGAGCCGGGCAGCCCCGAAGCCGCGCTCTCGCGGGATTTCCTGACCGCGAGGGACTGGATCGCGAGCTGAGCCCCGGCCGGCGTGAGACGGCCCCGGATCCTCCGGCCGGGTCATTTCATGCTGCGTCCGGACCTGTGCTTCGGGGCCGGGGGGATGGCTCCAATGGACGATTCGGGGCGCTCGACGACGCGGAATGCCTGCAAGCGAGGGGTGAGCAGGGCGAATGAGAGCGCACCGGGGGTCACCAACGCCGTCCGCGCCAGCATGAAACGGCCCTGGATCCTCCGGCCAGGGCTCTTCAAAAGTCGGCTTGACGGCTTCAGATTCCGAGCTTCGGGATTGGTTGACCGGGATGGATTCCCGCTTTCGCGGGAATGACG
>CAYGAO010000378.1:0-2027 GCA_964347715.1 uncultured Acidobacteriota bacterium
TGGCATAGATGCCTGTTGTCTTGGGCTCGACTCGGTAGGTGAAATCTAAGTCCGGGGGTGGTTGAGGGGTAAACTTCCATCTTACCTCGATAGTACTTGCCGAAGAGGCAGTGGCGGTAACGTTCAGAGGAGGTGGTGGGGGGCATGGAGGAAGAGGAGGAGGGGGAGGAGGAAGAGTGGTCGCGGAGGTGAACTCCGAATCATCGTTGGCGGTCAGGTAATATTCGTACTGGGTCTCGGGTTGCAGACCGGTGTCCAGTCTCGACCCGTTGAGCCCCGCCACTGGCAGCGAGACCCACGTCCCCGACGATGCTTCCCGGCGGAGCAGAGCAAGCTCCAGATTGCGGTCGTAGGTGATGTCGCGCGTAATTCGCCACTCGACCTGAATGGATTCGGGAGACACCGCCCTAGCAGAAAACGACTCTATCGTGTAGATGAGTTCGACGTCACGAGGCTTGGTCTCCGAGTCGGGTTCCTCTCCGTTCGGCAGCGACTTGGGGCCGGCGCTCTCCTCGCCCGGTTCCGCCTCCTGACCAACTGTTTCTGGCGCCACAGAAGCAGCAACGGGTCCGCCCGGCTCGGAAAGTACATCGGTCCGCGACGGCGCCTGAAGCGTCGAGGACGGGGGCGGGGGAGCGGTTGGCGCCATGAGGCGACGGGGCGTCGTCGGACTCGGCGGCGCGGTGAGCGAGTCGTCGACGCATGCCGAGATCGTCAGCGTGGCCAGCGCCACTGCGAGCGTCGCCTGCTTTGGATGGATCATGGAGCCAATACGGTTCGTCCCTTCCGCACCCGCGGGTGAACGTTGCGACCCGAGTCGCATGTCAGAAACCTTCCTCGTGGACGGCGCACTCGGTCGTGGAGCAACGGACGAACTTTCCGTAACCGGGCCCGCCACACACCTGCATTTCGAAGCGTGGAGGCTTGGACCCCCAGTCCTCGTCGCCATTCCACCATTGCGCTGTCATCCGGTGGCGTACCCGGTCGCCCAGCGACTCGACCCGCCAAGTGTTGAGCATCCGCGTCCGATAGTAAACTGGGGCGCGGTCCACGAAGCGCTGCCCGACGACGTCTGCGGGCTCGATCCACTTGATTACAGGTTCCGACGCAGGCGCCACGACCTTGATCTTCGTGGTATAGAGGATGGTGGACCGGGTGGGCCGGAGGTCGAGCAACACGCTTGGCGATTCCCCCACCCGGACTTCAACCTCGGAGCAGGCGGACGGTTCGTCCTCGATCACGACTTCGATCTCGGCATCCCGCACGCGGATGGTCTGGTCTGGACGGTAGTCCCACTTCACCGGGCGCAGAACCAGCGTCTCCGCTCCCTCCGCCGCCCCGTCCCGCAGGGCCCGAAGTCCGAGTTCCACCGTGCCCTCTCCAACACTTCCATCCAGTGGCACCGCAGTCTGCTCCATCAACAGGATGTCCTCTGCCGATGCCGTCCCGTACGATGCCTCCAGACCGATCGCTGCACTTTCGCCCACCAGAACCCGCGACACCAGGTAACCGACCGGAACCGCCACCGTTTCTCCCTCGACGATTTCCAGATAAAGACGTTCCGGACCGGCAGCCACCGGAACCGCGGGCGGTTCCGGCCCCGCGTCGGCCGGAATCGCCGGCGTTTCCGGCCCCCTGTCCCCGCAGCCCGCCAGTGCCACGATTGCGAAGATCAAGCCTCGCCACCTCATTCGTTCACCTCCGGTCTCTGGACGGGAATCACGAGCGGACCGGTGCGGTCGCCCGCGCGCACGACCACTGGCGAACTCCAGATCGTATCCTGGATGTGGGTTTCCTGATCCAGGTCCGCCAGAATAAAGAAAACGTCCGTTTCTTTGCTCATGGCGAAATCGAAGACCCAGAGGACGTACCTCCCCGGGATTAGACCCCGGATATTGAATGCGCCGTGCCGACCGGTGAAGACGCCCACGCCGGCCCCGACCTGGCCCGTTTCCGGATCGACTCGCGCGGTCAGGACATAGACCGCCTGCGCCGGTTCACCGCCCGCGAACACCGCCCCCCAGATG
>CAYGAO010000379.1:0-1984 GCA_964347715.1 uncultured Acidobacteriota bacterium
CGGCCCGAACATGGCGACCGAGTCCATGTTCTGGTGGCGCTCCTTGTGGAGTCGCCGGGTGCTGCCCTGGCCGATGATGCACACCAGCGGCGACCGGTCCATGTTGGCGTCGGCGACGCCGGTGACGAGGTTGGTCGCCCCCGGCCCCAGCGTGCCCAGGCACACCCCGGCCCTGCCCGTCAGCCGCCCCCAGGCGTCCGCGGCGAAGGCGGCGGCCTGCTCGTGACGGCACAGCACGAAGCGAATGGCGCTGTCCAACAGCGAGATCATGAGATCGGCGTTCTCCTCCCCGGGCACCCCGAAGATGTGCGTGACGCCCTCCGCCTCCAGGCAGCGCACGAACAGGTCCGACGCTTTCATGTGGTGATCCCCCGGTGCGCGGTCCGCTCCGCGCTCACATTATCCGCGCCGCCCGGACGGCACGGTCAACATGCCGGACGCCTTTCCACCAACGGACCTGACCGGAGGGAGCCGTCAGTGATGGCAAGGAGGAGCCGAACCACCGAGGGACCCGGTACGGGAGCAGATCCCGGCGCCGGCCCCCCGCGGCCGGAGATCTCCGAATAGCCGGCCCACCGCTTCGCGGGCCGGCATACCGGAGCGCTCGGAGCCTGCGTCTTCCCGCCTTGTAGACTCGGCTCCCCTCGTCGAAGATCCGATCGCCCAGCGACGGACTCGGGCAAGTGGTCCTGCGCAAACGGGAAGCCCCGCGGACTTTATCGCATGAGGCGGTTCCTCGAACGCCACCCCCTCTGGTCGCTCGCGATCCTGATCCTGATCGCGGTGCTCCTGTGGCTCATCCTCGCGCCGTGGCCGCCGGGGCTGGTGGAGGCGATCGGACGCAAGAAGGTCTTCCTGAACGCGCTCTTCAACGGCATCACGCTCGGCGCTCTCTACTTCCTCGTCGCGAGCGGCTTCACGCTCATCTTCGGCCTGATGCGCAACATCAACCTCGCACACGGGTCGCTCTATCTCCTCGGGGGATACATCGGGTACGAGATCACCGACTGGACCGGGTCGTGGATCGCGAGCTTCGTGGTCGCCTTCATCGCGGTCGCGATCCTCGGCGTCATCCTCCAGGTCACCATCTTCCGCTGGATGGAGGGACAGGAGCTCCGCCAGACCCTGGTGACGATCGGAGTGTCGATCGTCATGGCGGACATCATGCTCTGGATCTGGGGCGGCGACTTCTACCAGATCCTGCCCCCCGAGTGGCTGGTCGGCGCGGTCGAGACGCCTCTGATCTCCTCGATCAGCCGCCGCACCGGCGATCCCATCTACCTCAAGTACCCGATGGTGCGCCTGGTGATCTTCTGCGCCGCGCTCGTCATCGGCATCGTGATGTGGTGGCTGCTCAACCGTACTCGCATCGGGATCATGATCCGCGCCGGAGTGGACGACCGCGACATGCTGGCGGCGAGCGGGGTCCGCATCCAGCTCGTCTTCGTCGTCGTCTTCGCGTTCGGGGCCGGGCTCGCGGGACTCGCCGGAGTGGTCGGCGGCACCTTCCAGTCGCTCGCCCCGGGGGAGGACATCCGTTTCCTCCTCGCCTCCCTCGTGGTGGTCATCGTCGGGGGCATGGGCTCGATCACCGGCGCCGCCCTCGGCGCGCTCCTCATCGGGCTCGCCGAGCAGTTCGGCTCGGTGTACATGCCCACCTACGCCGTCGTCGGCACCTTTCTCCTCATGGTCGCGGTGCTCGCCTTCCGCCCCCAGGGCCTGCTCGGGAGGAAGTGAAGAGTGGCCGCGACCGGAGACACGCTCGACCGGGACCTCGCCCGTGCGGCGCCGGCCGCGGCGGAGTCGCTGCCCGACTGGCTGGCGCGGATCCACCCCGCGGTCTGGCTGCTCGCACTGTTCCTGCTCTTCGTGCCCGCCTTCGCCAACGACTTCATCCAGCTCCAGGTCTTCGGCTGGGCCTTCGTGCTGGGGATGATCGCGCTCAGCCTGATGTTCCTCGCGGGCTACGGCGGGATGGTGAGCC
>CAYGAO010000380.1:0-1976 GCA_964347715.1 uncultured Acidobacteriota bacterium
CCGCACCCCTCCCCGGCGGCGCTTCGCGCCGCGTCGGCGCGCGAGGGACTTTTCCCCAGCCTGTTACGGATCGCGGTCCGGAGCGTGGAATCGTGGCTCCTCGCAGACGGCTTCGGGATGGCCCGGTTCCTCGGCGTCCCTGCCGACCTGCTACGAGAGGATCCGGAAGGACTGCGCGACCCGAAGGCCACGATCCGGTCCCTCGCCGGACGCTCCGGGAGACGGGCGGTCCGTTCCGCGATCGTCCCGTCCCGATCTGGCAGAATGCGGGTCGGGCGCACGCTGTCCGAAACGCTGATGGAATTCGCCGAGACGCATTGGTCGCCCGAACGAGCCGCGGCCCGGGCGCCGAGTCTGCGACGGACCCTGGAGCGCTGTGGCGACCTCGTCCGCACCGGAGCGTGGTGACGAAGACCAGGGATGGTTCCGCCGACGAACCGCGGGGACTCGTCCTCAAGGTCTCGGTCATCCCCGGGGCGGACCGCGAGCGCGTCGGGCGACTCGCGAACGGATGGATCCGGGTGTTCCTGGACGTTCCGCCGAAGCGGGCGAGAGGCAGCGAAGGGCTGATCCGGTTGCTCGCGCAGGCGCTCGAGGTCCCGGAGGACGCGATCGCGGTGCTCTCCGGCGCCGCGCATCCCCGGAAGCTGGTCCGGGTCACCGGAGTCAGCCGGCGCGAGGTGAACGGCCGGATCAAGAGACTGCTCCCCGGGCGCTACCGCGGGCGCGCCAGCTTCCGCCAGCGCGTCCAGCGGGCGACGGCGCGGAAGAACCGCCGGGCGAGCGCGATCCGGGGAGGCGGTGGCGGGTGAGCGTGAAGAGCCGCGCAGGCGCTATTCGGAGGGCGTTCGACGGGGGGCGGGAAGCGCTTTCGCCGGGAGCGGGGGAGCAAGCAGCGACGCGCGAGCGCCGGGCGGAGGAGGCGTGCCGAACGCTGGAGAACGCGCGGAGCGGGAAGATATTTCGCGGGTGAGTCGCTGACGCCGTCGGATCGGCTCGGGGCAGACGACCGCGCCGGCGCTAGTCGGGGAGGTGTTCGCGGGTGAGGTTCCGGGGGCCCTCCTCCGTGACCAGGATGTCGTCCTCGATGCGAACCCCGCCGTACGGCGCGAGCGCCTCGACGGCGTCCCAGTTCACCGCGTCCCGCCGCTTCTCCTTCGACCACCTCGAGAGCAGCGCCTCGATGAAGTAGATGCCGGGCTCCACGGTGATCACCTGGCCCGGCTCGAGCGTCCGCGTGGTGCGGAGCGCGGGCACGCTCTTCGGCGGCGGCGCGAGGCGGCCGTCGGGGGCGCCGAGGTGGCCGCCGACATCGTGGACCTGGATGCCGAGGAAGTGGCCGAGGCCGTGGGGGAAGAAGGCGCGGGCGAGGCTCTGGTCCACGGCCGCCTCGGGGCTGATGCGGATGATCTGCTCGTGGGCGAGCACGCGGGCGAGTTCGAGGAGCGCCGCCTCGTGGAGCTCGCCCCAGGGGCGCCCGGCGCGAACCGCTGCCGAGAGCGCCTGCTGGGCGCCCTCGACCGCGTCGAGGAGCGAGCGGAAACGCTCGGAGGCGCTCTCGCCGGCGTGGGTTCTCGTGATGTCCGAGGCGTAGCCCCGGACCCGGGCGCCGGCGTCGAGGAGGAGGCTCCGGCCCCCGCGCGGCTCGGCGCGTTTGCCTTCGTAGTGGAGGACGGCTCCCTTCTCGTTCAGGCCGACGATCGTCGGGTACGGGAGGTCGGCTTCGAGCCCGCCGACCGCGGCGAGGAAGGCCCGGTGGATATCGAGCTCGCTGCCTCCCGCACGGAAGGCCTCGGCGGCGGCGCGGTGCCCGGCCGCCCCGACCCGGTTCGCTTCGGCGAGGCACGCGATCTCGTAGGGCGTCTTCACCGCGCGACGCCAGTCGAGCCGGCTGAGGAGCTCCGGCGGATTCGGGGCGAGGCCGAGCGCCTCGGCGAACCCGGAGCTCTCGGCGACGGCGGCGACGCGGCCCTTCG
>CAYGAO010000381.1:0-1949 GCA_964347715.1 uncultured Acidobacteriota bacterium
CGGCGAGCACCACATCCACATGCTGGCCGACGAGCGTCCGCGCCACCCGTGGCGAGGCCGCGAACACGCGCGCCGACCGCGGCCCCACCGCAGCGATCTCCACCCCCAGGGGGTACTCCGGCCGAGGCGTCGAAACCGTCTTCCCGACGACCGGCCCCGCCTGCCGACCACCCGCGCGCACCCGCGCCGGCGCCAACCGCCCGGGCGGGATCGTCACCACCTCGCCGAAGTCCGACACTTCCCACCGCGTCCGTCGGGCCCGGTGGAGCGCCCACGCCCGCACGATCGAAGCCCGCGAACCGTCCGGAAACACGCACCGCCCGAACACTGCGGTCCCGAGCGCCGCGCTCAGCCTGGGCACCACATCCTCGGCCAGCCGCCGCTCCGCGGGCAGCGTCACCAGGAACGGAGACGCCGGAAACTCCTCCAGGACCGGGCGCGACGGCGCCACCCGCACCCTCGGATCGGGACCCAGCTGGCGTTCGAGCCACGCCCGACCCGCATGGTCCGCCGGCAACTCCAGCCGAACCACCAGGTCGTGCATCGGACCTCCGAGCACCCGGTCGACCCTCCGCAGCAGATCCGCAGCCGGCAACGCGCCCCCCCGGATCGTCACCACGAACTGCGGCACCGTAAAGGTTCGTCCCGCCATCCCGGCGCGAAAATGCCCGTGCGGGATCAGATGGGCCACCTTGGCCACCGCCAACACCTGACGCCGCTGCTTCGTCGCCCGCCCCTTCGCCCAGGCGCCCTGGCGCCACGCGAAACCCTCGCGCACCGGCGCCAGCAGCCCGCCCCGGGTGAAGGCCCGATACCCGAACTCGGTGTCCTCCCGGCCCCACGCCGTGAACGACTCGTCGAACCCGCCCACCAGCTCGAAGAAGCCGCGACGGACCCCGAGGTTCCCACTCACGACCGTCCGGAACAGATCGTCCGCCTTCGAGGTCAGATCGTTCGTCTTCTTCCAGTAACTCTCGAACCACGGCCGATCCACCCGCCGACCGGCGAAGAGTTCCTCCAGGGTTCCCGGGCGGTTGCGGATCGCCTCCGCGTCCACCCCGTCCACCGGCACATGCGCGCGCAGCCCGAGCGTCAGCGCGTCCGGTACCGCGTGATGCCAGCGCGCGTGCGCCGTGAGCCAGTCCGCCTCCGGCAACATGTCGCCGTCGAGGAACAGGAGCACCTCGTGCGCCGCCACCCGCGCGCCCGTGTTCCGCGCCCGCGCCGCCCCGAAGCCGCGGTCCTCCTGCCGGGCCACCCGCACCGCGAACGGCGCCCGATCGAAGAGCGCCTGCCCGACCTCCGCGAGCGGCTCCGGCGAGCCGTCGTCCACCACCACCACCTCGAACAGCTCCCGCGGATACCGCTGACCTTCGAGAGCCGCCAGCGTCCGCCCCAGCTCTTCGAGCTGCGCGTAGTACGGCACGACCACGCTCACCGGCGACTCCGGCCGGAACTCCCGGAGCGGCGGCAATTCCACCTGCCGCCAGTCGTTGTACCGGACCAGCTGCGCCGGCGGGACCTCGCGCCGCGCCACCATCACCGTCGCTGCTCCCCGAATCCCGGCAACCAGGAAGGAGCCATGTCCCCGATGTGCGCCCGCTCCGGATCCCAGCCGGGCCAGACCCGATACGCCCGGTCGAGGAACCACTCGTCGCGCTCTTCCCAGGTGTGTTCCACGCCGTGCCTGACCAGCACGAACCCGGCGCCGTGCGTCCGATAGACCCGGCCACCAGGCTTCAGGTCCGGATCCAGCGAGCGGGACACCTGCGGGAACCCGCCCACCCGATCCAGGGCCGCCCGCGGCGCCAGCATCGCGCCCCCCGCGCCGGTCCGGCCGTACGCCTCGGACTCGCCCAGGGAATACTGGACCGTCACCTGCGACCTCGCCAGATACACGAACTCCGCCGTCTTCGACACCAGGTCCGCCCGCGAGTACTCCTGCGCCA
>CAYGAO010000382.1:0-1947 GCA_964347715.1 uncultured Acidobacteriota bacterium
TTCCCCATCTCTTCGAGGACGGATTCCCATGCGGGGCGCTTTATCCACAGGCTGCCGGATCCACCGTCGCTCCCCCCTGTTCCGCGCTCCTCCGGCGCAACCGGCCCCTGGTCCCGAATCCTGATGACAGGCTCCGAGAGACCGCCGTCGGCGAATCGCCGGGACCGGGTTCGGGGTGACGAGTTCTGGCGCACCTTCCGGCCATACTGACCCCATGCTGACGACCACCCTCCTGCCTGTGCTCGCGGCCGCCCTGATCGCCGCGACCTTCTGGTTCGCCGGTCTGCGCCGGGGCGAGCGCCTCGGCCGGGACCAGACCCGCTCGGACCTCGACGCCATCGCCCGCGCGGCCGCCGACCAGAGCAACCAGCAGGCCCGCGAGTCGTACGAGCGGGCCACCGGCCAGGCCCTCGAGACGTTGCAGGCAGCTACCCGCTCGGACCGCGAACTCGAGCGGGAACGCCTCGCCAGCGCCACCGAACCCCTGCGGCAGTCGCTCGAGAACGTCCAACGGCTCGCCAGCGACCTCGAGCAGAAGCGCGCCCGCGACCACGGCGCGCTCGAGGCGGTGGCGCGGCAGCTCTCCAGCCAGGTGGACACCGTGGTCGGCAGCGCCCGGTCGCTCCGAGAGGCCCTCAAGGGCGACCGCCAGGCCCGCGGGCGCTGGGGCGAGATCCAGCTCCAGACCCTCGTGGAGTCCGTCGGCCTCCTCGAGCACAGCGACTTCGCCACCCAGACCGGCAGGAACGGCGTCCGCCCCGACCTCGTCCTCCACCTCCCCGGCGGCGCGAACCTCGCGGTGGACTCCAAGGTCCCGATGGACGACTACCTCGCCGCCACCGAGATCACGGACGACCCCGACCGCCAAGCCTCGCTGTTCGCGCGCCACGCCGAGCGCGTCCGCCAGCACATCCGGGCGCTCTCCGAACGGGAGTATCCGTCGAGCCTCGGCAAGGGCCCCCCCTTTCACGGTGCTCTTCCTGCCGATCGAGTCCCTGCTCTCCGAGGCGATCCGCCACCGACCCAAACTGCTGCAGTACGCGGCGGGCCACCGGATCGTGCTCGCCACCCCGCACACGCTGGTGGGCCTCCTGTGGAGCGTCGCCGCGATGTGGCGCAGCGAGACCGGCGCCCGGAACGCCGAGGCGATGCGCGAGGCCGGCCAGGAGCTCGAAAAGCGCCTCGGGACCTTCCTCGGACACCTCCACGAGGTCGGAATCCAATTGGGGAAGACCACCAGGGCCTACAACGCCGCCGTCGGCTCGAAGGAGAACCGCCTGATCCCGCATCTCCGCAGGCTCCGCAAGCTCGGAGGCCGCCCGGAGGAGTCCCCGAACGACGAGCTCCCCGAACCGGTGGACCTCGCGCCCCGCCTCCCCCGTCGCCAGGACCTCGTCCTCCCCCCCGAACCGACACTGCCCTCCTGATGCCCCGCCCCTCCGGAGAAGCCCGGCCGGGAGTGAGAGCCGGCCCGGGCAAGTTCCTCGACGACTTCATCAGCGGCCAACCCGTCCGCGCGACTCCCGAGGAAGTGGACGCGGTCCAGGTCTTCGCGCGCCGCCTGGTCCACGACTACGGCTACCGCAAGGACCAGATCCAGACCGATCCGCAGTACCGGGTTCGCGCCCGGCCGTCCGACGCCGAGCGGAGTCATCCGGTGGACATCGCCGTGTTCCACGGCTCCGAGCGCACGGAAGACACGCTCGCGATGATCGTGGAGTGCAAGAACTCCGTTCGCCAGGACGGGACACATCAACTCCGTCTGTACATGGACATGTCCCGCGCCGAAGTCGGCGTGTGGTTCAACGGCGAAGATCACGCCTACCTCCGGAAGATCCACCATCGAGACGGCCGGCGCACCTATCAGCCGGTGGATAAAACGCCCCGCATGGGAATCCGTCCTCGGAGAGATGAGGAACCCCGTCGTCCGGGCGGATGCGGGGCGCT
>CAYGAO010000383.1:0-1932 GCA_964347715.1 uncultured Acidobacteriota bacterium
GGCTACTTCGACCTCGTGATCACCGACGAGTGCCACCGCTCGATCTACGGCAAGTACAGCGGCGCGCTCCGGCACTTCGACGGCATCCAGCTCGGCCTGACCGCCACGCCCTGCACCGCCGGATCCGAGGCGCTGCGGGACCCCGAGGACGGTTGCTTCGTGCGCGATACCCTGCGGTTCTTCGAGCTCGAAGAACCGACCTTTCGCTACACGCTCCGGGAGGCGATCAGGGACCAACATCTGGTCCCGTATCGCATCTACCGGGCGATGACGGTCAGGACGGCCGCCGAGGACGGGTTTCCGGTGACGCGCAAGGAACTCGACTGGACAGCGATGGACGCGGAAACGCGGGCCGAACTCGAGAGGTTGTTCGAACGGTCCGACCCCCTCTCCGTGGACCCGCGGGCGTTGGAGCGGAAGTTCACCATCCCCGAGCGCAATCGCGCCATCGTCCGGGAGTTTCGGAACATCCACGAACAGGGGTTCGTCGGCAGGGACGGCGTCCGGTACCGGCCGACACCGGGCAAGACCATCGTGTTCGCGGTCACGAAACGGCACGCCGAGACGCTGGCGACGATGTTCGACGAACACTTCGCCGACCTGAAGCCGCATTCCGCGACGCGCTACGCGGACTTCGTGGTCAGCGATGTCGACGGCGGACCGACCCCGGACCCGAGCATCATCATCAAACGCTTCAAGGAGGAGGAGTTTCCGAAGATCCTGGTCAGCGTCAACATGCTCGATACGGGGTTCGACTGCCCGAAGGTGGTCGCTCTGGTCATGGCGCGGTTCACGCGGAGCACGATCCTCTACCGCCAGATGCGCGGGCGCGGCACGCGCAAGGCCCCCCACATCGGCAAGACCGCGTTCACCATCTTCGATTTCGTCGGCGTGACGGACTTCCACGGCGACGACGGGGACATGGAGGGCGGTTCTTTCCGCGCACCCGGGCCTTCCTACGTTCCCGGCGAGCCCCGCAGGTTGCTGACGCTCGATGTGGACGACCAGATCGACCCGGCCAGCCGCGACTGGTTGACGCTCGACGAGAACGGCCGGATCGTGCGCGCGGCCGAGCACGAGGCTCGCGCCGCCGAGTTCGGCCTGCGGTTCGAGTCGTGGCGCTGCGGCCAGGAGTTCAACGCGGAACAGGCGCGTTGGGCGAACCTGATCGGCAGCCGGATCCGGGCCGACGCGCTGGACATGGTCGCCTTCGGCGACTACGACTTCGACGACCATCCCTTCACCGCACTGGGCGGGTTCGAACAGGCGCGGCGCGTGTTCGGCGGGCAGTCCGACCTCGACCGCCTCATCGCCGGGTTCAACGCGGCCGTGTTCGGGCCGGAGGGCGCGCCCGGCGCCGCCCGGACCGCGCCGTGACGCCATGCCGTTGACGCCGGAGCTTCGCCGCGGCATCGACCGGATCCGCGACCACCTGTTCGCCGGGGGCTACCCGGATCCGGCGCAGAACGCCGAGCAGCTGAGCTTCCTGATGTACTTCTACATGTTCGAGGCGGCGGATGCGGCGCGGGTCCGCATGGCCCGCCGTCCCGGAGCCAGGCCGTACGCCGGCGCGTTCACCGGCGAGTGGAGCCTGCGGCATCCGGGCAACGCGCGGGAACCGGGCGCCGAGACGGTCCCGGGCGAACTCCTGCGGTGGTCCAGCTGGGCCAATGCGCTGAACGGCCAGCGGCTCGTGTCGTGGGTGCGCGAGGAGGTCTTTCCCTTCCACGCGGGGATCGCCGCCGAGGGCGTCACCGACTTCATGGCGGATGCGCGACTCGTGATCGACGAGCCGACCGTGCTCTCGCAGGTGGTCAGCCAGGTGAACGACCTGCGCCTCGAACGTGCGGACGCCGACACCAAGGGCGACCTGATCGACCATGTGTTGCGGCAGATCCGGCAGGCCCGCGAACTCCGGCAGTTCCGGACACC
>CAYGAO010000384.1:0-1907 GCA_964347715.1 uncultured Acidobacteriota bacterium
GGGGCCGTCCCGCCCCCCCGGGGGGGGGGGGGGGGCGGGGGCGGGGGGGGGGGGCCCCCCCCGCCTCCGGGTCGATTCCGCGATCCGCAGCGTATGTCGGGCCTTCTCCACGAGCGGACCGTCGATGAAGTACCCGCCGACCCGGATGGAGGCGGAGCCGCTCGCCCCGGTGTCCTCGAACGCCGCCACGTGGCGCTCGGACCTGGCGACCTCCTCGTCGGTCGGGGGAAACGCCTCGTTGACCGGACCCACCTGCCCGGGGCGAATGCAGAGCTTTTCCTGAAGTCCGGAGTCGCGGACCGGCTCGGCGGAACGCCGGAGCGCCTCGGGCCTGCCGAGGCGGGCGAACACGGAATCGACCGGCGGCTCCGGCCCGGCCGCGCGCGATTCGACCGCGCTCGCACCCGTCTCCCCGACCGGAGCACGACGCGCGCATTCGCGAAATCCGGCAGCGGGTGGTGGCCGGCTCCCGGAATGGTTCCTGTCATGTCGATGTCCACCGATGGAATGGAATGACGAGTCCGCGGGGTCGGAAACGCGGACGCCGGGTCTGCCTTCGGCCGGACCGCACCGGACCGGGTCCGGGCCCCATCGACCGTTGCCGGCCCATGAGGACCCCACGTGAAGAGACGGACAGCCTCCGCATCGGGGGGATATCGCTCGCCCCCCTCGACGCCGGTCTTCAGCGGTTCTTCATGTGGACACCCGGCGCCCCTGTTCCCGGTCTGCGCATGATCCTCCGCGGGATCGCCGAACGCAACGCACTGCGCCGGTGGTGGGTCAATCGGGGCGATCGGATGCGTTGCGCGAGCGGATCGACTCCCTCAGCTCTGCCTGACGGAGCCTCCGCCACCATGCCGGTGGGGACTCGCCGGGCCGCAGGCCGAGCCGCATGCACACCCGTGCATCCGGCTGGAGCCGGAACCGACGGCGCGGAGGCCGCGTCGCCGGCGAGAGTAGCGCAAATCCGGAGCCGGCCGGACAGGGGCGCCGGTTGCGCCGGACCTCGCCGGGTTCGCCGTTCCGTCCGATCCCGTACCGGCCACGGCCCGGAGCCGGGGTCGAGCTCGACTTCGGCGCTCTCGCCTGGATCGAGACCCGAGCCCGGCGAGCCTGCGCCGGCGGATGGCGGTGCCGGTGATCGAGGGGGATCGGGAACGGCGAGGAAGCGACGATGATCCTCTCGTTCGCCGAAAATCGGACCGCGGTACAGCCTCCATCGACCAGCCGGTTCGCCCCGACCACGAACGACGCTTCGTCGGACGCGAGGAACAGGACGACGTCCGCGATCTCCCCGGGCTGGCCGAGCCGCTCCGGCGGGTGGCGGCCGGCCGGCGTCAAGTACGTCTCCCGGCTCGACGCGATGCCCTCGGTGAGCGGGGTGCGGACGAAGCCGGGGCAGACCGCGTTGGCGCGGATACGGGCTTGCAGGATACGGATCGCGCGTGGTGAGACGATGGCGGGGGCTCGGTGCATGTCGCCCCCGGGCGGCTGGGGAGCGGGGCGCCGTCGACGAAAGACGCTGCCTCCGCCGTGCAGCATGGGATTCGTTTCGACCGCCGATGACGGATACACTCTCCCCATGAACGACCCGGAGACGGAGAGCCGATGCCGCGAGATTGGGGCGGTGATCGAACGTCTGTCCGACGGCGCTCCCACCGCCGACCGGCCCCGGCGCCCGCCGGCCGGGCCAAGCTCTCCTCTTTCCCCGATGCTCGGCGCATTATCATGGGGTCACGGTACATGACGGGGAGAAGGGCACCGACATGACCTTCGGATTGGCCACGAGGATCACGCTGGCAGTGGTGGCGATCCTGGGGGTGGGGGTGGCCATGACGGCCACGCTGAGCACGCACATGTTCGAGCGCACGCTCGCGAACTTCCTCACCTCGCGGTTCGAGTTCGAG
>CAYGAO010000385.1:0-1897 GCA_964347715.1 uncultured Acidobacteriota bacterium
GAGGGGGGCGGGGAGGGTCCTCCCTCCCCGCGAAAGACGGCGGAACGGATCGCCCGAGCGATCCGGGCCGCCACCCGGTGGGGAAAGCGTCCCGCATCCGCCCGGACGACGGGGTTCCCCGTCTCTTCGAGAACGGATTCCCCTGCGGGGCGTCTTGTCCACCGGCTGTCAGAACCCGAGTTCCTCGCCCGGGTCGGGGTAGGCGGGGAACTCGGCGTCGTGGGTCGCCGCCTCCTCCGCGAGGGTCTCGAAGCGGGTGTACCTGTCGAGCCACGCGAGGCGGACCTGGCCGGTGGGACCGTTCCGGTTCTTGGCCACGATGATCCGGCGGACCGGCGGCCCGCGCTCGGACAGCGGATCCGACGCCGTCTCGCCTCCCCGCTGCTGGCGTTCGCGGTGGATGAGCAGCACGATGTCCGCGTCCTGTTCGAGCGCCCCGGACTCGCGGAGGTCGGAGAGCCGCGGCGCCGAAAAGTTCCCCGAACGCTGTTCGGGCGCCCGGCTGAGCTGCGAGAGCGCCAGCACCGGAACATCGAGCTCCTTCGCCAGCCCCTTCAGCGAGCGGCTGATCTCCGCGAGCTCGAGGTTCCGGTTCTCGAAGCGCTGACCCGGCTCGCCGGCCCGCATGAGCTGCAGGTAATCCACGACGATCAGGTCGAGGCCGTGCTCGCGGGAGAGCTGGCGCGCCTTCGAGCGCAGCTCCACCGGGGTGACATTCGAGTCGTCCACCCACAGCGGCATCCGGCCCAGCACCGCGAGCGTGCTCCGGACGCTCTTCCGATCCCGTTCGCTGAGCATCCCGGGACGGTGGAGCTGGCGGGCGTCCACCCGCGCCTGCGAGAAGAGCAACCGGGTCGCGATCTGGCGAAGCGGCATCTCCAGGCTGAAGATCAGCACCCGGCGGCGCTCGCGTCCGGCGGCGAGCGCGATGTTCAGCGCGAGGCTCGTCTTGCCCTCGCCGGGCCTGGCGCCGACGAGGATCAGGTCCGATTTCCGCAGCCCGCCCATGAGTTCGTCGAGATCCTGGAGGCCGGTCCGGATCCCCGCGAACTCCTCGCGCTGCTCGTCGGCTTCGGCCGCGATCCGCGTCAGTTCCCCGGCGATCGCCACCGGGCCGGCGGCGAAGGAGCCTTCGGCGATCCGGAACAGGTCCTCCTCGGCGGATTCGAGGATCTCGCCCGGAGCGTTCCGGAGCGCCTCGCTCGCCACCTTGTTCCCGAAACGGTGGAGTTCCCGGCTCAGCGAGCGATCCCGCACGAGCCGGGCGTACTCCACGGCGTTCGTCGAGCGCGCGACCCCGTCGAGGAGCTCGCCGAGGTAGCCGCGCCCGCCCGCCGCCTGGAGCTGGCCCTTCCGTTCGAGCTCGGCGCGGACGGTGACCAGGTCGATCTTCCGGGACTCGGGGGCGTCGTCGAGGTTGCAACAGACCTCGAAGATCCGCTGATGGCGAGCGTCCAGGAAGTCCTTCGCCTTCAGCACCTCCCGCACCCCGTCGAGCTGGCGGCGGTCGAGCAGCACCGCGGCCAGCACCGCCCGCTCCGCCTCGGGATCGTGCGGGAGTCGCCCGTTCTCCGGCACCGGTTACCCGTCGGACCGCTCGCGCCGAGCCCGCCCGCCCGCGCCCTCGACCCCGGGCGCCCGGGTCGGCGGGATCGGCGGGACCGCCGGAATCGCCCGGATCGGCGGCAGCGCCCGCATCGCCCGCATCGGCGGAATCGCCCCGAGCAACCGGTTCGCCGGAATCCTCCCGAGCAGCCGGTTCGCCAGAATCGCCCAGAGCAGCCGGCCCGCCGGGACCCCCCGGATCAGCCGGACCGCCGGAATCGCCCCGAGCAGCCGGACCCCCGGAATCGCCCCGAGCAGCCGGCCCGCCGGAAACGCCCCGAGCAGCCGGTGC
>CAYGAO010000386.1:0-1886 GCA_964347715.1 uncultured Acidobacteriota bacterium
ATCCCGAAGCTCGGAGTCTGAAGCCGTCAAGCCGACTTTTGAAGAGCCCTGCCTGCGAGCCGGCATGTTGACGCGAAGCGCCGCGCGACGACTGGGAGGCTGGCTGTCTCGGGAGCTCGGCGAGCCGGTCCGCCTCGAGTCGTCGGAGAAGCTCGGCGGCGGGGCGGGGCGAGAGACCTGGCAGGTCACGGTGGCGGGTGTCCGTGGCGGGCACTCCCGCCGTCGCCTTCGGCTGGTCCGGGGCGGGGCGCCACCGGGGTCCGGGACCGGCCGCTCCCCGGCCGAGGAGTTCGCGCTCCTCCGTGTCGTGCATGAGGCGGGCATCTTCGTCCCCCGTCCGTTGCTCCTGTGCGAGGACGTGCAGGTGCTCGGCGCCCCCTTCTTCGTCACCGGCTTCGTGCCCGGTGCGGAGTACCGCGCGCCGCCCCCACGGGACTCCGGGGGCGGGGTCCGGGGACCCGGCCTCGGCCGGCCCTCGGAACGGACGCGCGATCGACCCGCACCCGGCAACCCGCCCTCCCCGCGCCGGCGGGCGCCCCTCTCGTCCGCGGGAAAGGGGCTCGGGCGATCTGCGCGGAGAAGCTGGTTCGAGAGTCCCGGGCTCGCCCGGCAACTGGGCCGGGACCTCGCGAAGCTGCACCGGATCACCCCGGCGGGCGGCGGCTTGCGTTTCCTGGCGCCGTCGCCCCGGAACCCGGCCGCCGCCCGGCTCGCCGCCTTTCGCGGGCGTCTCGATGCGATCGGCGACCCGCAGCCGGTGCTGGAGTGGACGATGCGCCAGCTCGAACGCCACGCGCCGGAGAGTGGCGGCCCCGTGCTCTGCCACGGGGCTCCGGGCGCCGGTGCCGGGAGCCGCCTCGCCGAAGAGGGGCGGCTGTTCGCGATCACGGACTGGGCGGCGAGCCGGTGGGGCGACCCCTGCGAGGACCTCGGGGAGTTCTGCGCGGCGTGCCGGCGCCTCGCCTCCCGGCACCGGGAGGCGGACGGCGCCGCGTCGAGGGCCGCTTTCCTGGGCGCCTACCGCGAGACCTCCGTACTCCATCTCGACGAAGAGGTCCTGCGCTACTGGGAGGTCATGGCGACCCTGCACTCGGCGGTGGCCGCGCTCGAGCAGGGCCAACGCTTCGTTGCCGGCGGCGACCGATCGATCGAGCTCGCGCTCACTGGCCGCCGGGTGGCCGAGATGGAGATCGACCTCCTGTTCGAGACGGACCGGCTCGCGATGGAGCGCGCACATGCTTAACCCCCCGCCCGGATCGGAGCTGCTCGCGAGCGCGCGGGCGCTTCTGCTCGATGACCTGCTGCCGGAGCTGCCGCCGGAGCAGGAGCGCAACCTTCGAATGATCGCGGACGCGATGGGGATCGCGGAACGGGAGCTGCACGGCTCCGCGGGCGCGACGTACCGCGAGCTCCGGCTCCTGGCCGAGCTCTACGACGAGTCCCCTCCGCCGCTCCTCGCGCCGGACGAGATCGCGGAGTATCTGCGCGGCATGAACGTGCGGCTCGTGCGCGACATCCGGGCGGGAGCGCTCGACCGGCGCAAGGCCGGGCGCCTTCGCCGGGTGCTGCTCGAGCAGGTGCTCTCCCGGCTGCGGATCGCGAGCCCTGCGTACCTGCGTGCGAGCGGCTACGGCTGATCCGATCCTCTGAAGCCCCCTCCCGCAGGGCGAGGCCCCACCGGAGAGCGAGGCCCCACCGGCTCGGGATGCCGGCAGTCTCCCGGAGGCGAGCAGCCTCCGGGGTCGCCCGCTTCCACTGCGCAGGGCCGTATCCGGACATCCGACACCGGACCTTTCCAGATGCGGCCCGTGAATCCATCGTCTCCGTTGGTGCACCAGCAATTCTCATTTTGGCGCCTGACTTCACCCTGAGCCGCAAGCCGTCTT
>CAYGAO010000387.1:0-1874 GCA_964347715.1 uncultured Acidobacteriota bacterium
GTTCCCCATCTCTTCGAGGACGGATTCCCATGCGGGGCGCTTTGTCCACCGGCTGCTACTGCTGGTCGGTGGTGGCGGCGGTGTGGCTCCGGACCTCGTCCAGATACGGCACCTCCGCGTCCGCTTCGGTGAGGAAGGTCGCGAGGGTCGCCCAGGCGCGGTCCGCGGCTTCGGTGTCGCCGAGCGCGGTCGCGGCGCGGGCGAGGCCGAGGAGCGAGGCGGTGCGGTTCGGCGTCCGGGTGAGGCTCATCTCGAACTGCGCCCGCGCCTTCTCCGTCTTGCCGGCGGCGAGGAGCAGCTCGCCCCGGAGCTCGTGCGACGGCTTCATCGGGTAGGTCGGGCCCGAAGGCGGATCCTGGGTCTCCTCGATCTCCGTCGCCCGGGCGGCGTGCTCGAGCGCGCCCTCGAGGTCGCCGGCGAGCCGGGCGGCGAGCGCCTCGACCTCGTGCTGCATGATCCGCACGGAGTCGCTCTGATAGGCCTCGCCGGCCTCGGCGCGCGCGTCGGCGAGCTTCCGGAGCCGCTTCGCGGCGGCCTTCGCGCCCGCGGCGTCGTTCTCGGCGCTCGCCTTCATCCCGGCGGCGAACAGCAGGTTCGCGGTCGAGTTGTAGCGGCTCGTGTCCGTCTCTCCCTCGGGGAGGGTGATCGCATCGAAGCGTCCGGTCTCGATCGCGTGGCGCGCGACCATCGAAGCGGAGATCCGGCGCAGGCGCATCGAGTCGGTCTCCTCGGCGGCGGCGTCCACCACCGCGATCGCGTCGAGCACCTCGGCGTACTGCCCCCGCTGGAGGTCGGCGTAGGCCTTCCACTCGAGGCTGTGGTAGTCGCGCTTCGTGATCGAGAGGTTCTTCGCCTCGACCCACTTCGCGGAGGCGTCGTAGGCGACCTCGTTCGAGTCGGCGACCCGGTTCCACATGCCGTGCTGCACGAAGATGTGCGAGGGCATGTGCTGGGCGTGGTGGGCCTCGGGAGCGATCTCGGCGTAGCGGTTCGCGGCGTCGAGCGCGAGCGGGGCGTGCTCGGGATCATCGAACGAGTGGATCACATAGTGCGCCGCGCCGGGGTGGTTCGGCTTCTCCTGGAAGAGCTTCGTGGCGATCGCCCCGGCCTTCATCTGGCGGTGGAAGCCCGGTTCGCCGCGGCGGACGAGTCCGAGGTAGGAGAGCGCGTAGAACGCCTGCGCCTCGTCGTCCTCGGGGTTCGCCTCGGCGAGCCGCCGCATCGCCTGGTGGTAGAGCTCGTCGCGCTCGAACTTGTCGCCGGGGCCGTAGAGCACCTCGACGGTGTCGAGGTAGAGCCGCTCGCGCTCCGTCGGCGTCTTCGCCCGGCGCTCGGCGCGGTTCGCCCCGAAACGGCCCAGCACCTCGCGCGCGGCGCTGATGTCCTGCTCGGACCAGAGCGGATGGTTGTGGCTGATCGCCTCGCCCCAGTAGGCGAGCGCGAAGTCGGGGTCGATCTCCTGGGCGTTCCGGAAGGCCTCGGCGGCCTCCTCGTACCAGAAGCTGTGGAGCGCGGCGACGCCTCGCTGGAACGCCTCCTGCGCCGCTTCCGAACCCGAGTTCGGGAACTCGACGGTCCCGAGGTCGGACTCTTCGGCGAGCGCCGCCGGGACGACCGGCGACGCGACGACGAGCGCGACGGCGAACGCGCGAAGGAGCTGCTTGGATCTCTTGGACATGGAACCTCCGGTGAGGGCGAGAGCCGGGGAAACACCGAATCGTAGCGGTTGGCGGAAACCCGCGCGAACCCGGCTCGGGTCCTGGGAGCCTGTGGATGAAGCGCCCCGCCTGGGAATCCCTCCTCGAAGGGATGGGCAACGCCATCGTCCGGGCGGATGCGGGGCGCTTTCCCCGCCGGATGGCGGCCCGAATCGC
>CAYGAO010000388.1:0-1872 GCA_964347715.1 uncultured Acidobacteriota bacterium
AATCCCGAAGCTCGGAGTCTGAAGCCGTCAAGCCGACTTTTGAAGAGTCCTGGGCTCGCCCTCCGAGCGATTGCATCCGCTCCGGAACCGTAGCCTGAAATGACCCTGAACCGGCACGAGGTGGTGGTGGTCGGCGGCGGGCACAACGGCCTGTCCTGCGCCGCCTACCTCGCCCGGGCCGGGGTCGACGTGCTGGTGCTCGAGCAGCGCCACATCGCCGGCGGCCCCTGCGCGGAGTACGAGTACTTCCCCGGCTACCGGTCCTCCATCACCAACTCCCCGGGCTCGCTCGAGCCCAAGATCGTGACGGACCTCGAGCTCGAGCGCTTCGGGCTCACCTTCACCCGCCCCAATCCCTCGCTGATGTTCCCCTTTCCGGACGGGCGCGCCTTCGTGGCGTGGCGCGAGCCCGAGCGCGTGGCGGAGCAGATCCGGGCCTTCTCGGAGAAGGATGTCACGGGCTATCCGGCGCTCTTTGCGTTCTTCAACCGCTTTGCGGAACGCCTCGGAGCGTCGCTCTTCGAGCCGCCGCCGACCATCGCGGAGCTCGCCGGCCGCCTCGCCACGCCCGAAGACGAAGAAGCCTTCGCCAAGGTCTTCTTCGGCAGCGTGGTCGACCTGCTCGACGAGTACCTCGAGTCGGCGCACCTCAAGGCGATGGTCGCGATGCTCGGGGTGATGTCGAACTGGCTGGGCCCCCGGTCGCCGGGGTCTTCCTTCTGGCTGATGATGCGTCCGATGTCGCTCGCCTCTTCCAGCGTCGTCGCCGCCCACGACCCGCGGCGGCAGGTGCTGCGCGGCTCCACCGGACTCCCGCTCGGGGGGATGGGGAGCATCGTGCGCACCATGCGCCAGTCCATCGAGGCGGTGGGGGGGAAGGTGCGCACCGGGGCGCGGGTCGTGCGGATCCTCGCCGGCGAGCACGGGGCGAGCGGGGTGGTGCTGGAAGGCGGAGAAGAGATAGACGCCGCCGCGGTGGTCTCCAACCTCGGCCCCTGGACCACCTTCCTGGACCTCGTCGAGCCCCGGCATCTCGAATCCGGGTTCCGGGCCGCGGTGGAGCGGCTGCCCAAGCGGGGCTCCGCCTTCAAGGTGGCGCTCGCGCTCGACGCCCTCCCTCGCTTCGCGGCCTCGCCCAAGGGGATGGAACAGGAGTGCTCGGGCTGCCAGTTCCGCATCGCCCCCGGCATCGAGTACCAGGAGCGCGCCTTCGACGACGCGAAGTACGGGCGCTGGTCGCGCGGGCCGCTGTTCTGGGGCCTCTTCCCCACCGTCGCCGACCCGAGCCTCGCCCCGCCGGGCAAGCACATCCTCAGTGCCAACATCTTCCATGCCCCCCTCGATCTGGCGGAAGGAAGCTGGGACACCGAGCGAGAGCGCTTCGGGGAGCACTGCATCAGAGTGCTCGGGGAGTACATGCCGGGGCTCGAGGACCTCATCATCGACCGGCGCTTCTGGAGCCCGGCCGACCTCGAGCGGGAGTTCGGGCTGCCCGGCGCGAACATCGCGCACCTCGACATGACGCCGAGGCACATGTTCGGGCTCCGCCCCCTCCCGGGCTTCTCCGACTACACGACACCGGTCGCGGGACTCTACACCTGCGGTTCCTCGAGCTGGCCGGGCGGCACCGTCACCGGCGTGCCCGGACACAACGCGAGCCGGAAGGTCCTCGCGGACCTGCCCGCCCTGCTCCGCGCCGCGCGCCGCGGGGTGCGGGCGCGGTCCGCGGCGCCCGCCGAGGATCGCGCAGTGGATACGGCGGGCGCCTGCGCCTTGCACGCGGCGGGGGGCAGGGCTCTTCAAAATTCGGCTTGACGGCTCCAGACTCCGAGCTTCTGGATTCGTTGACCGGAATGGATTCCCGCTTTCGCG
>CAYGAO010000389.1:0-1863 GCA_964347715.1 uncultured Acidobacteriota bacterium
ACGGGTCGCGCCAGCGATCCGGGCCGCCATCCGGTGGGGAAAGCGCCCCGCATCCCCCCGGACGGTGGAGTTCCCCATCTCTTCGAGGACGGATTCTCATGCGGGGCGTTTTGTCCACAGGCTGCTGACGCGGGAACCGGCGGGTGCGGAGACGACCGTGAGTTTCCCGAACGCCGCCTCCCGGGCCTCGGCGGCTCGGAGGCGTTCGACGCCGGGCGCCCGTCGTCCCGCATCGCGGAGGTGAACCGATGGAGTGGCCGGAGGTGGAGCGGCGGATCGCCGCCGGAGAGGACGAACGTACCGAGCTGAAGCGCAACCCCCTGGACCTGCGGGCCGCCGGTCGGACGCTCTGCGCGTTCGCCAACGGAGCCGGCGGCCTGCTCGTGCTCGGCGTGGACGATGCCGGCAGGGTCGTCGGCGCTCGGAACGACCCGGACACCGTGGAGGAACGGTTGACGAGCTTCCTCCACAGCGGCCTCGGCAGGCCGGTCACCGCCCGTTGCGGCCGCCGCCGGACCGGCGACGGATGGGTCCACTGGGTCGAGGTCCATCGCCATCAGCGGGGTTACGAGCCATTCTCGCAGGACGGGAGGTTCTGGATCCGGCGGGGCCGGGCGACCACGGCTCCCTCCCCTTCCGAACTCCAGGAGCTGCTGAACGCCTTCGGCCCGGTGCTCACGGAGCGGCAGATCGTCCCCTCCGCAACCGTCGAGGACCTCGATTTCGGCGCCGTGCGCTCCTTCCTGCGGGCGCAGGGGCTCGATCCGGACGAGCCGCCCCAGCCGGCGCGGGACGACGAGCTGCGGAGCGCGAGCATCGCCGACACCCTGGACGGCGTGCTGCGACCGACGCTCTACGGACTCATGGTGTTCGGCCGCGATCCCCAGGCGTATCCGCACACCCTGAGCCTCTTCGTCCAGTGCGCCGCGTACGGAGGCCGGGACCAGGCCGCGCCGGTCCTGAGTGCCGGGGAGGCGAAGGGGAGGCTGGAGGACCAGGTGCGACGGGCCGTCGGCTGGTTCCGCAGCCTGGGTCGGCGGGAGGACTACGCCGGCCTCTACCGGCGCGACATCGCGCCCGTTCCCGAGGAAGCCCTGCGCGAGGCGCTGGTGAACGCGGTGATCCACCGCGACTACGCCATCACCGGCTCACAGGTCCTGCTGGAGGTCTTCGACGACCGGATCGTGGTCACGAGCCCCGGCTCGCTGCCGAACCGCCTCACCGTCGACCAGGCGCGGGGGGGCGGCGCGCCCCGGTCGCGCAACGAGATGATGGCGAACGCGATGGTCGTCCGCGGGCTCATGGAGCGGCGAGGGCGCGGGTGGCTGCGGATGCGCCACTCGATGCGCGCCTTCAACGGCACGGAGCCGGAACTCGAGAACGACGATCGCGCTCGCTGGGTGCGCGTCACCTTCCGCCTGGCCGCCACGCCGTAGCCGGCGGGAGGCGCCGCGAGAAGGAGCCGGTCGGGTCGGGCGAGATGGCGCCTCCGCCGGTTTCTGCGGCGAGCCTTCGCCGGAAGCCCCGGTTCACGCGCCCGCCACGAAGGACCCCCTCGGGACGTTTGCAGCATCGGTTCGCGGAGGGCGGCGAGCCGGCTCCCGCGTCGTCGGGAACCGCGCCGGAGCCGTTCCGGGTTCGGGCGGTCGGCTCGGGGCGGCCGCGGACCCTGGTTGCGGCGCCACTCGCCGTTCGTCGGAACCTGGGGCGAGCGGTCGCCGGGGGTGGATGTCGGCTTCCATCCGGGAGCAGGCGCCGGCTATCAGCCCGCGGACGAAGGGGTGTTCAGAGTGAGCGTCAGCAGTTAGCAGGCTGTGGACAAAGTCCCTCGCGCGCCGACGCGGCGCGAAGCGCCGCCGGGGA
>CAYGAO010000390.1:0-1837 GCA_964347715.1 uncultured Acidobacteriota bacterium
CCCCGGCGGCGCTTCGCGCCGCGTCGGCGCGCGAGGGACTTTCTCCACAGCCTGCTGAACCCGTCCGCGCGCTCGTCGGGACCTTGCCCGGACTGTCCTGATCCGTCTCCGAGTCCGGGCCGCATCGCATCGTTTTCCCGGGATCGGTCCGGCTCGCCGGACCGGATCAGGCGGAGGCTACTTGCGCTTCAGCACCGCCTCGCGGCGCGCCCGGGACTCCGCCGAGAACCACGAGTCGAGGAACTGCTCGCGCCTTTCGGCCCGGCGCGCCCGGGCGCGCTCGGCGAACTCCTCCCGCAGCTCGCGCTTCGTGTGGGAGTAGGCGAGGCGGGGCAGGGCGCCGAGTTCCCCGGCCCGTTCCAGCGCCCGCCCGAGCAGCGCTTCCGGCGGTGCGAGTTCGTGGAGGAACCCGTCCGCGAGGGCCTCCTCGGGAACCCCGAGCCGTCCCCGGAGGAGGACCTCGGCGGCCCGCGCCGGGACCACCGCGGCGCGCAGGATCTCGAAGGCGGTGGCCGGAAAGACGACCCCGATCCGGCCTTCCGAGACCCCGACCCGGTAGTCCCCGGCCGCGCCGATCCGGACATCGCAGGCGGCGGCGAGGATCGCCCCGCCGGCGACGGCATGTCCGTTGACGGCGGCGACCGTCGGGCAGGGGAGCAGGAAGAGCCGCTCCAGAACCTCGTCGAAGTCGTCCACGAAGGCGCCGAGCTCGTCGCGGTCCTCCGGGGATCCGCCGTTCGGCAGCCCGGCGAGGTCGAGTCCGGCGGAGAAGAAGCGTCCGGTTCCGGTGAGGACGAGCGGCCGCCCGCTCGCCTCCGCCTCGCTCAGGACCGAGCCGACCTCGGCCAGGAGCCCGGGTCCGATCGCGTTCGCGCGCCCGTGGTCGAACTCCCGGACCAGCGCCGCCCGCGACGACATCGGCGCCTTACTCGATCGCCCGCAGGGCTTCCATCAGCGGCTCGTAGTCCTCGCGGATCTGGTAGTCGTAGTTGACATAGCGGAGGATCCCCTCGCGGTCGATCACGAAGGTGGCCCGGGAGGCGTACCGCGCCCCGTTGATCTCGATCGGCTCGACGCCGTAGGCGTCCACGACTTGCGCGGTCCGGTCCGAGAGCAGGACCAGTCCGGGGAGTTCGCCGGCTGCCGGAGCCGCCGGCGGCGCGTCCCCGGAGAAGCTCTCGAGCCAGTTCCACTGCGAGAAGGGAGAATCCACACTGATTCCGAAGACCTGCGTGTCCGCATCCAGAAACTTCTGGATGTCGTCCCGATAGGACGAGAACTGGCGCGTTCAACCACCCGTCCAGTCGGCCACATAGAACGCCAGCACGATGTTCTTCCGGCCGAGCACCTCCTCGAGGGTGATCGCCTTCGCGCCGGGCCGCTCGCCGGCGGTCGAGGGCAGGGGAGCCGGGAAGCCCGGGGCGCGGTCGCCGACCCGGAGCGGGCCTTCGGCGGCCATCGCCTCAGGCGCCGCCACCGGTGCGGCGAGCGTGGCGAGCACGAGGGCTGCCGCGGCGGCGAGAGCTGCCGGGGCGGCAGGGACCCCCGCCGGGAGTTTCGGACTCGGGAGCATGGAGGACCTCCGGTTCGGGACGCACGGGACGAGTGGGTCGGCAATCATGCCCGCTCCCCTCCGCTTCGGCAAGCCCTCAGCCGCCTCCGGCCTCGCCGGGCGACGCGTCCCGGACCCGGCTCCGCCTTGCCGGGCAACCGCCGGACGGACACGAGACCCTGGCCATCCTCGCCGGGCGACGCATCCCGTACCCGGCTCCAACTCGTCGGGCCGCCGCCGGACGGACAAGAGACCCTGGCCGGCCTGGCCGGGCGACGCGTCCCG
>CAYGAO010000391.1:0-1824 GCA_964347715.1 uncultured Acidobacteriota bacterium
GGGTCCGCGTGGAACGCCCCGACATCCACCAGGTGATGCAGCGAACGGATCCGCTCCTCGTCCGTCGGGCTCACCTCGCAGTCGGCCCGCATCCCCGCCGGCAGCTGCTCCCGCGGCCCGAGCGCCCCCACCGTCCGTTCGAAATGGCGCAGCCAGCCGATCGGGTTGTGCTCCGCCGGATCGAGGGCCGGAACCGACAGCTGCGGCGCGGAATCCGCCAGCACCGCCACCGGCGCCGGAACCCCCGCCGCCTCCGCCGCGGTGTCCGCGAGCGCCACCTCCACCGGCTCGCCGACGCGCGTCCGCGCGACTCCCGGCGACGCCGCGAACACCGCCCGCGACCGGGGCCCCAGCGCGGCGATCGCAACCCCCAGCGGGGGAGACGGCGGAGCCACCGGAGCCGGGCGCAGCCGCCGGAGAACCGCTCCCCCGAACCAGCGGACGAACCGCCAGGCCGCGCGCGGACCGTCGACCCGCGAGAACTCCGCGCCGAATCGCCCCCACACCCGGCGCACCGGCCCGGGAGCCGGCGCCGGTTCCAGTTCTCCCGGGGGGATCATCACCACCTCACCGAAGTCGGCGATCTCCCACGGCGTCCGCCGCGCCCGGTGGAGCGCCCACGCCCGCGCGATCGAAGCCCGCGAACCGTCCGGAAAGACGCACTGCCCCAGCACCGCGGTCCCGAGCGCCCGGCGCAGCTTCTGCACCACATCCCGGAGCAGCGGCCTCCCCGCCGGCAGCGTCACCTGGAACGGAGACGCCGGGAACTCCAGGAGCGCCGGGCAGGGCGGCGCCACCCGCACCCTCGGGTCCGGACCCAGCTGGCGCTCGAGCCACACCCGCCCCGCATGGTCCTCCGGCAACTCCAGCCGAACCACCAGATCGTGCGGCGGCGCCGCCAGCACCCGTTCGACCCTCCGCAGCAGAACCTCCGCCGGCAGCGCGCCTCCCCGGATCGTCACCACGAACTGCGGCACCCGGTAGATCCGCTCCGCCTCGCGGCGAAAGAACCGGTGCGCGATCAGGTGGGCCACCTTCGTCCGCAGGAGCTCCAGACGCTGCTGCTTCGCCGTCCGTCCTTCCTCCCACAGGCCCTGGTGCCAGGCCAAGGCGTCCCGCACCGGCACGAACAGCCCGCCCCGGGTGAAGGCCCGGTAGCCGAACTCGGTGTCCTCCCGACCCCAGTCGGTGAACGACTCGTCGAACCCGCCCACCAGCTCGAAGAAGCCGCGACGGACCCCGAGGTTCGCGCCCACGACCACCCGGAACAGATCATCCCGTTTCGAAGTCAGATCGTCCGTCTTCATCCAGTATCGCTCGAACCACGCCCGATCCACGCGCCGCCCCGCAAAGAGGTCCTCCAGGGTTCCCGGACGGTTCCGGATCGCCGCCGCGTCCACGCCGTCCACCGACACATGCGCCCGGAGCCCCAGCGTCAGCGCCTCCGGCAACGCGTGATGCCAGCGCGCGTGCGCCGTGAGCCAGTCCGCCTCCGGCAGCATGTCCCCGTCGAGGAACAACAGCACCTCGTGCGCCGCCGCCCGCGCCCCCGTGTTCCGCGCCCGCGCCAGCCCGAAGCCCCGGTCCTCCTGCCGCACCACCCGCACCGCGAACGGCGCCCGCTCGATCAGCGACCGACCGACCTCCGAAAGCGGCTCCGGCGAGCCGTCGTCCACCACCACCACCTCGAACAGCTCCCGCGGCCAAGTCTGCCGCTCGAGCGCCGCCAGCGTCCGTCCCAGCTCCTCCAGCTGCGCGTAGTACGGCACGATCACGCTCACCGGCAACTCCGGCCGGAACTCCCGGAGCGGCGGCAACTCCACC
>CAYGAO010000392.1:0-1819 GCA_964347715.1 uncultured Acidobacteriota bacterium
CATTCATCGGCGGCTACGCCAGGAACACTCGGAAGTCGATGTCGGGCGCTCGTCCAGGCATCCGAGCCCGTCAATCCCGCGCTCCCTTCCGTCAATCCCTCGCCACCTCTCGACATTCCCTTGATGAGCGGGAGTCCATCCTCCTCCCGTCAATCCCGCGCTCCCTTCCGTCATTCCCGCGGAAGCGGGAATCCATTCCGGTCAACGATCCCCGAAACTCGAGTTTTAAGCGCCCTGGCGGCTGCGCGCCGTGCCCCCCGGATTAGGCCCGGCTCCGATACAATCGCCCCCGTCTCCGGCGAGTACCGACATGGGCCAACCGGCGAGGAGCGAGCATGGTGATGAGCAGCAGCGATCTCTACGACCTCGGCGACCGTCCCCCGCTCGGCGAAGTGCCGGGCAGGATGCACGCTTTCCTGGTTCGCCAGGACCGCTTCGGAGAGCCCGCCACGGCGTGGCGGCGAGAAGTCATCCCCACGCCTGCGATCGGGCCGCAGGATGTGCTCGTCTACGTCATGGCGACCGGCATCAACTACAACAACGTCTGGGCCGCGCTCGGCTATCCGGTGGACGTGATCGCGGACCGCCAGAAGAAGGGGGAGCCCGAGGACTTCCACGCCGGCGGCAGCGACTGTTCGGGTATCGTGTGGGCGGTCGGCGACGAGGTCACGAACGTGGAAGTGGGCGAGGAAGTCGTCGTGCACAGCGGCTGGTGGGCCCCGGACGACCCCTGGGTCCTCGCCGGCCGCGATCCGATGCTCGCGCCGAGCACGCGGATCTGGGGCTACCAGACGAACTACGGGAGCTACTGCCAGTTCGCCCGTGCGCAGTCGCACCAGTGCCAGCCGAAGCCCCGGCACCTCACTTGGGAGCAGGCGGGCTGCTACCTGCTCTGCGCGTCCACCGCCTACCGCATGCTGATGGGCTGGCCCCCGAACGTCGTCGAGGCCGGGGATCCGGTGCTGGTCTGGGGGGCGGCGGGCGGCCTCGGGAGCATGGCGCTCGAGATCGTCTCCGCCCTCGACGGGCGGGCCGTCGCGGTCGTCTCCGACGAGAGCAAGCGCCGGTTCTGCCTGGACCACGGCGCGGTCGGGGTGATCGACCGGCGGAACTTCGACCACTTCGGGGTCATGCCGGACACCGCCAGCCCCGAGTACCGGCAGTTCATCCGGGGCGCGCGCGCCTTCGGCAAGGCGATCTGGGAGGTCCTCGGGGAGCGGGCGAGCCCCACCATCGTCTTCGAGCATCCCGGCGAGAGCACGCTCCCCACTTCGGGGTTCGTGTGCGCGACCGGCGGCATGGTCGTCATCTGCGCCGGCACCACCGGCTACAACGTGACGATGGACCTGCGCTACCACTGGATGATGCAGAAGCGTTTCCAGGGCAGCCATCTCTCGAACGACGAGCAGGCGGCGGCGGTCAACCGCCTCGTGAGCGAGAAGAAGGTGGACCCCTGCCTGTCCGCGACCTACTCCTTCGACGAGATCGGCGAGGCGCACCAGCTCATGAAGGACAACCAACATCCTCCCGGCAACATGGCGTGCCTGGTGAACGCCACCGCGGCGGGCGAGGGCGCGAGCGCCTGAGCGGCGTTCCACTCCCGTGAGATCCCTCCGGGGTGGAGGATCGCCCCGCCGTCAGAGAAGACGCTCAACCCGCATTGCTCACCGGCCTCCTGTTGCGGACGCCGGCCGCAAGGCGGCGAACCGGCGTACTCCCTCGAGCCACTTCGACTGAGCCCCTACCTCGAGTTTCGGGGTGGCTGACCGAAATGGATTCCCGCTTCCGCGGGAATGACGGGAGGTGGCCGGGGAATGAC
>CAYGAO010000393.1:0-1807 GCA_964347715.1 uncultured Acidobacteriota bacterium
GCGAGGTGCCCCGCCATGTGATAGCCCATGACCCCGAGGCCGAGGAATGCTACTTCCCTCGGCGTGGTCCCCGCTGGATCGCTCATGTTCGCTCCCGTGTCGTGTGCCGCCCGCGCGGCGCCGAACAGGCGCCGGACAAAGGGGGCGATTATCGGCGGCGCCGCGGAGGCGGTTCAAGGCGCAGCGGTCTCGCCCGCGGGTCCGGCGGGGTCGGACCGGGCCTCGCCGTTCCGGGCCGCGGGCGCATCCGGCAGTCCTTGCCCGGACGGTCTCGCCGACGAGTGGTGGTGCACGATCCGCCAGTCGCCGTTCCTGCGCCGCCAGACGAAGGTGAAGCGCGCCGCGGCCGTCTCCCGGCGTCCGCCGGCGTCCAGATGGAAGTCGTACGAGCCCGAGCGCAGGATCACGCCGTCGGCCGGCTCCTGGACGGACTCGTGCAGCAGCTCTCCCACCGGGCGTTTTTCGAGAAACCGGACAAAGTACCGCCGGATCCCCGAGGTCCCCCGTTCGAGCCTGTCGGAAAAGGTGGGGTGGAAGGTGGCGTCCGCGTCGTAGAGCGCCGTCACCGCGTCCGCGTCCCGGCTCTCGAGCGCTTCGAGCCACCGTTGCGTCGAGGCGGCGGGATGCGAGGGATCCTGGATCATGAGAGGCTCCGGTTCATAGGGCGATGTTTCCCCCGAGGGGACGTCCCGACGCGACGAGGGTCGGAGGGACGCGAGCCGGTTCCGCGGCGCAGGGTCATGCGGCCCTCCGGTCCGGCGGGCAGGGGGACCCGATCACGGGCGGCGCTTCCATCGGCGGGACGCTCCTCTTCGGTCCGAGGGGGTGAGAGGGATGCGAGCCGGTTCCGGCGGTGCAGGGCATGCGGCCCTCCGGTCCGGCGGGCGGGGGAGACCGGCTCACGGGGCGGCGCTTCCATCGGCGGGACGCTCCGACGTGGTGCGGCGGGCGTGGAGTTCCCGGTTCATGCGCCGATGTCTCCGCGCGCCGCTCACCACACCAGACCGTCGGGCACCTCGTAGCCCTCGTAGCCTTCCGTCGCATCCGCGTCGGACCCACCGGTCACGACGAATACGAACACCTCCGGGCGTAGCTCGCGTATCCGCTCTCCGGCCCGACGCGGCACGAGATGGTGCCGGCCCCGGAAGCCGACGATCGCAAGCTCGCCGTCCGAGAGTCGCCGACGCTGGTCCTCGCTTACGTAGAGCCGCTTGATCCGGTCGTCGCGGGTGAAGTGAAACGGCACATCGGTCTCCGCGTCGACCTTCTCCGCCTCGGTGTCGAGGATCCGCCGGATCCCGAGGTTGAGCTGCTTGAGCCGGGCCTCTTCATCGGACGCCGCCGGGGCCGGATCCGGAAGATGCCGCCTCGATGCCTCCCGGGTCCGGCGCTTCGCGGGCTTCTTCGCCGCCCGGGGTCCCGGCGGCCCCGAGGATGGCCGGGCGCCGCGCCCGGCCCGCGATGTCCGCTCGCGGGTCACGAGCCCCGCTCTCAGCAACTCGTCGCGCAGCGATCTCCCCATCGATCGAGTCCTCCGCCGCCCCGGGCGGCCGACGCCGCGCGCCCCGCCCGAAAGATACGCCCGTCTCCAGCCGGCAGCGCCGGAACACATCCCGCGTGATGCGACCGATACCTGCTACAGTACCCGCGCGCGCCCGTGGACGCTACGCGCCGTGAAGCATCTCCTGATCATCTACCACTCCCAGTCCGGCAAGACCGCCGCGATGGCCCGCGCCGTCCTTCGCGGCGCGATGCATCCCGACGTCGAATCGGTCGAGGTCCGCATGCGTACCGCGGCCGACGGCGG
>CAYGAO010000394.1:0-1782 GCA_964347715.1 uncultured Acidobacteriota bacterium
CTGCGTTCCGGCGCCGGGGCGGAACGGTCCATCTGGTCCGAGAGCAGCCATCCGTATCAGTCCCGGGAGCTCCGGACCGCAGGACCGCAGGTAACCCGGTCGCCGCGGGACCGGAGGTGCGGCTTCCGGCGGGGCGGGGGCGGCGGGGCGAACTCGCGGATGTAGTCCATCAGGCTCGGGATGCCCGGCTCCCACTCCGGGCGCGCCCGCACCCGCCAGATGAAGCCGAGATCGGAGAGGGTCTCGGTGGCGGCGTTCACCGCTTCGGGCGTCGCGGCGTCCCCGAGCCCCGCCGCGAGCGCGCCGTCGAGCTGCGGGTCGCCGATCCGGGCGGAATCCCGGAACGCCTCCGCCACCGCCCGGCCGACGGGGAGCAGTCTCCGCTCTCGCAGCTCGTCGAACCGGTGCAGGTAGTACTCGCCCTTCACCTCCTCGAACTCGTGGCGGGCGCGGTCGAGGGTCGCGCCCGTCACCCGGCGTCCCCCGGGATCCCGGCCCGCGACCTGTCGCCAGACCGCCCCGCCGATCACCTGCAGGAAGAAGGGGTAGCACTGGCTCGACCGGACCAGCGCGGCGAGCGCGTCCTCCTCCACCGCCACCCCGTGCTCCTCGAACGGCCGTTCCAGCGCGGCGGCGGCCCCATCCTCCGAAAGACGCCCGACGCGGACGAGCTGCGCCCGGTTCCAGAAGGAAGCGCCCATCCGGTTCAGCCGGGACCGCAGGTTCGGGGTGCCGGCGAGGACGAGGAGGAACGGCAGCTCGCGCCCCACTTCCTGGCTGGCGTTCAGCAGCTCGCGCCCGACCTCGGGGTCGAGAGTGTGCGCCTCGTCGAGCAGCAGCAGGAACGGCCCCCTCCGGGCCCGGGTCTCGAGCACGACCTCCGGCGAAGGGGGCCGGCCCCTCCCCGGCCGCCAGGTGATGCCGCCGACCTCGACCTCGTCCGGGCCGTAGCGCCGCCACCAGGTCTCGGGCAGCAGTTCCTCCGCGAGCCGGGTCCGGTCGGCGATGGCGGACGGGGTTCGCGCCAGGACCTCCACCCCGGCATGACTCCGAGCCTCCTGCCGCAACCAGCGGAGGAGGACCGTCTTGCCGTTGCCGCGGGGCCCGTAGAGGATGACTTCGCTCGGGGGCGGCGCCCCAGCGACGAGTTCCTCGAGCAGCCCCCGGAAGAGCCCCTGTTCGCGCTCCCGACCGGCGAGATACGGCGGGGGCGCTCCGGTTCCGGGACGGAACGGCCCGTCGCGTCCCAGAACGGCCATCCCGCGAGTCTATATGGCTCTGGACGCCGGAGTCGGGACGGCAGCCCGGACGGTCCCGGATCGGCGCGGGACGGGAGGTTTGGCAGCCGGCGGGGCCAACTCGCGGGATGCGGTCCACAGACGCGGCGCCGGCAGGCGAGCCCCCTCCGGCCCGGGGCGGGACCGGCGGATGCCGCCCCCGCTCCCGCGTGTTCACGCCGGCGGGGCGAACTCGCGGATGTAGTCCATCAGGCTCGGGATGCCCGGCTCCCACTCCGGGCGCGCCCGCACCCGCCAGATGAAGCCGAGATCGGAGAGGGTCTCGGTGGCGGCGTTCACCGCTTCGGGCGTCGCGGCGTCCCCGAGCCCCGCCGCGAGCGCGCCGTCGAGCTGCGGGTCGCCGATCCGGGCGGAATCCCGGAACGCCTCCGCCACCGCCCGGCCGACGGGGAGCAGTCTCCGCTCTCGCAGCTCGTCGAACCGGTGCAGGTAGTACTCGCCCTTCACCGCCTCGAACCCGGGGCGGGCGCGGTCGAGGGTCTGA
>CAYGAO010000395.1:0-1745 GCA_964347715.1 uncultured Acidobacteriota bacterium
CGCCCGGACGGTCGCGGTGCTCGTCGAGCACGGCGCCGACCCGAACGCCCGCGAGCCACAGTGGGGTCAGACCCCGCTCATGTTCGCGGCGGGAACGGGCCGAACCGCCGCGGTCGAAGCGCTCCTCGAGGTCGGAGCCGATCCCGCGGTCACCGCGTCGGTGCTCGATATCGCCGCGCGCGCCGAATCCGACCTGCTCGCCAGGCGGGCGCGCCAGGCGCGGATCGACCGCGCGCGAGGCGCGGCCGGAGTCATCTACGACCCGCGCGAGCGCGACAAGCAGCGGAAGGAAGCGCAGCGACGGGCGAAAGCCGCCGCGGAGAAGGCCGCGAAGGAAAAGGGCCGCACGGAAGAGGGGCCAGACGGCCCGGCTACCGCGGACGCCGGTTCCGGGAAGACCGGCTCGGCTGACCTCGTCGACCTGAAGACCGCGGAGAAAGCCGACGCGGAACAGGCCGAGAAGGACGCCCACGCCGAGGCGCACGGCCACCCCGAGGACGAGCTGAAGCAGGAAGAGAAGAAGAAGGCCGCATCCCGGAACGCGCGCGACGAGAATCGGCCGCAGCCGCTCCGCTACGCCGAGCTCGTCGGCACCCACGGCGGCCTGACCGCGCTGCTGCTCGCCGCGCGCGACGGCCACGAGGGCGCCGCGAAGGCGCTCCTCGACGGCGGCGCCGATGTGAACCACCGCGCCGAGGGGCACCGGACGACGCCGCTGCTCATGGCCGCGCTCAACGGCCACTACGACCTCGGTCTCGAACTGCTCGCGCGCGGCGCGGACCCGAACCTGAAGAACGTCTCGGGGGGCGCTCCGCTCTACGCCGCGATCAACGCCCGCTGGGTCCCGCAGCCCTTCCACCCGCAGCCCTCCGACCATCTCCAGCAGGAGACCTCGCACCTCGAATTCATGGAGGCGCTCCTCGACGCGGGCGCCGAGGTGAACGCGCGGCTCGAGCGGAAGCAGTGGTACAGCACCTACAACGTGGACCAGCTCGGGGTGAACCGCGCCGGCGCGACCGCGTTCTGGCGAGCCGCCTACGCGCTCGACCTCCCGGTGATGAAGATGCTCGTCGCGCGCGGCGCGGACCCGGACATCCCGACGATGAAGGTTCCCGAGCGCACGTTGCGCCGGCTGACCGACCTGGTCTCGGAGGAACCGGAAGAGGATCCTTCCGGACTCCCCGAAGTGCCCTACGGGGGCCCGGGGGTCTATCCGATCCACGCCGCCGCCGGAGTCGGCTACGGCCTCGGGCTCGCGGCGAACTCGCATCGCCACGCCCCCGACGCCTGGCTCCCGGCGGTGAAGTACCTGGTCGAGGAACTCGGTGCCGATCCGGACGCCCGGGACCACAACGGATACAGCGTGATCCACCACGCCGCTTCACGGGGTGACAACGAGATGATCGAGTACCTGATCGCGAACGGCGCCGATCCGCTCGCGGTCGCCCGGACCGGACAGACCACGGTGGATCTGGCGAACGGTCCGGTCCAGCGGATCAGTCCGTTCCCGGAGACGATCGCGCTGCTCGAGAGCCACGGCGCGAAGAACAACAACCGCTGCGTGGGTTGCTGAGCGGTCATGCGTGCGTCGCGAGTGAACATCGGTCGCAGTTCGCTGCTGCTGAACAGTCTTCTCCTTTCGTCGGCGTCGGTCCTCGCCGCGCCGGCGGAGGAAGGCGCCGGCGCGCTTGCGGCGGTTCGCTCCTGGCAGCCGGGGGCGGCGGCGCCTGCGGGCCACGACGAGG
>CAYGAO010000396.1:0-1743 GCA_964347715.1 uncultured Acidobacteriota bacterium
GGGTGGTGAACTGGCTGGAAGCGGCCGGCGAAGGTCCCGATGATCGGGGGAACGCTTCCGGCGACGGTTCCGGGATCGGACGGATGCCAATCCGATGGTGACGTCGAAATCGTCCAAGCCCTCGAGTGGGGCTTTCTTTCCGCTCGAATCGGAACCGCGCCGCGACATGGTTTCCAACCCCATGCGAAGCGGGGATCGGGGGGGCCGATCGCACCACGGCCGCTTCCGGGCCTGGGACGGGCGCGAGCATCCCTGGTAGTCGCACCTTGGGTGCACTTCGGCTATCGGCATCACTCGGCAGCGGCGTGCGCTCCAATTCGGCTCGCCACGAGCCAGTATGTCCGCTTCGCGATCCACGCGGCGGCGACCGCCGCCACGAATCCAATCAGCCGATGAGCATCGGGCCGCCGTCGGTGCGAAACGTGATGGGAACGATGCGGTCGCGATACGCCTCGTAACGTGACCACGACTGCGGTCTGGCGAGCGCGGCGCTCCGGCTTCAGACCTGCTCCAGCTCGACGAGCGTCCCGCAGAAGTCCTTCGGGTGCAGGAACAGCACCGGCTTGCCGTGCGCCCCGATCTTCGGCCGCCCGTCGCCGAGCACACGGGCGCCGCCCGCTTCGAGGCGAGCGCGCGCCGCTTCGATGTCCTCGACCTCGTAGCACACGTGGTGGACTCCCCCGCCCGGACTGCGCTTCAGAAAGCCCGAGATCGGCGAGTCCGTCCCCAGCGCCCCCAGGAGCTCGATCTTCGTATTCGGCAGGTCCACGAACACCGTGGTCACCCCGTGCTCCGAGAGATCCACCGGCTCGGAGACCGTGGCGCCGAGGGTGTCGCGGTACAGCGCACGGGCGGCCGCGAGGTCCGGCACCGCGATCGCCACGTGATTGAGTCTTCCGATCATTGCGTCTCCTCCCGTACGGTCGGCGCGATCCGACCGCTTCCTTCCCGCGTGCCCGGCGCGATCCGGGTCCGACCGCCCCTTCTCATGCGTCCGACGCGATCCGACCGCTTCCTTCCCGCGTGCCCGGCGCGGTCCGGGTCCGACCGCCCCTTCTCATGCGTCCGACGCGACCCGGCCGCCTCCTTCCCGTGCGGCCTCCGGCGCGGTCCGGTTCCGTGCCGTCCGGCCGCCCTCCTCCCCGTGCGTCCGGCGTGACCCGGCCGGCTCCCCGAACACGGCCTCGATGACCCGCCGGGCCGCCGCCGCAGCCGGCATCCTCCCCGCCGCCACGTCTCCCTCCAGCGATTCGACGCGGCGTCTCAGGTCCTCGCGGGACTCGATCGCGGCGCGCACGCCGTCGGCGACCTCGCTCCACAGCCATCCCCGCGCCTGCTCGGAGCGCCGGCGCGGCCTCGTGCCGGTGCGCTCGTACCAGTGACGGTAGCGCTCGATGCAGTCCCACGCCTCTGCAATGCCGGCGCCGGTGAGGGCAGAGCACGTATGGACTTCCACGCGCCACCCCGCGCCGCTCCCGGCGAGCAGTCTGAAGGCATTGCGGTACTCGGCCGCGGTCCGCCCCGCCGCCTCGGCGAGGTCCCCGTCGGCCTTGTTGACGAGCACGAGGTGGGCGAGCTCGACGATCCCGCGCTTGATGCCCTGAAGCTCGTCGCCCGTGCCCGGGGCGAGCAGCAGCACGAAGATGTCGGTCATCGCGGCGACCGCGGCCTCCGACTGTCCGGCCCCGACCGTCTCGACGAGCACCACGTCGAACCCCGCCGCCTCCACGATCCGGATCGTCT
>CAYGAO010000397.1:0-1742 GCA_964347715.1 uncultured Acidobacteriota bacterium
TTCGAGGTGGTGGTGGTGGACGACGGCTCGCCGGAGCCGCTCGCGGAGGTCGGGCGGGCGCCGTTCGCGGTGCGGGTGGTGCGGCAGGAGGACCGGGGCTTCGGGGCGGCGCGGGCGCGGAACACGGGCGCGCGGGCGGCGGCGCACGAGGTGCTCCTGTTCCTCGACGCCGATCTGTTGCCGGAGGCGGACTGGCTCTCGGCGCACGCGCGCTGGCATCACGCGTTACCGGACGCGGTGACGCTGGGGCGGTGGGGAACCCTGTCCGTGGACGGGGTGGACGCCGAGGCGATCCGGAACCGTCCGGGGACGCTGAAGGCCCTGTTCGCGGACCGCCCCGTGGATCTCACCGAACACTGGTGGATCGAGAGCCACCTGCGGCGAACCGACGGGCTGACCTCGCCCGCGGACGATCTGTTCCGGGTCATGGTCGGGGGGAACTTCGGGATCCGTCGCCGCCTCTTCGAGCTGGTGGGCGGGTTCGACGAGTCGTTCACCGAGTGGGGCGGGGAGGTCACGGAGTTCGGGTATCGGGCCTTCGTCCGGGGCGGACTGTTCGTGCCGGTGCGGGACGGCTTCGCCTGGCATCAGGGTTCCTGGGAAGCAGGACGGGCGGCGAAGCAGCGGAGTCAGGAGTTGGCGCGGGCGAAGCTGGCCCATCTGATCGCCGACCCGGGTTTCCGCAGCGGGACGGCGGGGCGGACCTTCACGGCGCCGCAGTTCGTGGTGACGATCCGTGGCGGCGCACTGCCGGCGAAGGAGCTGCTGGATGCGGTCGAGCGGGTTTTGGTGGGTCCCGTGCACGATCTGGTCGTGCGACTGGAGCTGCCGGAGGACCACCCGGATCGGCCGTGGCTCCATCGCCAGCTGGACCTGGAACCTCGAGTACGCCTCGCGCCGCCGGACCCGGCGCTGGAGGAGTTCCCGGCGTCTCCGTTCCTCGTGACGCTGCCCGCGGGGCGGGCGCTGGATCGGGATGTGGTGCGCAAGCTGCGAGCAGCCCTCGGGACCGCGGTGCTCGGGCGGTGCGTGTTTCCGGACGGTTCCCGGGCGTCGATCGCGCGGGCGTGGGCGCTCCACCGGGCGCTCCGGACGCCGTGGGAGCCGTCGGACTTCGGCGAGGTGGTGACGATCTCTCCGGAGGACCTGGAGCCGGCCCCGGCGTCCGTGCGCCAGGCGTGGAGGCGACTCGGCGGCGAATTGCGGCAGGTCCACGGCCCGCGCGCGGCCTGGCGATTCGTTCGCTGGATCACGGGAGCGGTCCTTCGCTGGGTGTCCCGGTGGATCCGGCAGGCGTTCCGGGTTCCGGGCGGGGCGCCGAGGCGCGCGGCCTGACGGGCGCCGGGGTCGTGCTGGTCCGGGACGGCGGAGAGCGCACCCGCGAAGAGCGAGTGGTCCTTCTTCGACCGGGCGCGCCGGGTCCGACGGCGTCGCCCGTCCGCTACAACGACTGGCGGCAGTTGGAGTTGCCCTCGCTCGCGGAGTTCCGGCCGGAGCTGCCGGTGAGCGTGATCGTGCCGTACTACGCGCAGCGGGAGGAGCTCGGGAGGACGCTCGCGGCGCTTTCGGGCCAGCGCTATCCGCGGGAGCTGTTCGAGGTGGTGGTGGTGGACGACGGCTCGCCCGAGCCGCTCACGGAGGTCGGGCGGGTGCCGTTCGCGGTGCGGGTGGTCCGGCAGGAGGACCTGGGCTTCGGGGCGGCGCGGGCGCGGAACACGGGCGCGCGGGCGGCGGCGCACGAG
>CAYGAO010000398.1:0-1711 GCA_964347715.1 uncultured Acidobacteriota bacterium
CTCACCGAGTCGGTCCAGCCCGAGGTCCGGCTCCCGTCCACCGCGCGCACCCGGACGGAGTACTCTGTATTCATCGTAAGTCCCACATAGCTGTAGGAAGTCTCGGCGCCCGCATCCACCGTATCTCCCCAGGAACCGCCCGCCTCCATCCTCTGAATGTCGTAGCTGTCCGCCCCCGAGACCGCAGTCCAGCTCACCTCGACCTCGCTCCAGGAGACCGCCGTGGCGGTCAGCCCGGTGGGGCGGCTCACTTCGGGCTCCGGGGTTGGCGGCGGGGGCCAGGTGGTCGCGTCGGCCGACGAGCTCCAATCCGACGTCCTGCTCCCATCTACCGTACGAACCTCGAACGAGTAATTCGTATTGCTGCGCAGCCCTCCGGCGCGGTACGAGGTCCCGCTGCCGGCGTCCTCCGGCGCTCCCCAGGAACCGCTCCCCCGCTGCCACCGAATGTCGTAGCGGTCGGCCCCCAGGACCGCATTCCACCTGACCCGGATCGCGCTCGATGAGAGCGCCGTGGCGCGTAGCCCGGTCGGGGGGCTCACTCCGGGCGTCGCCGAGTCCTCATCACTGGTAGAACCACCGTTGTTGGTGCCCCTGACCAGGTAATAGTAGGTCGTCCCAGACGACAGACCCGTGTCCTGGAAGGTCCTGCCGGTGTGGCTGGATTCGATCTCCTGATAACTGCCCGAACCCTCCTTCCGCCGGATGGAATAGCTCGGTTCACACCCGGACGGCAGGCTGTTGATCGTCCAGATCAAGGAGATACTGTTCGGCGAGATTGCCCTCGCGGTCAGGATGAGCCCCGAGGGTGCGAGGCAGAGGGTCTTCGCCGAATCGGTACCCGAGCTCTCGCCATCGTCGCTGCTTGCCGTAACCCTATAAGAATATCTTGTGTTTGCCGTGAGACCACTGTCCGAATGCCCTTGGTGGCGCTGGCCTGGAACAATCGTGGTGTAGCTTCCTGTTGTCCTGCGCTCGACCATATAGATGAATCTGCATTTCGCGGGCGGCGGCCGGGTAAACGTCCAGTCCACATCGATCGCGCTTGCCGAAGACTCAGATGCGGTAACGTTCAGAGGAGGTGGGAAGCACTCTGGAACAGGTAGAGTGGTCACGAGGGCGAAAGCCGAATCGTCACCTGTCGTGAAATCGATCGCCAAGTGGTACTCGTACTGGGTTTCTCCCCGCAGTCCGGTGTCCGATGTCGACCCGTTGCGTCCAGATGCGGGTAGCGAGACCCAGGCCCCTGACGGTGTCTCCCGGCGACGGAGACGGATCTCCAGACTGCGCTGGTTCGTCTCATAAGTGATGTAGCTCTCGATCCCCCAACTCACCCGCACGGAAGTGGGAGACACCGGAGTTGCCGAAAATCGGGTGATCCGATAGTGGACTTCAACATCCCGAGGCTCGGTCCCGAGCCCGGCTGGGCTTCGTTCGGCAGCGGATCGGAACCGGCGTTTTCCTCGCCCGGCTCCGTCTCCTCGCCGGCTGTTTCCGGCGCCACGGAAGCGGCAACCGTTCCTCGCGTTCCGCGCGACTCGGAACCCGGATCCGGCGGCGACGGCGCCGGGAGCGTCGAGGACGGAGGCGACGGAGCCGTCGGCGCCACGAGGGGACGGGGCGCCGTCGGACTCGGCGGCGCGGTGAGCGAGTCCTCGCCGCATGCCGAGAGCGTCAGCGTGGCCAGCGCCACCGCGAACATCACGCGCTC
>CAYGAO010000399.1:0-1699 GCA_964347715.1 uncultured Acidobacteriota bacterium
GGCGCGATGCGGCGCTCGGTCAGCCGGTCCATCATCCGGTAGAGCGTCCCGAGGGGCTCCGGCTCGGCGGCGACGACGCGCTTCGAGGGCCCCGGGCGGGGAGGCGCGCTGGCGGGTGGTCGGGAGCGGATTGAGTTCGGGTTCGCCTGTACATCGCGCCGAGGATCAGGCGCCGTTCCTCGGCGCCGAAGCTCGTCGAAGCTGCCTTCATGATCGAAGAAACTGAAATGATGGAACATGTTTCGTCTATGATCGAAGAATTATGGAGATCGTCCGCCACCACTACCTCGGAGGTCTCCGGCAGCTCCTGGACGCGCCCGTGATCGCCGTGGTCACGGGGATCCGCCGAGCCGGAAAGAGCGTCCTGCTGCGACAGTTCGCCGCTTCCTTGCGGGGTGAGCGCCAGGTCGTCTGGGTGGACAAGGAGTCCTTCGAGTTCGAGCCGGTGCGCACCGCGCGCGACCTGGTCGCCTTCGTGGAGTCCGCCTCCCGCCCGGGGGAACCGCGGGTCGTCATCGTGGACGAGGTGCAGCAGATCTCCGGATGGGAACGCGCCGTCGCCTCGCTGAACGGCGAGCCGCACACGCAGGTCGTGATCTCCGGCTCCAACGCGACGCTCCTCTCGTCGGAACTGGCGACCCTCATCGCCGGCCGCTACGCGACCCTGCAGGTGTTTCCGCTCACGCTCGGCGAGTTCGGCGAGTTGTACCGGCGGCGCGCCGGGGCGGCGCTCGACGATGCCGAACTCTTCCGACTCTATCTGCGCATCGGCGGTCTTCCCGGGCTGCTGCACACCGATCTGAGCGACCGCGTGGTCGCCCAGATGCTCGACGATCTGGTGGGGGCCATCGCGATCCGGGATGTCATCCGTCGCCACCGGATCCGCGATGTCGCGCTCCTGGAGGCGATCACCCGTTTCGCGGTGGACAGCGTGGGCAGTCTCGTATCCGCCAAGCGAATCGCCGACTTCATGAAGAGTCAGCGCCGGACGACCTCCGTGGACACGGTTCTGAACTACCTCGCCTATCTCGGCGAGGCGTTCCTGCTCGTTCCGGTCCCGCGGTTCGACCTGCGCGGGCGGAGGCTGCTGCAGGTGAACCAGAAGTACTACCTGGGGGACATCGGCCTGCGCCAGGGAATCCTCGGTTCCCGCGACGGCGACATCGGCGGAGTTCTCGAGAACCTGGTGTTCCTGGAACTGCGCCGCCGCGGCTACTCGGTGAGAGTGGGCGTGGCCGGACGACGCGAGATCGATTTCGTGGCGGAGAAGCGCCCGGATCGGTGGTACATCCAGGTCGCCTATCTGCTCGAGTCGCCGGCCACCATCGCCCGCGAGCTGGCCGCCTTCGCTGCGATCGGCGACGCCTGGCCGCGAGTGCTGCTGTCGCTGGATCCGTATCAGCCATCCCGCCTGGACGGCGTGAAACACCAGTCCCTGACGGGTTTCCTGCGCGGCGACGCGCTCGGTGCTGCGGGCTGAGCCGCGGATCGCCCGGTGACGCCGGCGGAACCCGACCCGCGACCCGCGGCGAGGGCGGGCTTCGAACGCGCGCACCCGGCTCTTCACCGGACGAAGCGTTTTCGAAGCGCGCCGGTTACGGCCCCTGGTCGCCGGAGCGGGCCGCAGCCCGGGCGCCGAGGGTCTGGTGACGAGGAGCGACGCCAGTCCGAGGGGCGCGCTGCGGGGTCCTCCACCGGG
>CAYGAO010000400.1:0-1695 GCA_964347715.1 uncultured Acidobacteriota bacterium
TTGCCCACTGGCTGGGGGCCCTATGCGCTGCCGCGATGCGCCCCACGGTCTTTCGGGGGGCGGGAGAACCCGCCCCGCACCCCTCCCCGGCGGCGCTACGCGCCGTGTCTGTGCCCGGGCGACTTTCGCCACAGCCTGGTAGGGCCTCCCTCCCGAAGTGCCTCGCCCGGTTCGCGGAATCCAGCTCGGACGGCGGGCGCGGCCGGCGCTCCTCCGCACCGTCCGGACGGCGCTCGCGCTCCTCGCCCTCGCCGCGCTCTGGGGCGGGGTTTCGCTCTACCGCGCGCGGGCGGACCTCGAACGGCTGGCCCCGCCGCCCGCCCGGGCAGGGGATTCCCCGGGGCTCCCGCCGGCCGCGGACCCGGATCCCGATCTCGCGCGCCGCGTGGCCGTGCTGCTCCGCTCGGGAGCGCTCGAGGCTCCGAGCTACGCTCGCGTCTTCGAAGCGATCCGGGAGGCCACCCCCGCCGGCATCTCCGTGACCGGGATCGATGCCCGACCCGGGGAAGGCGAGGGGCGGGTCGAGGCCGAACTCGCTGCCGAGGCCGACTCCCGCGCCGCCGTCGCCCGGTTCCTCGAGGCGCTCGCCGGACACGATCGGGTGGTCGCGACGGAGGTGATCCGCGAGACCCGGGAGGCGGGCGGCGGCGCCGCGATCCGGGTAACCGTGGACCTCGACGCGCGCCGCGAGCCACCGGCGTCCTCCGCGCGGTAGCAGCGCCGATGGACGAGCGCCTGCGCCGCCGGCTGCTCGCGGCGGGCCTCCTGGCCGCGCTGGCGTGGCTCGTCTGGGCCGAGCGCCGGGACGCCGCCCGGAGCCTCGCGGAACTCGGTCGCCAGGCCGCGGCGGCGGCCCGGTCCGGTGCCGCGGCGAGGGCGGCGGCCGAGCGCCAGGGCCGCCTCGTCCGGGTCACGGAGCGCCTCGCCGAGCGGATCCCGGCCCCGACGAGCGCCGCCCGGCTCCGGAACCGGCTCCTCGGCGCCGCGCGCGATCACGGGGTCGAGCTGTCGGCGGCGCGCCTCCAGCCGCTGCTCCGGCCCCCCGCCGGCACTGCGGGAAGCGAGGCCCGGATCTCCGCGTTCGGTGATCCGGCCGCGCTCGGTCGCTTCCTCGCCGCACTCGAGGGACGGGGATGGCCGCTCCGGATCGAGAGCGCCGGGATATCGGTCCGGGCGGGCATCGGAACGCTCACCGCGTCGCTCACGGTCCTCTGGCCGTCTCCGCCCGAGGCCTCGTTCACGGCGGCGCAGGTGGCGGAACTCGCGGGAGACCCGCGGCTCGAGGCGCTCCTCGCCTGGCTCGATACCCCCGAGATCGCAAGGCCGCCGCGCCCGCGCGCGGAGGAAGTCGCCCGCACTGCAGCCCCCGAAACGCCGGCGCCGGTTCGGGTGTCCGCCGAGGCGGCGACCGCGGCTCTCCCCGCCGGGGAAGAGACGCCCGATCTCACCGGGTTCGTCCACCTCGGGGGGGATGCCCCGGTCCAGGCGGCGCTGTCCTACCGCGGGGAGACCCTGCTCGTGAGCGCCGGCGAACGGATCGGCGAGTTCACGGTGGTCGAGATCACTCCGCCCGACGCCGTTCTCCTCGCCCGTCCCGGGACCTCGCCCCTCCGCCTCACGCTGCGGTAGCAGGCTGTGGCAAAAGTCCCTCGCGCGCCGACGCGGCGCGAAGCGCCGCCGGGGAGGGGTGCGGGG
>CAYGAO010000401.1:0-1650 GCA_964347715.1 uncultured Acidobacteriota bacterium
GCCCCGCCCCGCACCCCTCCCCGGCGGCGCTGCGCGCCGCATCGGTACCCGGGGGACTTTCACCACAGCCTGTTGGCCCCGCCGTTCGCGCGTTCGCCCCCGGCCGGCTCTTCCGACCGCCGTCGCGGCATGTGCGGGAGCCCCCTGTCTGGAACCGGAGATCGAGGGCCGACCATTCCGCCCCTCCATCGAAAGCGTACACGCGGAAGGGCGGCCGCCGGCGGTTCGGGGGTGGCGAAGAACACCAGATCGCGATCCCACCCGGGTCCGAAACCCCGAGCGCCTCGATCCGAACCGCTTCCGCCCGGCCTTCCACGGGAAGTCGTGGCAGGTCCCGAACGCCGGACGACGGGCTCGGCGATGCGCTCACGGCCCTGGCGGGGCGGTGCGATGTCTGCCGATGGGCGGGGTCCATCCGGTCGCGCGCCGTGTCCGTCGCCGCCCGGGATGAGGCTTCCCCCGCGCGGTCCGGATACCGGGTCGGGCGCTCGGCACCCGTAAGCGAAAGCGTTCGACCGGTCGGCCCGCCCGGACCCGTCGCGAACGGGCGCCCGGAGCGCCGGTTCGGTCCACGAGGACCACGTACCAGCCCGTGGAAGAAGTCCCCCGCACGCCTCCGGGAAGGAAACAGGAATCCGCCTCGATCTGGAGATGCAGGGCGCCTTTCCCACAGGTCAGGTGGCCCGAATCGCTTCCGCGATTCGCTCCACCGTCTTTCGCGGAGAAGGAGAACCCTCACAGCCTGGTGCGTCCTCTGGATTCTCTCCCGAAACGACTGCGGCGGGGCATTCCACACGAACCGATCCACCCGGAACCGCAGATACCTCTCCTCGAACGCCTCGCGCAAGTCGCCGACCTCGATCCACTGTTCCGAAGCCGCCAGATCGCCGGTGGATCCACGATCGGGATCAGCCGCGCCTGTGGCGTCACCGACACTGGTGAAACAGGCGACTCCGCACGCGTTCCGGTGAGAGGCGACCGTCCACCAGACCCTGAAGCGGGCCGATTCAATTCTTCGCGCGACGAAATATCAACCCGTCGGACAGCTCGGCGACCACCTCGAGTCCTGGCGCGTCGTCGGGGCACGGCGGTGCGCCCCGATTACAGTGCCACGCGATGAGTGCGTCTTCCCGCCAGAACCGAGATTCCAGGCTCCCGATCCAGGCCACGGACAACACCTCGGCCAACCAGATGAGCTGGGTGGGGATGTTGGTGTAGACGAGACCAGCGATCGGGTTCGCCTTCACCCACCCGACGATCTCGGATTCGGCCCAGTACCCGGTATTGTAGGTCGAGCCGCCGATGATGCCTCCGGGGAGAAGGTGACGGTCCTCGATGTAGCCGCGTTCGAGTGCTCTGGAGGTCAACTCGTAATTCGTCAGCGCCGAGAGGCCGAGGTGGGCGAGGCCACCCCCCAGCAGGGCGGAAACGAGCGCCCACTTGAACACCGCCATCCCGCCTCGGACTTCACGGTGCAGCAACCTGTCCAGCAGAAAGACGACCGTCAACAGGAGCGGCACCCAGAGTGGGGTGAGAAATCTGCCGATCAGCGGGCGATTCGTCGTCAACGGCACGACGACGAGGAGAAACGGGAGATACACCGAGGCGAAAGCCGCGAACGGCAGGATGGCCCGACCGACCGCGCGGGCG
>CAYGAO010000402.1:0-1640 GCA_964347715.1 uncultured Acidobacteriota bacterium
TGCGCCGGCTGCGGGGGGTCGGATGACGGGGCCGCCCGAGTCGGTGGGGCCGCTCCGGTACAACGACTGGCGGCGGGTGGAGTTGCCTTCGCTGGCGGAGTTCCGGCCGGAGTCGCCGGTGAGCGTGATCGTGCCGTACTACGCGCAGCTCGAAGAGCTGGGGCGGACGCTGGCGGCGCTCGAGCGGCAGACCTGGCCGCGGGAGCTGTTCGAGGTGGTGGTGGTGGACGACGGTTCGCCGGAGCCGCTTTCGGAGGTCGGTCGGTCGCTGATCGAGCGGGCGCCGTTCGCGGTGCGGGTGGTGCGGCAGGAGGACCGGGGCTTCGGGCTGGCGCGGGCGCGGAACACGGGGGCGCGGGCGGCGGCGCACGAGGTGCTGTTGTTCCTCGACGGGGACATGCTGCCGGAGGCGGGCTGGCTGCTGGCGCACGCGCGCTGGCATCACGTGTTACCGGACGCGCTGACGCTGGGGCTGCGGGCGCATGTGTCGGTGGAGGGGGCGGACGCGGCGGCGATCCGGAACCGCCCGGGGACCCTGACCGAGCTGTTCGCGGACCGCTCGATGGACCGGACCGAACGCTCGTGGGTCGAGAGCCACCTGCGACGCACCGACGAGCTGACCTCGACGGCGGACGATCTGTTCCAGGTCGTGGCGCGGGGGAACTTCGGGATCCGTCGCGGGTTCTACGGGCTGGTGGGCGGGTTCGACGAGTCGTTCACGGAGTGGGGCGGGGAAGACACGGAGTTCGGGTATCGGGCGTTCACGCGGGGCGGGCTGTTCGTGCCGGTGCGGGACGCTTTCGCCTGGCACCAGGGTTCGTGGGAAGACGGTCGGGCGGCGAAGCAGCGGAGTCAGGAGCTGGCGCGGGCGAAGCTGGCTCACCTGGTCGCGCACCCGCGGTTCCGGAGCGAGTCGCAGGGACGCGTCTTCACGGTGCCGCGGTTCGTGGTGACGATCCGTGGGGGCGTGTTGCCGGCGAAGGACCTGTTGAAGGTGGTCGAGCGGGTGCTGCGGGGTCCGCCGCACGATCTGGTGGTTCGGCTGGAGTTGCCGGCGGACCATGCGGGCCGGGCGTGGCTCGAATGCCAGCTGGGTCCGGACCCGCGGGTGCGGGTGGCGCCGCCCTGCCCGGCGCTCCTGGAGTTTCCGGCGTCTCCGTTCCAGGTGACGCTGCCGGCGGAGCGGCGGCTGGCCAGGGATGTGGTGCGCAGGCTGAGCACGGCGCTCGGGACGGCGGTGTTCGGGCGGTGCGTGTTTCCGGACGGTTCGCGGGCTTCGATCGCGCGGGCGTGGGCGCTCCACCGGGCGCAGCGGACATCGTGGGAGGCCGCCGACTTCGGCGAGGTGGTGACGATCCCGCCGGGGGACCTGGAGTCGGCGCCGGCCGGGAGGGGGAAGACCGTTCCCGCGGGCGGCGCGGCGGCCGGGCCAGTGGTCCGGGGGTGGGAGCGGTTCGGCGCCGAGTTCGCGCGGATCGATGGTCCGCGCGCGGCCTGGCGGTTCGTCCGCTGGATCGGGGGAGCGGTTCTCCGGCGGCTGCGCCCCGCTCGGGCGGTTCCGCCGCCGCCGCCGGCGCCCCCGTCGGGGGTGGAGATCGCCGCGCTGGGGCCCCGGTCGCGGGCGGTGTTCGCGGCGTCGC
>CAYGAO010000403.1:0-1606 GCA_964347715.1 uncultured Acidobacteriota bacterium
GCTGTCCGCCCGGAGCCCGGACTGGGCGTTCGAGCTCGCCGGGCAGGCGCTCGCACTCGATCCCGACGCCGCCGGGGTGTTCGTGGAGGCGGCGCTGGCGAGCGGGAGGGTGGCCGAGGCCGAGGAGATCCTGCGTCGCGTGGGCGCCGCTCCGGCCGCGCTCGCCCGGCTCCTGCTCCGCGCCGGCCGGCCCGACGCCGCCGCGACGGCGCTCGAAGCCGCGCCCGCGGCGGATCGCGAGGCGCTGCTGCTGGCGATCGGGATCCAGGTCGAGCGCGGGCTCCCGGACTCCGCCGAGGCGTTCGCGCGCATCGCGCTCCGGGCCGACCCGCGCGATGCGGAAGCGGCGGCGTGGCTCGCCGAGATCAGCCTGCGCCGGGGCCGTTTCGCCGAGGCGGCCGAGCGCGCCGCCGCGATCCTCGCCGAGCGCCCGGAAACGGAACGCGCCCTCCGGGTCCGTGCGGTGGCCCTCGCCGAGCTGGGCGAGGCCGAGGCGGCGCGGGAGGCGTTCCGCGCGCTCGTCGAGCGGGCGCCGGAACCCGCCTTCCACTGGGCGAACTTCGCCGCCTTCGAGCGGGCCGCCGGGCGCTTCCCCGAGGCGGTCAGGCTCTACCGGGAGGCGGTGGACCGCGATCCGGCGAACCTCGACGGCTACCGGGGGCTCCTCGAGGCGGCCACGCGGGCCGGGCGCGCCGAAGAGGTCCGGCGCGCCCGGAGCGTGCTCGGTCATCGGGAGGGGTGAACCCTCCCCGAAGGGGTCAGCAGCCGGTGGACGAAACGCCCCGCATGGGGCTCCGTCCTCGGAGAGATGGGGAACCCCGTCGTCCCGGCGGATGCGCGACGCTTTCCCCACCGGGTGGCGGCCCGAATCGCTGGCGCGATCCGTTCCGCCCGCTTTCGCGGGGAGGGCGGACCCTCCCCGGCGACGCTTCGCGCCGCGTCGGCGCGCGAGGGACTTTCTTCACCGCCGGTCAGGCTTCCGTGTAGAGCATCCCGGCCAGGAAGCCGGCGGCGCTCATCTCGACGAAGGTCCAGACCACCCCGAGGAAGTTCAGGTCCACGAGCCCCATGTTCGCCGCGCCAGCCGTCGGGAGGAGCGTGTGCAGGAGCCACACCATGATCCCGGCGCAGATGGCCGTCCTCGGCCCCGCACCCCAGCGGGGCCGGACCAGCGCGTACATGTAGGCGACGAAGAGGCCGAGCACGAAGGCGTAGACGACCCAGAAGAGCATGGAACCCGCCGCCTCCGCGGCGACCGGAACCACCATCGTGTTCAGGACGAACTCGCTCACATTGATGAGCACTCCGGCCACCAGGCCGCCCTTGATGATCGCGGTCATGTTCATGGTCGTCTCCTCCCTTCCGGCAGAGCCGGACAGTTGCCGCCGATTCTGCCGAACCCCGGCGGAGGTTCGCAACCGGATGCCGGCTCTCCGGGGCGGAAGGCGCCGCGCCGGGGAGACGAGGCGGCGCGATCCCCGCCCGCCCGGAGGCGTCAGCGGCCGCCGATGATCCGGAAGAGGTTCCGCACCGGGTCGTAGAACCGGTCCGCCACCCGCTCCTTGAGCGGGATGATCGCGTTGTCGGTGATCGTGATGTGCTCGGG
>CAYGAO010000404.1:0-1604 GCA_964347715.1 uncultured Acidobacteriota bacterium
CGGGATCTCCGCGAGGATCGGTCCCCCGGACGGCTGGCGGATCAGGAGGTCGTGCGCCGCGGGCAGCACCGTGGTTGCGATCGCGGCGATCACCTCCGCGACCTCGTTCTCGGCGAGCTGCGCCGCGCGGATATCCGGGAGGATCGGCCCCGGCCAGATCTCCGGAATCGGCCCCTCGAAGAAGAGGCCGCCGCCCACGGTCAGCGCGTAGAGCGGCGGCCTCCCGAGTGCGAACTCGACCGGGACGAACCCCGGAGGCCGCCACACCTCGAGGAAGAGCGCCTCGGGGTCGTCCGGGAGTTCGAACGGACCCGGCTCGGGCTCGGCCGGAGGCGCCGGCGACGGTTCCGGGACGGTTGCCGCCGGGGTTCCCTCCGACCCGCATCCGGCCAGCAGGAGGAGGAGCGGAAGGACGCGGCAGAGAGTCACTCCCGCCTCAGCCGAGGAGCGCCGCCGCGACGAAACGACCGAGTCCGAAGAACGCCCCCGCGAGCACCCCGCCGACGGCGGCGAGCCGGACCCCGCTGCGGAGCGCGCCGCGCCCGGTGAAGAGGCTCGTCGCCGCCCCCGACGCGAAGAGCGCCGCCGTCGCGAGGCCCCCGGCGAGCGCGAACGCGCCCGGCGCCGCCATCCCCGCGAGCGGGAGGAGGGGGATCGAGGCCCCGACCGCGAAGCTCCCGAACGACGCGAGCGCCGAAGCCCACGGCGAGCCCAGGTCGTCCGGATTCAGGCCGAGTTCCTCCCGCGACAGCACCTCGAGCGCCCGCGCCGGCTCGGCGATCAGACGCTTGCCGAGCGCCCGCGCCTGCTCCCGGGCGAGCCCGCGAGCCTCGAAGATGAGCGCGAGTTCCTCCGCCTCGTCGTCGGGGTAGAGCCGCAGCTCCTCCTCTTCGAGCGCGATCTGCCGCTCGAAGAGCTCGATCCGGGAGCGCACCGCGAGGTATTCGCCCGCGGCCATCGAGATCGAACCGGCGAGCATCCCGGCGACCCCCACGAGCAGCGCCACCGTCGCCCCGCCGCCGGCCCCGGCGACGGCGAGGACGAGCGCGGTGTTCGCGATCAGCCCGTCGTTCATCCCGAAGATCGCCGCGTGGAGCGCGACGACGCCGCGCGCGTAGAGGTGCCGCTGCTCCTCGCCGAGCAGATGGCTCCCCGGCGCCGGGCGCGACGGCTCGCGCTCCCGCTCGGCGAGGACTTCGAGGCTCGATGGCGCCGAGCGGTACACCGAGAGCCCCCGCACCTTGAGCGCGGCGAGGGCCGGAAGCAGCGAGCGAGGGCCGATCCGCCGGACGAGACTCGCCACCAGCCGGACCCGGAACGGCGCCTCGTACGCGCCCGGAGCCTCGCCGCCCGCCTCCTCGATCGCCCGGACCCAGGCCCGGCTCTGTTCGAGCGCATCCACCGAGAGCGCCTCGAAGAGCCGTTTCCGCTCGCCGGTCTCGATCTCGGCGAGCACCCGGTAGAGCCAGGCCGCCTGGACCTCGCTCTCCCAGCTCTCGTGGAGCGACGCCGCGTTCGTCATGCAGGTCGGTGCAGGCTACCCGAAAGCCTCCGGAAGCGAGACCTGACCGCAGGTGGACGAAACGGGAGGCGCCTCGCGCCCG
>CAYGAO010000405.1:0-1588 GCA_964347715.1 uncultured Acidobacteriota bacterium
CGGTTCCCTTCCCGGAGCGGTGCGGATGCGGGGGACTTTTTCCACGGGCTGTTAGTATTGTCGAAGTGAGCCGCCGCCGGCTGCAGCTGCTGCTCGCGTGGGCCGGGCTCCTGGCTCTCGGGGCCAGCATCTATCTCGGTCCCTACTTCGCAGCCTGGAGCATCCGGGAAGCCGTCGCCTCGGGGGACGCCGAGGCCCTCGACGAGTTGGTGGACTTCGAGTCCGTCCGCGAGAACCTGAAGGGCGAGCTGCGACGGACCGTTTCCGCGAGCCGGCGGGCGCGCGACCGCGCCGCGGGCAATCGCGCTGCGGAAGCGGATTCGGAGCCGGAGCCCGATCTCGGGAGTCAGCTCGCGGTCGCCGTCGGAGAGGCGATGATCGACCGCTTCGTGAGCCCCGAGGGGATGGACCGGGCGCTCCGCGATCGTCCGGTGGGGGCGACCGGATGGTCGCTGTTCCTCGACCTCGGCAGCAGCCCCGAGGGCGCGGGGGGCGTGTCGGTGAGCGCCGGTTACGAGGGGTGGAACGACTTCACCGTGCGGCTCGGCGTGGCGAGCGAGGGGGACGATCCGGATGCGGATTCCGACGCGGATCCCATCTGGGCGGACATCCTCTTCGAGCGCCGGGGGATCTGGGCCTGGCGAGTCACCGGCGCCCGGGTCAGCCCGCGGGCGATCCCGGCGCTGACCCGCTGACCGCGCGCCGGGCCGCTTCGGCGAGGCTCGGGACGCCGGCGGTTCCCGGCGACTCGACGGTGAGAGCCGCCGCGGCCGCGGCGAGCCGTCCCGCCTCCCGGAGCGGCGTTCCGCTCCAGAGCGAGACCGCGAGCGCCGCGGCGAACACATCGCCGGCGCCGGTCGGATCTCGCTCCGCCGCCCGCGCCGGCGGGATCCGGAGGTCGGGACGACCGGGGCGTCGCACCAGCGCCCCCCGTTCTCCCTGCGTGATCGCGAGGAGGCGGACCGGGAGGTCGGGCGCCCCCGCCGCTTCCGCCTCGGCGAGCGAGACCAGATCCAGCCCGGTCAGTCTCCCGGCGAGTCCCGGCGGCCACGCGAGCCGGATCCGGCCGTCTTGGTCCCAGCGGCGCAGGAGACCCTGGGGCCCCGCGGCGGCGAAGCCGCCGGGTCCCGCCGGGCGGGGAAGGGGGCCTTCCCCGAGCTCGTCCGCGACCGGGGCGTAGAGGACGGCCGATCCCTCCGGGAGCGCGCCGACCTCCCGCGCGAGCCGCGCTCCCGGGATCGGCGCGGCCCGGCTCCGGATCCGTTGCTCCCGCGTTCCGTCGGGCGCGTAGCGGTTCTCGAACCGGGTTCGCTCGTCCGAGCGCACGCGCCGGATCCGGATGCCCTCGAATTCCGGAAGGAACGGGAAGTCCGGGTCCACCGCGGTCAGGACGGTCGTGGGCGCCCCGAAACGGTGGGCGAGGAGGCCGGCGAACGCGGCGGCCCCGCCCAGCCGGGAGCCGCCGGCGACGAGATCCTCGGTGAGATGTCCGACGACGAGCACCCGGGGTTCGCCGAGACCGCCGCCCATCTCGCAGCCGGTGGACAAAGCGCCCCGCATGGGAATCCGTCCTCGAAGAGATGGGGAA
>CAYGAO010000406.1:0-1577 GCA_964347715.1 uncultured Acidobacteriota bacterium
GGATCCCCGCCCGCGTCCCGGCCCTCCGAACACCATCCAGACGCCGGGATCGCCGAAACCGAAACCGCGCCCCGGAGCACGGACGCCGGAGCTTCCGAACCCGCCGGAGGCGCAACCCTCGAACGGACGCCGGAAACTTCAGGACCCGAACGATCGGCTCAGGAGCAGCAGGAGGGCGGGGATCCCGTAGAAGACCCCGACGACATAGGCGAGGGCGAGCGCGCGGTTCCGGACCGCGATCTCGGCGAGCCCGCGCGCCGCGGCGAGCGGGATCTCCCGGATGCGGCGCACCGGATAGATCAGGGCGATCCCGATCACATTGAAGAGCAGGTGCACGACCGCGAGCTGGAAGCCCCAGTGGGCGTTCGGGCCGGAGACCGCGAGCGCGGCGAGAAATGCGGTCACGGTCGTGCCCACATTCGCGCCGAGGGTCACCGGGAAGGCGTCGTCGAGGAGCAGCAACCCGGCGCCAGCGAGCGGGACGAGCATCGAGGTGGTCACCGAGCTCGACTGGACGAGGATCGTGGCGAGCGCCCCGACCGCCATCGCGAGCAGGGCGTTCCGGCCGAGGACCCGGTGGAGCGACGCCTCGGCGCGCCCGGCGGCGAGCCCCTCGAGCGTGCGCACGAGGAGGCCGAGCGAGACCACGAGGAGCGCCGCCGAGCCGACCGCGAGGATCGCCGCCCCGCCTTCACCCCCGCTCGCGAGGCGGGCGGCGGCCCACTCGATCGGCCGGGGGACGACCTGGATGACGCCCTTCAGCGGGCTCTGGTAGTCGAACCCGGCGCCGATGAGCCCGAGTCCCGAGAAGGCCTCGGCGATCACCGTGGACGAGCGGGCCAGCACGCCGGTCGCGAGCTCGACCGGCAGCAGCACGACCACGGCGAGGAGGTTGAACATGTCGTGGCTCGTCGCCACCGAGAAGGCGCGCCGGAGCTCTTCGCGCTCCCGGAGGTGGCCGAGGGCGGCGAAGGTGTTCGTGACGGTCGTACCGATGTTCGCGCCCATCACCATCGGGATCGCGCTCTCGAAGGGGAGCGGCGAACCCGGCGCCGCGACGAAGCCCACGATCAGCGAGCTGGTGACCGAGGAACTCTGGAGCAGGGTCGTCGCCAGCATCCCGATGAGGAGGCCCATGAAGGGGTTGCGGGAGGCCTCGAAGAAGCGATCCAGGAGTCCCGCCCCGAGTCCCTGGAACCCCTGGCCGAGCCCGTGGATGGCCCCGAGGAAGACGACGAAGAGCGCCGCGACCCCGAGGAGCCGGGGAGCGTACCCGAGGAGGCGGTCCCGGGGCGCACTCCCCGGGCTCATCGCGTCGCGGGCCCGGCCTCTGGGCGAGAGCCAACGGACACGGCGCCGGAGTTCCGTTTCGAGATGGACGAGTGATCGGGGGCGATGCGAGCGCCCCGGCGCCACTCCGAGGCGCCGGGAGACTAGCAGCCCGTGGATCAAACGCCCCGCATGGGAATCCGTCCTCGAAGAGATGGGGAACCCCGTCGTCCGGGCGGATGCGGGGCGCTTCCCCCACCGGATGGCGGCCCGAATCGCTTGCGCGATCCGTTCCGCCCGCTTTCGCG
>CAYGAO010000407.1:0-1571 GCA_964347715.1 uncultured Acidobacteriota bacterium
CGCACCCCTCCCCGGCGGCGCTGCGCGCCGCGTCGACTTTCTCCACCGCCTGCTACGCCCGGCCGGTGGCGGGGCGCCCGCCGAGGATGAACTCCCCGACGCCGCCCTCGACGAACGGATCGAGCCCCGTGGCCCGCGCGAAGAGCGCCGCATCCGCGGCTCCGATCCCGCACGGCGAGAGCCCGAGCTCCGTGGCCGCGAGGTAGAGCGTCTGGTAGAGCGCCCCGGTGTTCCGCAGGATCACCGCGTAGGAGATCGACCGGTACTTCCACATCACCCGGGCGAACCGGGCGGCGATGGCGAGCACGATCTGCGGGTGAGCCTGGCGGGCGGTCGAGATGTGGGCGCTCTCGAAGATCGCCTCGAGGTCGGGATTCCGCTCCCGGATCAGGACCAGGGCGTGCTCCTTCGCGTCGTAGTGGTAGAGGCCGGAGGCCAGATCGGCGCAGCGGTCCACGACCGGGTAGATCTCGAGTTCGTAGCTGGCCCCGCCGTTCGGATAGGGCCGCCGCGTGATCTCGAAATCGGCCTTCCGGCCGTAACCGTTCTCGACCACGACGGACGAGGAGTCGCGGATGCGGGCCGCCCGGTCGAGCAGGGCCCCGAGATCGGCGAGCGAGATCGGATGGTCCTCGTCGTACTTCCGCTCGGAGCGGCGGCGTTCGAGGACCGAGGCGAAGCCCTCCCGACCCTCGGGAGCCCGCGGCAGGGAGATCCTCGCGCCGGACCACGCGGGCCTCGAGGCCGGCGCGGGGGCGATCTCGCCGATCCAGGGGAACTGGGCGCCCATCGGGTCCCGGTGCCAGCCCACGGTGTGGCGCATGTGGAAGGCGAGGTCGTGGAACTCCCACATCCGGAGCGCCTCGCCCCGGGCTCCGGCGGGCTCCTCGGCGAGGAATCCGGCCGCGGCGAGGAACCGCCGCACCACCGGAGCCTCGAGGTCCGCGAGCCGGCCGAGGAGCAGCCGGGCCCCCGCGAGCGGGGACTCGACCGTCCAGCCCGCTTCGCTCCGGCGCAGGAAGGCGAAGCGTCCGAGCGGCCGGTCGCCGGCGGGGATCTCCGGGGCGAGTTCGGGCGCGAACCCGGCCCACTGGGGCGCCACCACCCCCCGCTCGCCGTCTTCCCCGATGAGGACGAACTCGACGAGCCCCCAGGCCGCCAGCCGCTGCACCCACAGCACGAGCCCGGCGGCCTCCGTGGATCCCCCGGCGGCGAGCGCTGCGTCCCGGAGCCGCGCCAGGGGCGCGCCGGCGGCGAGGAGTTCCGTAGCGGGGACCCGGCTCGCGACGACGGGGCCGACCGGGATCTCGAACCCCTCGGCGTTCGTCGCCGTGAACGCCCTCCCGTCCTCCGAGCGGCCGAGCCGCCACCCGGAGTGGAGCCGGACCGAGATCGCCGGCTCCCGGAGCAGGTCGAAGAAACTCCCCCCGCCGCCCCCGGGCGCCGGGGCGCCGGAATCCGTCGCCGGGCGGCTCTCCATCGCGGGTTCAGCAGGCTGTGGAAAAAGTCCCTCGCACGCCGACGCGGCGCGAAGCGCCGCCGGGGAGGGGGGCGGGGAGGGTCCTCCCTCC
>CAYGAO010000408.1:0-1561 GCA_964347715.1 uncultured Acidobacteriota bacterium
GACGCGGCGCGAAGCGCCGCCGGGGAGGGTCCTCCCTCCCCGCGAAAGAGGGCGGCAACGGATCGCGCGAGCGATTCGGGCCGCCATCCTGGGGGGAAAGCGCCCCGCATCCGCCCGGACGAGGGGGTTCCCCATCTCTTCGAGGACGGTTTCCCTTGCGGGGCGCCTTGTCCACAGGTTGCTAGCATTGATCCGGTCCATCGTCTCCGTGGTCTCCTTCCCGTCGCTCCCAGAGCAGCTGCCCGCGGTCGTCGCCGCGGCGGGACTCGCAGTCGGAGTGCTCTCCGGTTGCAGCTCGCGCGACCTCGGCGACATCCCGACCGGGGCGCAGGCCGATCGGCGCCTCCTCGCGCTCGGCCAGCAGAGCCTCGAGGACGGGGACTGGGAAACCGCTCGCACCTGGTTTCGCCAGCTCCTCGACAGCTACCCGCGGAGCCAGTTCGCCGGCGATGCGCGCCTCGGGATCGCCGACACCTTCAACAACCAGCGGGGTGCGCAGAACGCGCTCCTCGCCGCCTCGGAGTACCGCGACTACCTGACCTTCTTCCCGAACCACCCGCGCGCCGACTACGCGCAGTTCCAGCTCGCCCACGGACACTTCCGCCAGCGCCGGAGCGCCGATCGCGATCAGGAAGACACCCGCCTCGCGGCGGAGGAGTTCCGCAAGCTGCTCGAGCTCTACCCGAACTCGCGCTACGCCGAGGAGGCGCAGGAGCACCTCGCCACCTGCGAGAACGACCTCGCCACCTCGATGCTGCTCAAGGCCGAGTTCTACCAGGACCACCGCAACTGGTGCCGCGGCGCGATTCCCCGGCTCGAGGAGATCCTGGCGAGCCACCCCGGATTCGACCGGAACGACGAGGTGCGGGCGCGCCTGGCGCGGGCGCTGACCGACTGCGGACGGGAGAGCGAGGCCCTCGTCCACTACCAGAAGATCGTCGAGGAGTTCGCCGACAGCGAGTTCGTGGAACGGGCCCGCGAGCGCATCCGGGAGATCCTCGCGAAGAACTCCTGAAACGGACCCGTCGCCCGGGGGGCCGGGTTCACGATTCCTTCCGGCTGGCCGCTTCCGCCGGGGAGGGCTGCCGGGCTCGACGACGACTTCCGCCGGGGGCGGGGGACAGCGCGTCGCCGCGGTGGACGAGCACTCGCGCCGCCCCCTTCCCCGCGAGCACGACATCGCCGGCCACGAGCCCCTCGAGCAGCAGTTCCTCGTGTTCCACCGGATCCGTGGCGGTGACCGCGACACCGACGACGCGCCAGCCGGAGAGGTCTCCGAGGTCCAGGCGGCGCTCGACGAGGCCCCGCAGCCCGGCGCCCTCCCCGGACGCCGGTTCGAACCCGAGCACATCCACCTGCCGGTGCCGCTTCTGGCCGTAGAGGAGGCCGCGCCGGCCGTCGAGTCCCTCGCGCGCGTCGGCGCCCACGAAGACCTCCGGCAGCGCCCGCAGCAGGCGGACGCGCGCCGGGCGAACGCCCGCGGGCGCGCCTTCACGGCCGGTGGATAAGGCGCCCCGCATGGGAATCCGTCCTCGAAGAGATGGGGAACCCCGTCGTCCGG
>CAYGAO010000409.1:0-1554 GCA_964347715.1 uncultured Acidobacteriota bacterium
GGGTGGGCGGGGGCGGCCCCCCGCCCCGGCGGCCCTCCCCGGCGGCGCTGCGCGCCGCGTCGGTACCCGAGGGACTTTCGCCACGGCCGGTCAGCGCCGGCGACGCACCCAGACCACCGCCCAGCCCAGGATCCCGAGGATCGCCAGCGGGACGACCAGCCAGGCCCACGACGGGCGAGCTCCCCCCGCGAGGATCCACGCCCGCGACAACTCGCCGAGGCGCGGCTCGACGAAGTGCCAGGCGGCGTGCCCGGCGAGAACCGAGAGCAGCGCGTTCACGGCGAACCGGGGGCTCTCTGAACCGCCCGCGAGGTGGAGCAGCGGCAGGATCGCGAGCACGACCGCCGCCTGTCCCGCCTCGACCCCGACGTTGAACGAGAAGAGCGCCAGCGGGATGTGGTCCCCGGCGAAGGCGAGCGATTCCCCGAGCGCGAACGCGAAGCCGAAGCCGTGGAAGAGGCCGAACGCGAAGGCGAGCACCGCCCGACGGCCCACGCTCGCCGAGATCAGGTTCTCGGCGGCGGTGTAGAGGATCGAGAGCGCCACCACGGCCTCCACCAGCGGCGGGAACCACCCCGCCTCCGGGGCGTGGCCGAGCGCGGCGGCGACGAGGGTGACCGAGTGCGCGACGGTGAACCCGGTGACGATCAGGAGCAGCCGCCGGAGGTGCCCGAGCCGCCCGAATGGGGCGATCAGGCAGAGCAGGAACAGCAGGTGGTCCCAGCCGGTGAGGATGTGTTCGACCCCGGAGCGGAAGAAGGCGAAGAACGCCTGGAACGGCGACGGGTCGAGCGCCACCCGGCCTTCGCGAACGCTGATGTGGAACAGGTTGCTCTTCCACTCGCCGCCCTCGCCGTCCCGTCGCTCGTAGAGCAGGTCGAGCGCCACCCGGTCGCCGAATCCCGGCGCCACCCCGCATTCGATGGAGACGCTCCCCGACCGGGGGGCCGGATAGGTGAGGTAGAGGTCGAGGAATCCCTGGTTCCAGAAGACCTGGGTGTCCGCCGGGAGCGGCGGCGCGAGCACGGCTTCGCGGGCTGCCTCGAAGGAAGTGAAGGAACGGTCCCAGGGAAGCGCGACCCGGAAGCCGGCGAGCGTGGCCGGGGCGATGCTGCCGTCGGGATGGAAGAGCGGGGCCTCGGCGGCGAAGGCCTCGCCGGCGCGACGGAGCACCGGGTCCGCGCGGGCGAAATCCAGGTAACCGGCGCCCCACTTGGGGACGTTCAGCGACGCGAGCAGCAGGAGGGGGACCCGGGCGAGCAGGTGCAGCTCGCCACCCTGCTCGCGGACGAATACCGGGATCCGGACCTCGTCCGGGATGTCGTGGGGCGCCGCCGGACGCGACGCGAGCAGCGCGAGCGCCGCCAGGGCCGGGACCGCTCGGGTCCGGACCGAACGGATTCGCCGCCCCGGAACGAGGGCGCGCCGGGCCGGGCGCCCGGCGCGCGGGAGCGCGTTCGCCGGTGTCGTGGTCCTACCGGCCGGTGGACGAAGCGCCGCGCATGGGAATCCGTCGTCGAAGAGATGGGGAACCCCATCGTCCGGGCGGATGCG
>CAYGAO010000410.1:0-1549 GCA_964347715.1 uncultured Acidobacteriota bacterium
AGGGGGAAGGGGCCAGGTGGCCGGGAGCCTCACGACCGGGCCGTCGGGCGCCGTTGGGCGGGGGAAAGGTGGAGGCGCCCGCAGGTCGGAGACTCGTGACCGGGCGTCGGGCGTCGCTGGGCGCGCGAGAGGGAGGAGGCGCCCGCGCGCCGCTGACTCATGACTCGCCGCCGTCTGGCGCGTGCTGGCGTTCGCCGCCCCGGATGTCTCGACCGCAAGCCCGCCGCCCCGGACTGTCTCACGAGGCCGACTCCCCAAGAAGCGACGGTGGCGGGGGCGGGATTCGAACCCGCGACCTTCGGGTTATGAGCCCGACGAGCTGACCAGACTGCTCCACCCCGCGTCCGTCGTGGGTGAGCAGAGAACTATAGGTTCTGCCGCGCCCCCTGTCAAACCGCGCCGGGGCCGCGGATCTGCGGATACCATGCGGGGCGACATGATCCGAGTCCGTCGCGCGCCGGGCGGCGAACGCGCGTGACGGGCGGGATTCCGGGTTCGCTGACCCCGGAGGAGGTGTCCCGGGCGCTCGCCTCGCTCGCCGCGCTCGCCGAGGAGCGCGAGCTCGACGCCTGGCGCGCGGAACATCTCGGGCGGCGATCGCGGCTCGCCCGGGAGCTCCGGGGGCTCGGCGAACTCGATCCGGCGGCCCGCGCCCGGGCCGGACGCTTCCTGAACGAAGCGAAGAACCGCCTCGGCGAGGCGCTCCGGGAGAAGCGCGACGGGCTGGAGACCCGCCGCCTCGAGGGACTCCGGCCGCTCGATGTGAGCCTGCCGGGAAGGCCGCTTCCGAAGGGCGGGCTCCACCCCCTCACCCGGACCGAGCGGGCGATCGTCTCGGCCTTCGCCTCGATGGGGTTCCACCCGGTCGAGGGACCCGAGATCGAGACCGACTACCACAACTTCGAGGCGCTCCGGATCCCCGCCGACCATCCGGCCCGCGACGCGATGGACACCTTCTACCTGGAGGCCGCGGGCGAGGGCGACCAGCCGCTGCTGCTCCGCACCCACACCTCGCCGAGCCAGATCCGGTTCATGGAGGCCCACGAACCCCCGATCCGGCTCGTCGCTCCGGGGAAGACCTACCGGAACGAGGCGACCGATGCGACCCACGAATGGATGATCACCCAGGTCGAGGTGCTCGCGGTGGACCGGGGGCTCACGCTCGCCCACCTGAAGGGGACGCTCTACGAGTTCGCCCGCCGCCTCTTCGGCGAAGAACGCGAGATCCGCTTCCGCTGCGACTACTTCCCGTTCGTCGAACCCGGCGTCGAGGTCTCGGTGAGCAGCCCTTCCGGCTGGATCGAGATCCTCGGGGCGGGGATGGTCCACCCCGAGATCCTCGGGAACATGGGCTACGACGCCGAGGCGTTCACCGGCTTCGCCGCCGGACTCGGCGTGGAGCGGATCGCCATGCTGCGGCACGGCATCCGGGACATCCGCCGCTTCGCCGAGAACGATCTCCGGTTCCTGAGCCAGTTCTGACAGCCGGTGGATAAGGCGCCCCGCATGGGAATCCGTCCTCGAAGAGATGGGGAACCCGGTCGTCCGG
>CAYGAO010000411.1:0-1541 GCA_964347715.1 uncultured Acidobacteriota bacterium
AGGATCTGGACCTCGCGGAGTCCCTCTGTCTCGACGAACTCCGCTCCGGGGAGAGCCTCCCGGTCCTCTTCGTCGAGGAGACTTCCACGATGGGCATGTACGGACCGTGGAGGGGCGCCGAGTCGAAGCTCTACAAGGCCCTCGTCGGGTTGGGACACCGGGGCGGGAGCGCCGAGACCGGGGGTTCCTTCGGGTTCGGCAAGGTGGGTCTGATCCGGGGCTCCCGGCCGCGGATCCTCGTCGCCTACACCTCGTTCCGGGAGCGGCCTGACGATCCGGGCGTCACCCGGCGGCTCCTGGGGGTCACCTACTGGGGCGCACATCGTTCCACCGGCGCCGATTGCACCGGCATGGCCTTCTTCGACTCGCGGGCAGCCGACGGGCCCCGGCCCTTCGAGAACGAGGAGGCCGACCGGATCGCGTCGGACCTCGGTCTCCAGCCACGTCGCCCCGCAGGCCTCGGCCCCCCCGACGACCTCGGGACCGGAACGAGCTTCCTGTTGATCGAGCCGACGATCACCCCGGATGACCTCGAGCAGGCCGTCGTCCGGTCCTGGTGGCCGGCGCTCGAAGACGAATCACTCCCGTTCGATGTGACGATCGAGCGGGAGGACGGGTCCCGGGTCTCCCCGCGCCCTCGCCGGGATTCGGATTTCCGTCCGTTCGTCGAGGCCTGCGGGCACGCCGGAGCTCCTCCGTCGAAGGGGATCGGCAACGATCCGAATCGGCGCATCCACCGGATCCACGCCGGGGACCAGCGGACCCTGGCGGGGACGCTCGCGCTCATCACGAGCCCCGAGTGGTCGTTTCCGGACGAGAGCGGCGGCGCCGACGAGGCCGCGAGCGACGAGAGCCTGGTCGCCCTGATGCGCCGTCCGCGCATGGTCGTGGAGTACCTGAGCTTCGGGTTCCGGGGGGCGGCGAGCCCGATCGTGCGGGGCGTGTTCGTGGCCGACGACGGCGTGAACCGCGATCTGCGCGACACGGAACCCTGGCTCCACGACGCCTGGAACGACAAGGGAGACGACAACCGACCGGCGCGCGAACTCGCCGCCGTCATCCGGAAACGCATCCGGCAGAGAGTCGCGGACTTCCGCAAGGCTCTCCGGCCGCCGCCACCGAAGCGGAAACAGGTCGCGCTTCCCGTATTCGACCGGATCATGCGCAAGATCGTCTCGGGAACCGGGCGATCCCGGCCGATACCGGAAACGCGCCCGCTGAGCATCGAGACGGATATCCGGCGCCGGCCGAGCGGGGCGGGATTCGTGTGCCTCGAGGGCTCGGTCTGGTTCGCGCTCAGCGAGCACTGCGACCGGGACCGCGCCCCGGTGACGGTCCGGATCCGGGTCGGTCTCGTCGAGGACGACCGGGCGGGCGACTCCATCGGAGTGGAGGTACAGCCGCCGAACGGTTTCCGGAAGGCCGGGACGAGGAGGACGGCCCGCTACTCCGGAGAGCTGGACAAGGACTCGAAACGACGGTTCCGTTTCGAGAGCGACCCATACCGCGCCGACTGGACGGCGAGGCTCCAGGCCGAGGGA
>CAYGAO010000412.1:0-1525 GCA_964347715.1 uncultured Acidobacteriota bacterium
CGGAACGGATCGCGCCAGCGATGCGGGCCGCCATCCGGTGGGGAAAGCGCCCCGCATCCGCCCGGACGACGGGGTTCCCCATCGCTTCGAGGACGGATTCCCATGCGGGGCGCTTTGTCCACAGGCTGCTGAGGGGCCGGGCGCGCCGGTTTACCGGGGCCGGGGCGTTCCCGTACACTGTTCCGACTCCGGGAGGAAATCCATGATGAAGAGGATGCTCGTTCCTTTCCCGCTGCTCCTCGCAGCGATCGCCCTCGGGTGCCAGGCGCCCGGCGAACGCACGGGCGGCATGCCCGCCATGGACCCCCATGACCACCGCGCTCCCGTCGTGGACCCGTCGTGGCCGATACTGCCCGACGACTGGCTGATCGGGGAGGTCTCGGGAATCGCCGTGGATCAGCACGACCACATCTGGATCGTCCATCGTCCGCGCAGCCTGAACGCCGACGAGGCCGGTCTGATGCAGGATCCGCCGCTCACGGTGTGTTGCAACCCGGCGCCGCCGGTGCTCGTCTTCGACACCGACGGGAACCTGCTGGACGACTGGGGCGGGCCCGAGGGATATCCCGGCGAGGGCTACGACTGGCCGGCGAGCGAGCACGGCATCTTCGTGGACCACAACGACAACGTCTGGCTCGCCGGCAACGGCCCCGACGACCACCAGGTCCTGAAGTTCAGCCACGACGGCACCTTCCTGATGCAGATCGGCGAGTCGGGGCGGACCGAGGGCAGCAACAGCACCGAGTTCCTCGGCCAGCCCGCGGACATGGAGGTGGACCCCGAGACGAACGAGCTCTATGTCGCCGACGGCTACCTGAACAAGCGGATCATCGTGTTCGACGCCGAAACCGGGGAGTACCGGCGGCACTGGGGGGCCTACGGCAACGAACCCTCGGACGAGGACACCGGTCCCTTCATGCCCGGCGCCGAACCGATCCAGCAGTTCCGCACCCCGGTCCACGCGGTGCGGATCTCGAGGGACGGGCTGGTCTATGTCGCCGACCGGGTGAACAACCGCATCCAGGTGTTCCAGAAGGACGGGACCTATGTGGACGAGATGATCGTCGAGGGGAACACCCTCGGCAATGGCTCCACCTGGGATCTCGAGCTCTCGCCCGACCCGATGCAGCAGGACCTCTACAACGCCGACGGCGCGAACCAGCGGATCCACATCATCGACCGCGAGGCGCTCGAGGTCGAGAGCTGGTTCGGACGCCGGGGCCGCTATTCGGGCCAGTTCCACTGGGTCCACAACCTCGTGGTGGACTCGATGGGCAACTTCTACACCGCCGAGGTGAACCAGGGCCGCCGGGCGCAGAAGTTCGTGGTGGCGGGCCCCGCCCGGTAGCCAGCTGTGGTGAGAGTCCCCCGGGCACCGACGCGGCGCGAAGCGCCGCCGGGGAGGGGCCTCCCTCCCCGCGAAAGAGGGCGGAACGGATCGCGCCAGCGATTCGGGCCGCCACCCGGTGAGGAAAGCGCCCCGCATCCGCCCGGACGATGGGGTTCCCCATCTCTTCGACGACGG
>CAYGAO010000413.1:0-1508 GCA_964347715.1 uncultured Acidobacteriota bacterium
CGCCCGCCACCAGCAGCATGAGCCCCAGGTTGCGGGCGAACATCTGGAGGATCCACTCCGCCCTGAATTCGACGCAGCGCTCCAGGGCGGGTTGCAGAAAGAACCACGAGAGGGTGGCGAGCACTCCGAACGGGAGGATCACCGATCCGAGGTAGGCCAGGGAGGCGAGATACCGGAGCGCGGCGGCGGGCCGCGGAGGCCAGACGAAGACGGGCACGCCTTCCAGGGGCAGCGGCGGGTGCCATGCCCATGCTCCTCCCGGCGTAGCCGGCGCGGGTCGCGGTTCGTACCCTTCGGAACGTTCCTCGGCCATCTTCGGACCCTCCGGGCTCCCCGGCGATGCGCTCCGCAACGGGCCGCTCGACAACCTCCCGCGTGCGGAACCGACCGCCCTCCGAGCTCCCGCGCCGCCCCGAGCACCACCCGGCATCCCCGGCGCGCGGGACCGGACGCCCCTGCCGCCGAGGCCGCCTCCCTCGCACGAGGCCCAGTCGCCGGGGCCGGGATGCGAAGCCACCGGACGCCGGTCGCCCGGTGCGCATATTCTCCTCATTCGTGGCCGGAACTCCAGTCGGTTTCGTCCGTCCGCGACGGTTCCTTCCATGGCCGCGCGTGTGCTCCGGCGTCCGCGGTCGGAGCACACGCCCATGCGCTCCGAACCGGACCGCGTGCCGCCTTTCTTCGATTGGAAGGCGCGGATCGGATACGGTTAGAATCGAAGGTGACGACGGAGGCTGGAGAAGAAGGCCCGCTCCGAAGCGCACGCTTCCGGAACGCGGGGCCGAAGGAGGCGGTGACAATGAACCTTCGTTTCGCCGAAGAGATCACCCTCCTGGTCCTCAATGACGAGGACGGGGAGTTCGTGCGCGTACCCGGATGGTCGATGCAATGCGCACTCGCCGGCTCGGTGCTGATGGACCTGGCGCTGGAGAACCGGATCGACACCGATCTCAAAAGGCTCGTCCTGGTCGATCCGACCCCCCTCGGCGATGACCTGCTGGACCCGATCCTCGCCGAGATCGCGCAGGCGACGGAGACCTACGATGCCCGCCACTGGATCGACCACATCGCCGACGGTGTCGACGAGATCCGGGAGCACGTGCTCGACCGCCTCGTGAAGCGCGGCATTCTGCGGCGCGAGGAGAGCCGGTTCCTGTGGGTGTTCCAGTCGAGGCGCTACCCGGTCGTCGACGGCGAAGCCGAACGAGAGGTGAAGCTGCGGATCATGGAGGTGCTGTTCGGCAACGAGATCCCGGATCCGCGGGACATCGTGCTCATCAGCCTCGCCAACACCTGCGGCATCCTGGGAGAGATGCTCTCGGCCCGGGAGCTGGAACGCGCGACCCAGCGCATCGAGCAGGTGTGCAAGCTGGACCTCATCGGCCAGGCGGTCTCGAAGGCGGTCTGGGACATCCAGTCCTCGATCGCGCTCGCGATGCACCCCACCTTCTAACCCGGATTTCTCACCATCTCCCGGCTGCGGACGCGGATCGACCGGCATCGACTGC
>CAYGAO010000414.1:0-1505 GCA_964347715.1 uncultured Acidobacteriota bacterium
TTTCGCGGGGAGGGAGGACCCTCCCCGGCGGCGCTGCGCGCCGCGTCGGCGCGCGAGGGACTTTCTCCACAGCCTGGTCGGGTCGGATGCGCTCGAAGTCGTTACCCGGCGCGAACCCGGCCAGCCGGACGAACCGGTTCTCGAACGCCGTCCCCTTCCGCTCCACGAAGGCCAGGCGGAACTCTGTCGAGTACCAGGCTCTCTCGAAGGAGTCCATCGTCGCCCGCCCGGTGACCCGCCGAACGCCGCGCCGAGCCTCCTCTCCACCGCGAATCCGTCTCGATCCGGGATTCCGATGTCGGAGCGGCGGTTCCCGGATCGGTCCGCCGGGGCGGATCAGGAGGGGGCCGCGGCGAGGTAGCGGATCAGGTCGCGGACGCGACAGGAGAAGCCCCACTCGTTGTCGTACCAGGCGAGGACCTTCACCGCGTCGCCGGCGACGATCTTCGTGAACGGCGCGTCCACGATCGCCGAGTGGGGGTTTCCCTGGAAGTCCGTGGAGACGAGTGGCTCCCGGGAGACTTCGAGGATCCCCCGGAGGGGGCCCGCGGCCGCCTGCTCGAGCGCCTCGTTCACTTCCTCGGCGCTCGCGGAGCGCTCGAGGACCGCGGTCAGGTCGGTGAGCGAGACGTTCGGGGTCGGGACCCGGACGGAGATCCCGTCCAGCCGGCCCTCGAGCTCGGGAAGCACCTTCGTCACCGCGCGGGCGGCGCCGGTCGAGGTCGGGATCAGGTTCAGCCCGGCGGCGCGCGACCGCCTCAGGTCGCCGTGGGGGAGGTCGAGGAGGCGCTGGTCGTTCGTGTAGGAATGGACCGTGGTCATGATGCCCTTCTCGAGTCCGAAGGCCTCGTGGAGCACCTTGACCACGGGAGCGAGGCAGTTCGTGGTGCAGGAGGCGTTCGACAGGATGTGGTGCGAGTCCGGGTCGTAGCGATCCTCGTTCACGCCGAGGACCACGGTGAGGTCCTCCCCCTTCGCCGGCGCCGAGACGATTACCTTCGAGGCGCCGGCGTCGAGGTGCTTCTCCGCCTGCTCGCGCGCGGTGAAGAGCCCGGTGGACTCGACCACGATCTCGACGCCGAGCTCGCCCCAGGGAAGGGCGGCCGGGTCGCGTTCGCTCAGGACGCGGACGCGCCGCCGGGCGCCGCCGGCGGCCCCGGTGACGATCTCGTCGCCTTCCACCCCCACGGTTCCGGGAAACGGGCCCGCGACCGAGTCGTGCTTCAGCAGGTGAGCGAGCGTCCCGGGATCCGTCAGGTCGTTCGCCGCCACGACCTCGAGGTCCTCGTCGTCCAGGACGGCGCGGAAGATGTTCCGCCCGATCCTGCCGAAGCCGTTGATGCCGATGCGCACGGAGATCTCCTCTCTAACAGGCTGTGGTGAAAGTCCTCCGAGTCCAGACGCGGCGCGCAGCGCCGCCGGGGAGGGGTGCGGGGAGGGTTCTCCCTCCCCGCGAAAGAGGGCGGAACGGATCGCGCAAGCGATTCGGGCCGCCATCCGGTGGG